>CAYUNS010000021.1:1977-11848 GCA_964446155.1 uncultured Tepidisphaeraceae bacterium | reverse complement strand
GCCCGCTCTATGATCTCTACCGCGCCTCCAGCGCCTTGACGCTTGGACAGGAAGCGCAGGCATGGGAACTGGCCGGTACGCCCGCTCGACTCAAGCTGCTGACCGAGAACTGGAAGGTCTTCGATGAACGGTTCATCGCATGGACCATCGAGCAATTGCGCAAGCAGAAAGGCGATTCGCTGCAGCGCGCCCTCGAGTTCTGCTTCACCGTGCTGCTCGACGAGTCCCGGCTCGATCCCGAAGTGTCGGCCCGGATTCTGCTGGCCCGCGGGGATATCTACCGCGACTTGCAGAACTATCCCGCCGCCCGACTCGAGTACGAAGGTCTTCGCAACAACGACCGCTATCGCGGCACCGAGGCGGGGATCAAGGCGACCTATCGCCTGGTCGAGTTGCACGTTCTGACCCGCAACTACGCCGATGCCGAGGCGATGCTGCAGCGGATGATGAACGCCGACGACATCAATACGCAAGCCGAGGCCTGCTACCTCTATGCCCGCATTGAATTCCAGCAGGAAAACTACGCCGAGGCCGCCAGGTATGTGCGCCAAGTGAAGGAGCGCGTGTCCGGTCATGTCGAGGCGGCCTTGCTCGAAGGCGAACTGAAGCCCTATGTCCGAGGCGGAATGGACAACCCCATCGTCGAAATCGGCATGGAACAACTCCAGACCACCCTCGTCCCCGGACGACCTCTCATTCTCAGGCTCCATGATCGTAATCTGTCGATCGCCCGCGCGGGCGCGTCGATCCCGGTGGTCGTTCGGACCAGCGTCGGGGGCGATGAGGAACACGTCAACCTTGTCCCGTCCAGTTCCGACCGCAACCTGTTCCAGGCCACCATTCCCACCGGGCTGGGTCAGCCCCAGCCCCGAAACATGACGCTCGAGGTCGGCGGCGCCGACGTGGTCAGCTACGCCATCGATGCCGAGTTTCAGAAGGCCAACAACCTGAGCTATCCCCCCAAGGAGCTTGAGGTGCGCAGCGATGCCCGCCTGCAAGCCAGCAGTGAGCAGATTCTCAGCCCTGTTGAACAGGAGCAACGCGATCTTGAACTCAGGATGCAGGAGCAGGAGCGGAGGCGGGGGAGCCGGCAGCTTGAGATCAGCCGCAGCGGACGCACCGTCCGCCCGGGCAGCCCGGTCTATGTGCAGGTCAGTGATCCCGACCGCGATCTCACCAGCGAACCCGACACCGTACAGGTGGACCTGCGGACCACCTCCGGCGATGCCATCGAGAAATTCGTACTGACCGAGACCGGCCCGCACACAGGCATTTTCCGGGGCGCGGTCCCGACCTCCATCCCGTTGCCCCGTGCTGACGCCTCGGACACCGACATCAACGCAAACCCGGCGTCGATGATCCGCATCGGCGATGCCAAACCGTGGATCAGTCTCGCTGATGCCGTCAAACCCAAGTGGATCGAGGTGGACACCATGAGCAGCGCCGAGGTCGCGTCGGCGAGCATCCAGCTGCCCAACCCCGATCAGATTCAATCAGTGACGATGCTCGGGATGCTCTCCGAGCACTACGAGGAATTGGCGTCCTATCCGGCCCGTCCGGATGCCGCTCGCGGGGGATTGGTTCTCGACGTCGCCTCCGGAAATCCGGGACCGAGGTCGGACCAGATTCATCGGCACCTTCGGCTGGCTCCGACAACGTCGCACTGGCAGGAAACCGCCGCGTTCAAGCGAGAGGAAAATACCGGCCGCAAAGGAAACGGCTGGCTCACCACCCGGCTTCGCGGCACGTTCTATCTCCCCGAAGCCAGGGCGCTGGAACTGAAGTTCCTAAGCCCGAACATCGGCCACCTGACCGGCTATGCCATCATCGATGGCCAGACCGTTCTCGGGGGGTCGCTGCGAAACGCGGCGGACATGGAACCGTCCCGACGCGTCGAGCTTCCCTCCGGTCCGCATACTTTCGAGCTGTTGTCCACACACCATGAAGCCGCTTCGGCCATGGTGCTGGGCTATCGAACCGATGAAGGCAATTACGAACCGATCCCCGATGCATGGTTCTCAGTCGAGGCGCATCCGGAATTGCTCGATATTCTCAAGCCGCAAGGGACGATCCGCATCGAGGATGACAAACTGTTGCTGACGCTCGATACGCCGCAGCGGCTGCGTAAGCTCCGGCTGGTCTTCAACGAGTTCAACGGCCTGTCGGTCAGCGCCAACACGTTCACCATCACCGATGCCGGCGGTAAAACCATCGTGCCGGTCAAGGAGGATTTCACACAGGGACTCGACAACCGAACGCTCGAGATCGCGCCCGGCGACGAGATCAATGTCCAATACGTCGACACAAAGCGCCTGTGGGATGGCGAGCAGGTGCTGGACGCCAAGCTGAACAGCTCATACTTCAACGGCTCCATCAGTTTGGTCAGCGAGTCGATGACGATGGACGACAGGGGAAATCGACACATCACGCTTCTCCCGGCCCAGCGGGTTCGGATCGGGGACCAGGTCGCGGTGGTCGTCGTCGATTACGACATGGACACGACCACCGAACGCGATCAGGTCGAGGTGCGGGTCAAAGCGTCGTCCGGCCACGAGCTGACGCTCAAGGCCTTGGAAACGAATGAGTGGGGACAGTTCAACGAACACGCCGGTCGGTTTGTCGCGATTCTGAAGTTTGGCGATCAGCCCGCTCCGGATACCCTCCGGATTCAACAGGGAGACCGCATCACCGTCAGCTACCTGGATGCTGAAAACACCAATCCCGGTGTGCCGGTCGAGAGGTCGTTTTTGGTCAACGAATCCGGTTTGAGCACGCCGGAAATCCTGGTGTATCGCACTTCGGTGACCATGGTCGAGGACGACAGCCTGGAAGCGCAAACGCTACGCCGACGGACAAGCTCCTCGAAAAACGAAGAACCGCCCGTTCTTTACAAACCGTTGCCGATCGCGCGGCATCCGGATTATGTTTCGGCTGACATGCCCACCGACACGCAGCCGCCGGGCATCATCGCCAGCGTTGCCGCTCCACTTCTCTGGGAGGTCGCCTATCCGAAGATGGCGCTCCACGGGGGCAGCACGTTGAACGCCACGCTGGTGTCCGAATCGGAACTGCAGGCGGCGAAGCGTGAAGGTCGGGATCCCACCACCCTGATCGCTCCGATGATCCTCGGTCCGATCGATACCCTGGCTCTGTCCAAGGGATACTCGATTCAGTTGAAGTCCCAGAATCGGCGCGGAGCGAAGGAAATGCTTCGCGACGGCGTTTTCGCCGGCATCGCCCGGCTGCAGGTCGGCAGCCCCGGCGATCCTATCGACGACCTGGTCATTGGGGCGATTGGATCACCCACGCAGGACGGTGATGATTCAGCCTATCGAGTGCCCACGCTGCTGGTCAGCGGTTCCGATGTGGTGCATATCCGCATCGATGACGCCGATGGCAACACGCTCGCGCAAACTTCGGTCGAGCTGCGCTCGCAAGCCCGCCTGGAACTGCTCGACAGCACCTATCGCGTCCAGATGGACGCGATCCATCTCGGTGAGAAGTTCTGGGTCAAGGTGACCGATCCCGGACGCGACCTGACCGACGAGCGCGACGAAATCCAGGTCGCCGTCACCGGCAGCGGCGGCGATCGGTTGACACTGACCCTGAGCGAAACGCTTTCCCATTCAGGCGTCTTCACCGCCGCCTTTGAGCCGCGGTTCATCGGCGAAAAAGTGGACGGCAAGCTGCCGCCCGCCAAAACGGACGATGACGTTCTCAGCGTCTTCTTCGGGGAAGAACTCAGTTTCAGCTATGTCGATGAACGCCCGCTCGATTCGGTTGAGCCGCGGACCGTGCAGGCGACCGGACGGATTCATCTTGGATCGGATGCGGAACTGGCGACTTTCACCAAGCGGTTCAAGGACCAGGAGATCGCCGTCAAGACCCGCTTCCTGATGGCCGAGGCGTTATTCGAGATGGCCAAGGAGCATCGCAAGATCGGTCAGACCGACCAGGCAACCGCCGGCATCACCCGCGGGAAGACCATCCTCGAGGAAGCGCTTCGCGACTATCCCGACACGGCGCTGGCGGCACAGGGGGACTACCTGCTGGCCAACCTGGCGCAGGAACTGGGCGACTACGGCGAGGCCATCAGCCGCTACTCGGTCGTAATCAGTTCCTATCCTGATTCCGAATACGCCCCTATTTCGCAATACAAAAAGGCGCTGTGCTACGAATTGCAGGAGAATTTCGATCAGGCGTCCGAGGAATATGTGAAGCTGACCTACATTTACCCGGAACATGCGCTCGTCGCCGATGCGACGATCCGGCTGGGCAACCACTACTACAAGCAGAATTCCTACGACGTGGCGGGACGCATCTTCAAGCAGTTCCAGCAGAAGAATCCCACGCATCGGCTGGCGCCGCAGGCGCTGCTGCTTGCAGGGCATTGCGCCTACAAGCTGCAGGAGTTCAAGAACGCCTCTCCACTGTTCAACACGCTGATCGAGACCTATCTCGATGAAAAGGAAGTGCGGGCCGAAGCCATGTACTGGCTGGGCGATTCGTTGTACCAGGAGCGAGAATATGTTCAGGCTTACCAGATGTTCAAAAGACTGACGTGGGATTATCCCGACGACAGATGGGCCAAATTCGCGCGCGGGCGGTTGACCGACGAGGCCTTCGGAGATGCCGCGAGGATATCACAGTGAAAACTCCCGTCACGACACTGATGAAATGGGCGTTGCTTGGCATCGTGCTGACGATGGCGCTGGCGCCGAACGTCGCCTGGGCGCGTTGGCGCTGGGAGCTTGATAACGAGCGTTACAAGCGCATGAATCCCTTCGAGCGCGCGCAGTACGACAAGGCCGCCAATCTGGTGAGGCAGAACAACTACAAAGCCGCCGCCGGTGAGTTTGAGAAGTTCAAGCTGCAGTTCGGTGATTCATCGAACCTGTCCTATATCCTGTTCATGCACGGTTACTGCCTCCACAACGCCACGAACCGCAATTCCGCCATCAAGGTGTATCACGAGGTGGTGGACTTCTTCGGTGACCAGACCGGTGATGCCGGCGCGGCGATGTACCACATCGGCATCGCGCATATCCAGAACGGCGACACGCTCAAGGGGCTGCAAGTTCTGAAGCGGATGACCGAAGACCCCCGCTTCGTCGATCATCCGCTGACGGCCGGGGCGATCCGGCAACTCGCCGACAACCACTGGAACAATGCCGAATTCGATGAGGCGGTCCTGGCCTGGAAGAAGGTCATCCGCAACTTCAAGGGCAGCAGTGACGATCACGTCCAGCATGCAACCAACAGCCTCATCGCCTGCCAGGTGTTGCGGAAAAAACTGCCGGAGGTCGAGCAGTTCCTCCTCGAGATGAGTGATGAGGAACTCCGGGAAACCCCGGCGAACCGACAGCGCATCGCCGCGCAAATCTGGGGACAGGCCTACGGTACGTTGTGGCGTTACAGGCATCAGGCACACACGTTGCCCACGGCGTTCGGCAACAAGCTCACCCCCGAGCAGGGCAGGGCGCTGCTCGACTGGTTCACGACGACACGCCGCTGGTGGGAGGAAACAGACAAGCAATGGGAGTGGCACAGTTCCGCCGCCCACGCCCTGGTGTATTTCGTGGGTGATTTACCGGATAAGCAAAAACGCCTCGAGGAAGCCGTGCAGGTCGCCCGCTCCCCACAGGATCCGAACGAGGCGGATGACCGCCTGGCGCGATTGGCCAACCTCTGCCGTGATGGCAACGCATACGATCTGAGCGATTACTGTATTCAACGGATGCACAACCGGCATCGGGCGCAGTTCGAGGCATACGAGAATCTTGTTCGGCGAAATCAGCTCGAGGAGGCCCTCCAGTCCTTGCTTGACCTGGAAGCGGCAGGGGATGCCGAATGGGCCCAACGCGCCAAACAGGCCCGGGCCGAACTGTACCGACATCGCCTCAACCGTCAGGAAGAGGCCATCAAGCTCTATACGGAACTGAACAATCCACCGCACACTCTCTGGGCCATCCAGGACAGCTACATGCGAATGGGCCGGCTCGAGGATTCACTCCGCACGCTACAGGAAATCCAGAACATGTTCCCCGACCAGGCCGCGCGTGCCCTTTGGCAGCAGGCGGAAAACTGCCATCGAGGCGGGAATCGAAAACAGGCCGCGACATACGCCAGGGCGATATTGTCGCGCTTCAAGGACAGCCCGGAATCATCACGCGCGCATCAGCTTCTCGAGGACTACGGCATCAAGACCGGTGGAGGCGTCATTCATGAATAGCAGCAATACCAGGGTTCGGATTGTTCAAGCCTCGCTGTGCGCGGCGGTGGCGTCGGTATGGTTGCCGACAGGCGTCTTTGCCCAGCCGGCGCCTGCCGACCATTCCACCGCCGAAGCCGCCGCCGCCGAGGACGCGCGGATGGATTTCAAAGCCAACGAAATGCTCAACAGGGGCATCGAGTTGCTCGAAATGGGGCAGACCGAACGCGGCGTCAACCTCATCGCTTCCGTGCCCGACAACTTCCCTCGCAGCAAGGTGCGTTTCAAGGCCCACCTCGCTCTCGGGCAGCACCTGCGGGAGACCCGGCAGTTCGACCTGGCGATCCGGCAGTTCGCCAAAGTCGCCGAATCCGAGAACCCTGACGAGCAGGCCGAGGGACTCTACCAGATCGGCATCTGCCACTACGACCTGTCTGATTTCGACAGCGCGTTCGTGGCGCTGCGTCGCGTCACCAACGAGCACGCCTGGAGTGTCTTCGCCAACGAAGCTTACTATTACATCGGGCAGTGCCATTTCAAGCTCGGCCGCTGGTCCAGGGCGTTCGAGGCGCTCGAGATGGTCGGCACCAGCGTCGAACCCGACCGCGAAAATGAAATCCTCGCCGAAGCCGGCCACCGGTTGTACATCAAGATCCTCGACAAGGACCTGGTCGTCCTGCGATCCACTGGCGGAACCACCTCCGCCGAAATCACCACGCGCAGCGGGGATCGTGAAACAATCGTCCTCGAACCGCTCGGTCGTTCCGGCGAATACTACATCGGATCGATCCAGACCATTCAGGGCGACCCCCAGGTCGGCGACGGGCTGCTGCAAATCACCGGCGGCGAACGAGTCACCGTCCGGTACACGGACGAGAACACCGAGGACGGGCGAATCAACGAAGCCCGCTCCGCCGAGGTGCGGATGGTCTCCTCCGCGTCCGTCGGCTTTACCGACGGCGCCTACGAATCGTACGCCACCGGCATCTTCGCCGACGATCCCGCCTTCATCCGGGTGAAGGATCTCGACCGCGACATCAGCAACACTCGCGATACGCTCACCGTGAGAGTTCATTCACAGTACAAAGCCGAACGGGAAGAACCCCTGGAACGCGCCGGCGTCGAGCTTGACGAGGAGCTGCGGTGGATCATCCGCGACAGCGTGAATGTCCGGCTGACGGAACTGGACACGCGGGGGGGGATATTCGGTGGCACGGTAACACCTCAACTCGTTGATGATGCGTCAAAGATCAAGGACGGTGACAGCGTTTTGTCCGTCATGAAAGGCGACGACATCATCGTCACCTACGAGGACGAAACCCACGCCCTGGGAGGGGATCCCCGCGTCCTCTCCTATCAGGCCCAACTGGTTCTGGGGCAGATCCAGGACGTGAAAATCGAACAGCGGATCGTCGATTCGGTGGACCTCAAGGCCCGCAAGGATCTGATTGAAGCGCGAATCTTTCTGCGGCTGGGCACGGTTTTCAAGGATGTCGGGCTGGTGAACAAGGCCAGTGAGAAAGCCGACGAGGGGCTGTATCGCGTGAACGACGTGATCGCCACCAGCACCAGGGCAAGCCTCGACCGGGCGCTGGTCGAGGAGGCGTTCAGCATCAAGTGGGATCTGCTGCTGGTTCAGGACAAGCTCAAGGAAGCCATCGAGGTTTGCAACACCCTGACCCGGCTGTTCCCCGATTCCACGCTGGTGGATCGCGCCCTGTTGAAGATCGGGCTGGCGCGGATGGAAACCGACACCCCGCACGAGGCGATTCCGATCTTCAACGCCGTGCTCAAACTGCCCCGCAGCGACCTTAAGGCCGAGGCGCAATACCGGACCGGTGAGGTGTTGGAGAAGATCGCCATAGCCGACGCCATCGCCCGCTCGCGGTGGTCGCAGAACGCGCAGCCGGTCCTCACCAGCGCCCTGGCGGCATATCGCATGTGTGCCGAATCGTATCCCGGCTCGCCGTTCGCGGGCGATGCCCTCGACAAGATCGTCAACTACTACATCACTTCCGGAGATTATGCTCGCGCCATCCAATTGATGGAGCGGGTGATCGCCGACTACCCCGACGCGGGCTTTCTTGATCGGATGCTGCTGAAATGGATGGTTGCGGCGCACCGCACCGGGGATTTCGAGACGGCCAAGCGCAAAGCGCAGCAACTGCTGACGGAATATCCCAATTCGGCCAGCGCTGCCAAGGCCAGGGACCTCCTTGAAGTCATCAACCGTAAAGCCGCCGAGGAAAACACCCCCGGCGCATCGCCCAATTCCCCGTGATGGACGGGGCTAACAGAGATTGAGAGGCAGATCGATGTTTCTTTTCACATTGGCACAGGCCGCGGCGGAAACCACGGCGCAGACCACGACCACCGGCGACAGTTCCTGGTGGCATCAGGGGCTGATTGGATGGTATGTGGATGGTGGCGCGTTCATGATCCCGCTGTTCATCTGCCAGGTGATCGCGGTGGCGATCATCATCGAGCGAGTCGGGGCGTTTCGCTCGATCCGCATGGATACCACCGCGTTCCGCGCCAAGATCAAGTCGCTGCTGGCCGGCGGTCGCGTGGACGACGCCATTGATCATTGCGACAGCACCAACGGCCCGCTTCCGGCGACACTGGCGGTGGGATTGCGACGCTACAAGCTGCTCAAGGCGCTGAACAAGCCCGCCGACCAGATCGAAGTCGAAGTCAGTCGGGCCATCGACGACTACGGCCCGCACCTGGTGGCGGTCCTGGAAAGGCATCTGCCGATGCTCGCGACCATCGCCGCGCTCGGCCCGCTTTTCGGCTTCCTCGGAACCGTGCAGGGGCTGGTGGTGTCGTTCGGCGACATCGAGGCCGGCGCCGGCACGGGCAGCATCATCCAACTCGCCGCCGCAGGCATCAAGGTCGCGCTCTACACGACCATCCTGGGCCTGGTGGTCGGCATCATCGCCCAATGGTCCTACAACGCTCTCTCCAACCGCATCGACGCCTGGGTGCTGACCGTGGAAGAAGGCGCCAGTGAGCTGGTACAGAATCTGGCGCTGATGGCCGTCATCGGCGGTGAGGCGCTATCGGATACCGGTGCGAATGCGCCAGCGGCGCAACCTGTTGCCACGAAAAAGCCGTCGCCGGCGCAAGGCGCGACCCCGGCCGCTTCGGAGGCACGATCCGGCGCTGCCGCCAATCGACGCAATGAGGCTTCCGAATGAAGCGACGAAAACGTCCCACTCCCGAGATCCCCCTCACGAGCACGGCCGACGTGGCCTTTCTGCTCCTGATCTTCTTTCTGGTCGCCGCCAGCAACCAGACTGATATCGGGCGCGCCCTGGATCTGCCCAGCACGGTGGAAGCCGCCTCCAACAACCAGGATTCGAAGAATCCCCAGGTCGTCGTCACCTCGACCGTGCTGGCGATCGACGGCGAGGTGCTTCCGGCGGACGCGAACCTGACACAGGAACTTCAGCGACGGCTGCAAAACGCCACGGAACTATCGCAGCGCGTCGTCATGATCGCCAGCGACGGCAATGTCACCTATCAGCGCTGGTCGGACACCGTCAGCGCCATCGAATTGGCCGGCGGCATTCCCGCGCCACAGATGGATGGAGGCGATGCCACTGGCGGCGAGGACGTCCAGGAGGAATTCATCCCATGAAGATCCCCCGACGTTCC
>CAYUNS010000021.1:0-1967 GCA_964446155.1 uncultured Tepidisphaeraceae bacterium | reverse complement strand
CCGACGCCCGGCCGTGATTCCGCTTGCCAGCACCGCCGATGTGGCGTTTCTCCTGCTGATCTTCTTTATCGTGCTGGCGCGCGATGCCAACGAAAGCTCGGTCCAGTGGACTCCCGCCGATTCCACCATGACCCTGGACCCGAACAGCAACACCGTGGTGTCGATCATCGTCAATGAAGACCATCGGGTCTTCGTCGATGGTCACGCGGTGGCGCGGTCGGCGGTCGGCGGCATCGTCAGTGAAATGCTCGCCGACCGTGCCCCCGGGCAGCGGCGGGTGGCCATCAAAATCGACAGAACCGTGCCCGAAAAAGTCTTCGGGCAGGTCATGCTCGATATCGGCGACGCCGGCGGAGAATTGTTCCGCGTCCTCGAAACTCCAACCAACGAGAGTGAATGATATGAGCGCTGATTCACGGGCAACTCGACTTCGAACGAATCTGGACGGCACACGGGCCGAATTGCAGGCCTTCGTGGCTTCGCTGAAGGGGCGCAGCGCCGCCGAGGCGATGGGGAGCATGGCACGCAGCCGGCTGTTGCAGGCGATGGTGATCTCACTGGTCGTGCAGAGCGTGGCGATGCTTGCGATGACCATTCCGTACGCGCTGCGATCCCCTGGCGAAGCCCCCGTTTCCGCCGAGGTTCCGGCCGTTTCTTCTCCCGATCGCGCCGATGCGCCCGCGTCACCGACGCTGGGCGCGCCTCCCGCGCCCGCGCGGCCGAATCGAGTGGAACCCGCGCCTTCCGCTCCCGCGGCTGTTGACGATCGTCCCCAGCCGCGTCGTCCCGGCCCGAGCATGGACGACCTGGATATCGACCGTCTTCTCAACTGATGTAAAACATGTCCAGGATTCAAGCCGCCATCTCGACGACCACGGCCACTCTGCTGCGATTTCTCGCGCCGGTGGGGAGGTGGCTGACGCGCCCCATCCGTGGACGCGAACGCGAGTGGAATCCCCTGCGCGATGACGCATGGTACTGGGGAACGCACGATCCCCGCTTCTACCAGGCGCTGGTCATCGGACTTTTTTCGCAGTTGCTTCTGCTGCTGCTCCTGACCATTCCCTGGCGCTTGGGATGGGTGGAACCTTATGCTCTGCCCAAGGGCAGCGGACAGGAAAGCGCGCAAGCCAGGCAGATTGTCGTCCAGCGTATCCATCGCGTGAAGAAAGAGCGGTTGATCATCAACCCCAACAGTGCGGTGATCCTCTATCGTCCCAAGATCGAGGATTCCCAAACGCTGGCTCAGGTCGATGAGCAGACGCGCCAAACCTACGAGGCGACCGGTGGCGCGACCGGCCGACCGGGCAAGGGTGGTGGAACCGAAGGCGGCTGGCCGGAAGGCATGGAGAACGCCCGCGTTCGATTCATCCGCCTTCAGTACGCCGGCGGCGACTGGGACCAGGACATGGGCGTCGATGCCGATTACAATATGCTCCTGCATTTCCGGGATGAAACCGGCTTCAAGATCGCTCCCAACACCGAGGCCATCGCCATCCAGGATCTGCGCTATTTCCCCAAAGGCCAGAAACCCCCGTTCGTCTTCATCACCGGCAAGCAGGGGATGCGTCTCTCCAGCGCCGAGATCAAGACGTTGCGGTGGTACTGCCTCGAGGAAGGAGGCATGCTGATCGCCGACAACGGCGGTGGCACGTTCGATTCAGCCTTCCGAACCGTCATGCGACAGGTGTTCCCCGAGCTGCCATGGGTGGACATCGCCAACGACGACTACATCTATCGCTGCTATTACCAGTTTCCCAACGGCGCGCCTCCGCTGTGGCACCACTCCGGGCGGCGGGCGCTGGGTCTCAAGCACAACGGCCGCTGGGTCGTCTTCTATCACCAGGGCGACATGAACGACGCCTGGAAAACCGGGCATTCCGGCGCCTCGCCGCAGGTCGCCGTCGAAGCCCACCGTCTCGGGATCAACCTGATGTTCTATGCGTTCAACCAGTATTACCGGATTC
>CAYUNS010000020.1:0-33533 GCA_964446155.1 uncultured Tepidisphaeraceae bacterium | reverse complement strand
CATTTTGCGAGTGTGGCGACGAGCCGCCAGACCAGGTGCGGGGAAAGCGGGCGCGGCCGGGTCTTGTTGAAGGCATCGACGATCTGGTCGAACCGGGGGGTATAGGGGAGCCGATCGCGTTTGCCGATGTCCTCGCCGAGCATGTCGCGCAACTGCTGTCGGGCCTCGGGAGAAATCTCCGGGGGCATGGTGCGGGCCTCGCCAAGCCGGGGCAGTTTGCCTCCCTTGCGAAGATTGAGCAGATGACGCCACACCTCCTGCCGGGTCGGCCGGGCCTCGGGATGATGCGCCGCATAGTCGTTGTATATTGTTTCAAAATGCGGCGTGTAGGGCAGATCGTCGGCGGTGCGTCCGATCCTCTCATACGCGGCGATCAGCGCCTCCTTCTTCGTGGGAATGTGAGGCTCCACCCCCGCGAACAGCAGCCCGCCTGCCGGCCGGGCGTCCTCGATCGCCGTCGAGGAATCCTCCCCGCGACGATCCAGAATCCGCAACACCGTCCCAAACGGATCCCGGATCACCGCCTTGTATCCCCGCGACACCCGCGCCGGCGGGGAGACGAATTTCAAATGCAGCGCCTCTCGTCGCTCGTACAGGTCGCGCACATCCTCGACAAGATAGTAAACCTCCTCGAACGGGAGATCGGGATCGTCATGCAGCACAAGCTCTCCCCCGTCTTCCAGTGAGAAGCACGCCAGCGCCTTCTCGCGACGGAGAAGCTTCATCCCGAGCACGTCGCGATAGTGGCGTATCGCGCTCTCGAGGCTGGGCATGCGGAGGATGACGCGATCGATCTTGCGAAGCATGAGGATGCCGGATGATTGGAGTTCAACGATCCATCGAAATCCTTATGGGCCGGGGCGCATGCACTTGCCCTGGATCATGCCTGCCGCGCGACCGCCGCTCCGGCGGCGGCTTCGTCGGCCTCCAGCGACTCCTGTTCCTTCTCGGTCGGGGCATGATACCCCCCGCGAAAGACGAAGACCCCGCCGGTCAGATTCCAGAGCATCTGCACGAGGCGAATGGACATCGTGAGCGCGAAGGCCTGACTGACGGTGACGCCATGCCGGCGAGTCAGTTCAATGGCGAAAAACTCCATCACGCCGGCGCCCTGCGGCGAAATCGGGATGGCCCCGACAAGCACCACGACGGGAACGACCACCCAGTAATACGGCAGCTCCAGCGGCAAGCCAAACGCCATCCCCGACAGCGTCGCGGAGAAGATCACCGTGATATGGACAGGAAAGGTGATGATCAGCGTCCACAGCACCAGGAAAGGACGCCGGCGATAAATCTCCATGGCCTCGATCGCCTTTCGCAACTGCCTCTGCATTGGCAGGCGATCGAGGATGAAATCGAGACCGGTCCATTTTCGGAGAAACGGGGTGTAAAAGACGATCAGCCCGACGATCACCAACCCGATCAGCCCCGCCGACAGCAGCGCGACGCGGCGGCAGTCGGGAATGTCCCACTGAAGCGCCGCCATCGCTCCCCCAAGGATCACCAGCGCCAGCAGCCCGATGATGCGGTCGATCAACACCGACATCACCGCGCGGGTGCGATGCGTCGTATGCTTGGCGACGTACCAGGCCTTGAGCAGGTCTCCACCGGTCATGCCCGGCATGAAGGAGTTGTAGAAGGCCCCGACCATGTTCAGGGTGAAGGTTTTGCCCTGCCCGATGCGAATGTCCAGGGCCTTGAGCAACTCGTTCCAGCGATAGGCGGTGAGCAGAAACGTGACGGGGAAGATGGCGATGGCGCCCATGAGGAAGGCGATGTCGGCTTCGCGCAGCGTCCTGGCCAGCCCGATCTCGACGATCGGATAGGGAACGGCGACGCGATAGCCCCCTTTCACGTCGGCAGGCGTGATGATCTCGCCGCGGCCGGTGTCGGCATTGGCGATCAGCAGCGCCTTGGGAATGCTGCCGTCGTCGTGCCGATCGGCGGGCTTGACCGCCAGCAGCGCCACCGGCGTTTCGCCGTCGTCGGATCGCAGCGCGACCGTCTTCTGATCCGGACGCACCCACAGATCGTCATGCTCGACCGTGCGAGTCGTCTGCGCGCCCGATTCATCCCGGATGACGATCCGATACTGTCGGTCGCCGTCGCCGGGATCGTTCAGCGCGGGCACATGGATCGGAAGATGGGTGTCGGCGTCGAGAACCATCACCCGGTCGTTGATGGTGACGTTCCACAGCACATAGGCGATGCCCGCGACCGCGATGCCCCATCGCAGCACGAACTTCAGCCATTTCTTCGCCCGTTGATTCATAACTTCGGAATTCTGTCCGACGACCCCGAGCGACGCAACCGATCGAGGAAGCGATGGCTCTTCTCCGCCGCCTCCTGCGGGGCCTGGGTATGGGTGTAAAGCTCGACGGTGAGAAAGCGATCGTAATCGATCCTCGAGACGGCGTCGCACAGCGCGGTCCAGTCAAGCGTGCCTTCGCCGGGGATCATGTGGTAATGCTTCCGGCCGGGCAGGTCTTCGACGTGCATGTTCCAGATCCGGCCTTTCATCAGCCCGATCACCTCGGGAATCTCCTCGCCGATGACCACGCTGTGTCCGATGTCAAGATTGGCGCCCAGACGGGGATGATCGAGCCTCTCGCACCAGGCGCGCAGTTCGGCGATGTATTCGAGATACAGTCCCGGCTCGCATTCGATGCCGACATCGACGCCGAGACGGTCGGCGTGATCGAGGATCGGCAGAATCGACCGCTCGAACTGTCCGGCCGCGAGATCGGGGGGCATGCCTCCGAGGAGCCGACCGCTGGTGATGCTGATGTTTCGCGCGCCAATCGCGGCGGTGAAATCGAGCGCCTTGAGGATGAGGCGCGTGCGATCCTCGCGATGCCGGGAATTGGGGCTGATCAGGCTCGGCTCGAAATAAGGCTCCGGCGGGGCGTCCTTCCAGTAGCCGAAAGAGCAGTTGCAATTGACATTGCTGACAGCCAGACCGGTTTCATCGAGGGCCCGGCGGGTCGAGGCGACCAGGGCGTCGTCGATCGCATCGGGATAGGCGTGCGGCGCGTCGGCGAGGATTTCGACCCCCTCGAATCCGGCGGAGGCGATCCCGCGGATGGCGTCGACGAGCGAAAACCGCGTGTAGGCGTTTGTCGAGAAAGCCAGCTTCATTCTTTCCGCCAGATCGTGCCGTCGGCGCGGTCCTCGAGGGTGACGCCGATTTCCGACAGCCCATTGCGCACCGCGTCGGCGAGGGCGAAATTTCTGTCCTTGCGCGCATCCTGCCGGATTCGGATCAACAGCGCCATCAGGCTGTCGGCCAGACCCGAGTCCTGCGCCTCCTCGCGACCGGGTTTGGCACGGAACAACCCGAGCACCTGCCCGAGGTTCTTCACGCTTTGCGCCGCCGCGGCGGCGACCGTGATCGGCTCCGCGCCCTTGCGGCGCTCGACTTCGTTCCGCTCAATGAAGCCGTTGATCTCCCCGGCCATCTCGTGAAAGACCGCGATCGCCCCGGCGGTGTTGAAGTCGTCGTCCATCATCTCGAGGAATTTCATCTTGAAATTGAGGATCGTGCGCGCGAACTCCCCATGCTCGGATTCCAGCAGTCCGGCCGCGGATTGATCCATGTCCGGGCCTTGATCGGGCAACGGCCGACCGGTGAGACGCTCGATGCGCTCGAACAAACGGAAGAAAACGTTCAATCCCTTCCGGGCGGCGGACATCACCTCGTCGGTGAACTCGATCGGACGGCGATAGTGCGTGCCGAGCAGCATGTAGCGAAGCAGCTCCGATCCGTGCTTCTCGATCAGCTCGCGCGCCGACACCACGTTCCCCAGGCTGCCGCTCATCTTCTCATCCGCCCACTCGCCGCTGGCGAGCTTGGTCTTGATGCGCGTCAGCCCGTTGTGCATCCAGTACTTGACGAACGGCTTGCCCGTCGCGGACTCCGACTGCGCCAGCTCGTTCTCATGATGCGGGAACAGGAGATCCATCCCCCCACCATGAATGTCGAAGGTTTCCCCGAGATATTTCATGCTCATCGCCGAGCACTCGATGTGCCAGCCGGGACGGCCTTTGCCCCAGGGCGACTCCCAGCTTGGCTCGCCTTCGCGGGCGGCTTTCCACAGCGCGAAGTCGGCCGGATCGCGCTTCCCCGCCGCCTCGACGGCGCGCGTCCCGCTTTCCTGCTCACCAACGTTGCGATGCGAAAGCTTCCCATAATCGTCGTCTTTGCCGACATCGAAATAAACATTGCCTTCGGCGGCGTAGGCGTTCCCGTCGGCGATGAGCTTCTCGCAGATCGCGATGATCTCCCCCATGTGCTCCGACGCCTTGGGAAATCGATCGATCGTGTCGATCCCCAGCCTCGCCAGGCAATCGAGGTATTCGCGGGTGTACTGGTCCGCCAGTTCCTGCACCGTCGTGTTCAGCCTGCCGGCGGCCTCGATGAGCTTGTCCTCGACGTCGGTGATGTTGACGACCAGGGTGACCTCGTATCCCTTGTGGACGAGATATCGCTTGATTGCGTCGAAAATCACCGGACCGACCATGTGCCCGATGTGCGGCGGCTTGTAAACGGTCGGCCCGCACAGGTAAATCCCCACCCGTCCCGGGCGCACCGGCTCGAACAGTTCCTTCTGTTTCGACAGTGTGTTGTAAACGCGTAACGTCATGAGCTTGTCGGTATCCTTGCGACAGGGGGATCGATGAAACAGCCGGGATTCTAGTGCAATGCGGCGGGCGCCAGCAACACGACGGCGTGGGAGGCGATCGCCTCCCCGCGCCCGATGGCGTCGCAGCCCTCGTTGGTGCCGGCCTTGATGTTCAACCGGTCCTCCGGCACTTTCAGGATATCGGCCAGCGATGCAAGCATACGCGGCTTGAGGGGCTTGATTTTCGGACGCTCCGCAAGAATCGTCACATCCAGATTCGCCAGCTCCAGCCCCCGGGCGGCGGCTTCCTCCCAGACCTCCTCGAGAAACACCCGGCTCGCGGCGCCTTTCCAGCGCGGATCGGTGTTGGGAAACCGCTCCCCAATATCCCCCGCGCCCAGGGCGCCGAGCACCGCATCGACGATCGCGTGCAGAACCACGTCGCCATCGCTGTGCGCGATCGCGCTCATCTCCTCCGACGCCGTCACCCCCGACAGCATCAGCCTTCCACCGGCCTGAAGCCGATGAAGATCGTAACCGTGTCCGATTCGCATGGGCGCACTATATCGACAGAACCCGCTTTCATCACTCCCGCCTCTTTCGATCGGTCGGTGGCTCGGTTAGGATTTTCCACCGATGAAAACGGCATTGACCAACTGGCGGGAATTACACGGGGATTTTTTTCACGGCGCCAAGGCGCTGGTGACGGGAGGGGCGGGGTTCATCGGATCGCACCTGATCGCGGCGCTGGATGAACTCGGCGCCGTCGTGACGGTGATCGACGATCTCAGCGGTGGAGACCGGAACAACATGCGCGCCGCGCCCCGCGCGACGCTCGTGGAAGGCACGATTCTCGACGCGGCCCTGCTCGATCGATGCGCCGACGGCTGCGGGTTCGTCTTTCATCTCGCGGCGCTGGGATCGGTCCCGCACAGCGTGGAACGGCCGCGCGCGTATCACGACGTCAACGTCACGGGAACGTTCAACGTCCTCGAGGCGGCGAGAAAGGCGAAGGCGCGGCGGGTGATGTTCGCCGCCAGTTCCGCCGCCTATGGCGACAGCGAAGTGCTGCCCAAGATCGAGACCATGCCGGTCCTCGCCAAAAGCCCTTACGCCGCCAACAAGGTCGCCGCCGAGGCGATGATGCGGGCCTGGAGCGGCAGCCTCGGACTCGACACCGCCAGCCTGCGCTACTTCAACATCTTCGGCCCGCGGCAAAACGCCAATAGCGCCTACGCCGCCGTCATCGCCGGATTCGCCAAGGCTCTGCTGAACGGAAAAAACCCGACGATCTTCGGTGACGGCGAGCAGTCGCGCGATTTCACCTACGTCGATAACGCCGTCCACGCCAATCTCCTTGCGGCGCGATCCTCCACGCCGATCGAAGGAGAGGTCATCAACGTCGCCTGCGGCGATCGCGTCACCGTGAATCAACTCGCGGTCGAGATGGCCAAACACTTCGGCCGGCCGGACCTGACGGCGATCCACGCCCCCCCGCGCGCCGGCGATGTGAAACATTCGCAGGCCGACATCTCCCACGCCCGCAAGGTGCTGAACTACGAGCCGATCGTCGGATTCGAACAAGGTTTGAAAGCCACGCTCGACTGGTACCAGGCGGACTTCAAGCCCTGACCCCTCTCCGTCACGACCGGCGCCGGGATCGTCATGGATACACGGCTCACCGCCGGGGCATCACTCGATGACGCCGGCTTGTCTGGCCGCATCAGCGAGGACGGCCACCGCCTGATCGATCTCCGCGTCTCCCATCGCCGCGGTTATGGTCGTGCGGATGCGCGGGGCGTTGATCGGCACGGCGGGGTAGGTCACCGGCGTCACCAGCACGCCCTGCTCGCGGCAGACGCGCGTCATCTGGAACGCCTGCTCGGCCTTGCGGCAGAGGATCGGCACGATCGCGGTTTGCCCCGCCTTGTGCAGGTCGAAGCCGGCGGCGCGCAACCCGTCGCAATAGCGCCGGACGTTGGCATGGATCTTCTCGACCCGCCAGGGTTCGGCCTCCAGCACGTCGATGCCCGCGCGGGCTGCCTCCACCACGCTCGGCGGGAGCGCGCCGCTGAAAATGTAGCCGTGGTTGGTCGCCTTGAGCGCCCGGATCAGCGCCTCCGTGCCGGCGATGAACCCACCCACGGACGGGATCGCCTTGCTCAGCACGCCCATCAGGATGTCGATCTCGCTCGCCGCGATGCCGAAGTGCTCGGTGATGCCTCGCCCGGTTTTCCCCAGCACGCCGAAGCTGTGCGCTTCATCCACCATCACGATCGCGCGTTGAGGCCCATTGGGCGGCCTGGTGATGCTGAGCAACTTCGGCAGATCCAGGAGATCGCCATCCATGCTGAAGACGCCGTCGATGATGACGAACTTCAGGCCCGCCGGATCAGGCGCCGGCGTATCGAGCATCGGCCCCAGCGCGTCGAGGTCCTCGTGCGAAAATTCGCGCAGCGCCGCGCCGCTGATCCGACACCCATCGTGCAGGCTGGTATGGTTCAGGCGATCGTAGAAGATCACGTCGCCCTTGCCCGCGACGGATTGGACGACCGACGTGTTGGTGGTCAGTCCGCTGCCGATCACCATCGCCGACTCGGTGGAGAGAAAGTGAGCAATGCGGCGCTCCACAGAGATGTGCAAAGTCGTTGTGCCGCTGACGATACGACTGCCGTGTGAATTGAAGCCGAATTCGCGGACAACGGGAATCGTCGCGTCAACAACGTGCTGATGGCTTGTGATACCGAGGTAGGCGTACGAAACGAGATTGAGATACTTCCGTCCCCCGACCCAGACGTGCGCCCCCTCCTGCCGCTCGATGACCGGTTCGTAGAAGTAACAGTCCGCCTCGCGCATCGCGTCGGCGCGGCCGCTGAGCCGCGCGAGCCGGCGTTGCCAGGCATCCGGTGACGGCATCCTCACGGCTTCCTCCGATGATCACAATTCGCTGGCCCGCTTCGACAACTTGAGGGTATAATGGTTGGCATGGTGCAAGCCCTCAAACAACAGGTGACGATCGGCCCCGCCGGTCGGGTGGTCATTGACCGCTCCAACCTTCCCGAAGGAGCGCGGGCGGAAGTGATTATCCTGCTGGCGGAAGAGTCGCCTCGCAAACCGGCCTCGTCGACCCGTCTTGCCGACTTGATCGGTAAAGCGGGTCGTTCGTTCGCGTCGGCCCAGGAGGCCGATGCATTCATCCGTGAACTGCGCGACGAGTGGGACCGGTAATGCCATCTCTGAGTGCCCTGTCCGGCCGCAACATCTACCTGGATGCCAACGTCTTCATCTATGGCATGGAACAGTTGACGCCCTGGGACACGCCGGCGCGTGGCATTTTGCAGATGATTGACACTGGCGAGATTCAAGTCGTGACGAGTGAACTGACGCTGGCGGAATGCCTGACCAAGCCAATCCGCATCGGCAATACAGCGTTGGTGGACTTGTACCGGAATACGTTCGTTTCGGAAGGCCATCGCATCTGTTGATCGTGCGCTTCGAGCCATTTGCGAGTGTAGAACCGATCCCTTTCGGAACCCACTGCCAAGCACGGGAGTTTTCGCCTCGCTTAGAGGTTTCGATGTAAGACAAATCTTCAACGATAACTGTCTTCCACTCCAAAATGCCTTTCGCAGGATCTGGCACTTAGCAACTATCTCAAAAGGCCAGTCGGTACTGGCGACGGTACCAGGGCAACGCACAGGCGAGTTGGATAATGCCCTGGGGGGATGATCTTCCCATCGACGTGGCGGCGAACCAACTGTGCCAGGAGCCGCGCGTCATCCGCAGAAGAATGAAGGAATACGACCTGATGACCCGCCCCCGCGCCCACCTGAAAGCCGAACTGGTAGCAAGAGTTGGAGCTTAACTGAATGGCATTCATGCGCATCACCTTTTCCATCCCCCCAGAATTGACAAGTCCATGCCGCACTGCCAAAGTGCGGTAATCTTCCATTACCCTGTGAGCGGTCGAATGCCTGGCGACCTGAGAAAGTTACGCGATGCCAGAAGCCAAACTCAAAGAAATTCGTCGACAGATCGACAGAGGCGTTGCTCCACCGCCAGAGACAGTTCGCAACTTCCTAACGTGGTTTGGCATGTCCCGCCGCAGTTCCGGTGGTGTCAGCCGGATTCGCGAATGTCTTGAAGAATCCAAACTTGAAACTGACCCCGACTTTGAGTTTGCATTCATTGACGGACACATCTCATTTATTCAAGCTGGTTCAAAAGAACCATCCGCGAATTCACAGGAAACATTTCGCATCGGACAATTGGAATCGGCGAACCGAAAGCCGATTTTCATCAGGCCGGACAAATCACTCTGTGAAGCCGTGACGTTGATGCTCACTCATGACTTCTCTCAATTGCCGATTATGACAACTGAACGCGAAGTGAAAGGAGTCATAAGTTGGAAAACGATTGGAAGCAGGCTGGCACTGAAACAAGAATGCATTTTTGTGCGAGACTGTATCGAGCAACCGCGAATCGTTCAACTGGAAGACTCGCTGTTTTCGGTCATCACTGACATTTCCGCACATGACTACGTCCTGGTTCAAGCAGCGGATCGCACTATTTGCGGAATCGTCACTGCGGCAGACTTTAGCGAGCAGTTTCGGAAGCTCGGAGAACCTTTTTTACTTATTGGAGAAATTGAGAACGGTGTTCGCAAGCTTATACACGGCAAGTTTACTGCGACTGAATTGGCGGAAGTCAAAGACCCGAACGATGATGACCGAAATGTCGCAGCCGTAAGCGATTTGACATTCGGCGAATACATCCGTCTTTTGGAAAATGAAAACCGATGGGCGAAGATTGGATTGGCACTTGATAGAGCGGAATTTGTAAAACGACTTGAAGGAATCCGTAGCATTCGCAATGACATAATGCATTTTGAACCTGAAGGAATCCCCGATGGGGATCTCAAGACTCTTCGAGATTTTTCAAAATTCATGAACAGACTTCGCGTTTTAGGCGCAATTGGTTGATATCCAATAAACGGTCGATCATACCAAAAAAGGATTGGGAGGGCTCTGTGGGAAAGGCCATCTTTTGCCTGTTAAGCCTGACTTAAAACAGTCGATTTTCCTTGGAAATGCGGGTGACAATCCAGCCTCGGCAGCCTCATCACTTGCTTTTCCACAAAACCGGGATGCCCATTATGATCTTGGACCGCCGCGTCTTCATCGTTCGAGCAGATACCACATCGTTCCCGAGTCGGCCGGGAACTCGAGCGAAACTTCGCCTTCAACGGGGTCGAGGGATTGCGACGCGGCGCGGGTGGCGTCGGGATTGAGGAACGTCAGCTTCACGGGCGTTTCCGTCGGCCAGGCGAGGCGGACCGCGGGCGATTCGACGCGAACGGGCGCTTCGCCCCAGTTGGTGCGGACGGTGCGGCGGTCGCCCGAAAAACCCATACCGGTGTTTTCGACTCTCCCGCAAACAGTGATGAGAATGCGCTCGCTCCGCTGGAGCGGTTTGCCGTCCAGCGCGGCGGCGACGAGAACGGCGAAGCCGTTGTCGGTCGCGATGGAATCCCGAGAGGCGCGGGCGGTTTCGATGCGCACCCTCGCGGCCGGACCGATCGCGTCGAACGAGCCTTGCGACAGTTCAAGCCGTGTCACACTATCGGAAGAGGCGGGCAACGGCGTCGGCTCTCCCTCGAACGCGATGGCGATGCGCTGGCGCATCGCGGCGGCGCGCCCGATGCCCCACAGCGACTGCAATCCGTCGATCATCGCGTGACCATAGGCGCGCTGGAGCGGGATCAGATCGACCAGGGGATCCTCATGCTTCGCGATCGGCCAGGTCATTCCGAACGCGAGCGGACTCACGCCCCCCTCGCGAAAGATCACCGCGCCGGCCGGCATGAAACCCCACTTGGCGGGATTGGCGTGAATGTTGAAAAAACCGTCGAACGCACCGGCGTTCCAGTCATCCGCTTTGTCCGCATAGCCGAAATGCCACACGCCGTCCCAATCCTGCGCCGCCGCGACGCTCGCGATCAGCGGAATCCCCTCGGCTTGATAATCGCCGGGCGCGGGATGGCTGTACTCGCTGACGGTCAGGGGCTTGCCCGCCAGCCGCGTCGCCATGTCGTGATGAATCTTTCCTTCCGCCGAATGCTCGACGAACGCCTTCTGCTCGATCGTCCAGTTGCTCGCGCTCCATCCGGCCGGAAATTGTGGATGCGCCCAGTATGTGTGATTGTCGATGTAATCCATGTCGCTCTGCGCCCAAAGCCCGAGAAAGCCGTACACCATCGTGCCCGTGACCAGCGCATCGCAGCCGTGGCTCCGAATGAACGATTTGAAATCGTCGAAGTACGCCTTTTCCGTCTCCGCGAGAAATCGCATGCGCGATTCAATGCGCGCGGGCGATTCGCCTTCCAGAAACAGCCGGATGTCGCCCCGCTCGAGCGATTCGTTATCGCCCAGACCGATCAGCGGGCGGGTGTGAAGCCGCACGTCGGCGATCTCGAAATTCACATTGGATTGCCCCGCGAGGAAGCTGACACGGGCGTCGTTCTCCGCGGCGGGCGGTTGAAACGGAAGCGTGAATTCCTGCCATTCGTTCGAGAGCTTCAAGTTCCGGCGCAGCCCCAGCGTCCCCCACGGCTCATGCCCCTGCCGAACGGTGACGACCACGTCGCGGGGCGCTTCCGCGCGGGCGCGCAGGGTGATTTCGTATTGACGATCGGGCGCCAGCCGCACCCCATCGTACATCACCTCGACATGCCACGCCGCCTTGCCCGGATTGGCGATCTCGAGGCGCGCCGCGGCAGGCTCGATGTCGGCCAGCGCCGCGACGGCGCCCTGCACCGCGACGGCGCGCCACGCCCGATTCGCATCCTTGAACGGCAGATCGATCGCATCCGCCTCGGCGGTCTTCCCACCGGTCGGCTTCCATACGGCGGCGAGGGCCTCGGTGGTTCCATGGCGCGCCTTCAGCCAGTCATTGTATTTCGCCTGGAGGATGTCGGCGTAGAACGGGTCCATCTCGCGCATCTTCACCTCGGCGTCCCACATGAAAAAACTGTCCTCATTGTTGATCTCGACGAATGCGATCGCGGGATCGGCGGCATAAGCGACATGGCGATACTTGTTCACGCGCGTCAGCAGCCGCCGCGCGTAATCCTTCTGCGCCTCGATAAGCCGCGGCGTGAAGAGATTGACGATCTTGTCGTAGCTTCCCGTCGCCTTTGTGTCGGGCAAACCGAGATGCCGGCTGTGCGTTCGGGAGACGTGCAGGTTGAGATTCGACCAGATCCCCCGCCGCGCGAGCTGGTCGATGAAATAATCGAGGCGATCGAGCGCTTCCTCCGAAAGCTTCGTCGGTTCCTCCGCGTCCCAGATGCTCTGGGGAAACCGGAAATACTCCATGTCCATGTGATGAAAGCGGACGGAGTTCACCCCGAACGCCTCGAGGCGTTTGGCGATGCGGGTGGCGTCGGCATGGCTGGGGAAATTGGCGCCGTAGCTCAGATTGACGCCCCAGACGCGCAAACGGCGATCGTTGACGAAGAAGTGCCCGTCCCGGACGACCACGCGCGGCGAATCAATCGCGATGGGTTCGCCTCGAAATGCGATCACCGCGTCCTCGGGCGGTTCGGCCGGAATGACGAACGGCGACCAGGCGCGCAATGATTCCTGCGCGGCTGCATTCGAGGCACAAACCACCAGCGCGAGGCAGGCGATCATCACGATTCGATGGGACACGGCTTACTCCCTGTTTCAGGCTCGCCGGGCAGCAGGTGGTCCACCGCGACGTCGTTGACTTTCAGATCCAGCCATACGGGCATGGGCTTCCAATAGATGCGTTTGTCGGTGATGTCGAGGACCATCGCCAGGCGGTTCGCGCCGGCCACCACGCCGGACGCGGGGGCGTCGGCGGCGATCGCGACACCGTTGAGAAACGCCCGCGCGACGGGCAGTTCGCCCGTTATCGTCAGATCGCCCCCCGCATTGGATTGGAAGTCGATCACCACGAGGAACACATGTTCCTTCTGATTGAACGGTTTGGTCGCGGCCAGCCATGCGGGATCATTCCTGAACAGCGTCACGCAGTTGCCGATGAACCGCGCGCGGTCCTGCGCCGTCGCGACAAACCATCGCCCATTGGGAGTGTCGTTGCGATTCGTCAAAGGCGGCCGCGCCTGGGATGAAAGCGCCTCGAGCGCTTCGGGATCGACCTCCGCCGGCGCCATCGGCCCCATCATCGAGGCGGCGTCGCGAACGCAGGAGCGCGCCGTCGTCTCGAGAGGCTCCCGCGTCGTTGCGAAGATTCGGCCGCGCTCCTCACCGAGACTGAAATCCAGCTCGACGACGTAATAGGGCGACCCGTCGCGATACACCGCATCGTCGGAAGCGGCGCCGATGTCCAACCGCTCGACGCGCCTCTGCCTGGCCGCGAGCGCGGCGAGGTCGGACTGGATCACGCCGACTTCATATCCCAGCGGCAGGCGCACCGTCGCGCGCAAGTCGCGCAGATCATGCGCGGCGTTGTTCGCCAGATGCAGCACAAGCTGGTTCCCGTCGCGATACAGCCACGCCGAAATACCCGGAAAATCACCGGATTCGCCCTTACCGGCGAAGTCGGCGCCGTTGTCGGGATTGTTGACCACGTCGATGCGATCGGGCAGGACCTGGTTCGCATCATGCCCGAGATTCAGCAGCGTTCTCCCATCGTCCGATCGCTTCATCTCGTGCGTCGCCGACGCGCTCGCGGCGGCGAGAATCGATCCTCCCTTCGCCTCGACCGTGAGCGGAACCACCGCGCCGGATTCCGACGGAATTGGGCGCGTGACGCGAAAGCGCGCCGCCGCCCCTTCCGTGCGGACCCGCTCGATCCGGGTGTGATGAAACTCGCGGAAATAAGCGGCATACTCGTTCTGATTGCAGATCCACCAGTCGGACTTCGTGAGCAGGTCACCGAACAGCGCGTCGAGATCCTCCCACGCCTTCCCCGTCTGCCGCGCATGCGTGCTGAGCGTGATGTTGTGCGAGAACGCCTGATAAGCCGCGGGAAACTTGAAGAACTTCTCGAGGTTCGCATCGAACTTCGCGCGATCCACCTGGTGATCGCCGGGCTGGATGAGATTGCAGGTGGAAAACTCGTTCTCCCCCGCATGGGGGTTCTTCCTCGCGAACTGGCTGTAGGTGTTGTGATGCAGCCCGCCTCGCCGCAGCGACTCGGTGATCCGCCGCGCCGCGTCGGGATCGATCTCCGATCCCCACACCCCGAAGGGAAACGCGAACGAGACGATGGGCTGGTCCGCCTGCGCTTCGCGCTCGACCCGGTTGGCGAGAATCTGCTGAAACAACTCGTTGGGCGCCAGCGGCGGAAGGAACGGGTGCGTCTGCGAATGCCCCCCGATGGTGAACCCGCCGGGCTTGAGCGCGTCGATGAACTTCACGCCGAAGCGATCACCGCCCGGTGCGTCGTTGAGATAGAAGGTCCCCTTCAATCCATGCTTCACCATCGCATCGTGCATCGTGACGCTGCCGGGGTGATTGTCGTCCCACCGTGCCGACAGCGCCCAGGCCTTGCCGTCGAGCACCGGCAGCGGCGTCAGCGTCGCCCGCTCGGCCTCCTCGGGCGATGCGAAGGTGATGTCGATCTCCTGCGTATAAGTGCGGATCGACGGTGGTTCGGCGAAAACGCCGCGCGCGAAGAGCATCGACGTCAGCGCGATCGCCGCGAAAAGAAACCATCGGGAATGCACGGGGAATGGGATCGTATAAAACATCGGCACGTGGGTGAGATTCTATTCACGGTCGGCCGGCTGCGCCGCATCGGGCGCGGTCGGGGAATCATGGGTGATTTCAAGCTTCGGCGGCGTGGGACGCAGACGGGCGTCGAAGGATTCAATCGCCTTGCCTGAAGTGCTGAGCATCAGTGTCACCTTGCCGTCGGTGTCGCCCTGGAGAAACTTCACCAGTTCCTCGCTGCTGAAGGATTGATATCCCTTCGCGCCCGCCTGCGGTGTCATCCCGCCCAGCCACACCGCATCGTCGGGATCGAACTGCGTCGCGTTCTCCGGCAGATTGGCCGGAGCATTGTTGAACGTGATCTCTCCTTCGGGATCGTTGTCCTTGCCGTTGTTCCCCTCGACCCACCCTTCGCGCTCGTGGCGATCCTTGAGTCCGAAAAAACTGACGCCCTGGTCCGTCCATTCGCCATCGTTGTAGATGGAGATTGAAAACGTCGCGGCGGTGATCTTTGATCGGTCCTGGATGCCGCTGACGTCAAACCGGATATACGACTTCAGCGACGATGTCGGGTTGTTGCGCACGCGAATGAACGCCGACCGGCCGTAGTTCTCATCCGGGCTGGCCTGGTAGATGAAGGCGTCGGCGTCGGGAGTGAGGGTCACGACTTCGGAGCGGCCGAACGCCGCCATTCCGAGAATGACGCCCGCGACCACCATGATGGCTCCAGACCGTTTCATTGCGTCATCTCTCCTTTTATGGCGCCCCAACGAACTGTTTCACCCGCCCCGCGGAAGGAGCCCATTTCGTGAACTCCGACACGGTGATGCCTTCAACGTGACCGTCGCCAAAGACGAAGTTGTTCGTCTGCTGCGGATGCGTCTGCCACGTAGGCATTTGCCAGTTCCATGGCCAATTGGTGCTGAAAACATTGAACGTGCTGATATTGAGAACGGAATGGAAATCCCAGCCGTCAACGGTCAGATACGGCCTGGCGTCTCCAAACCAGAAGGTGTGGGGCTTCAGGAGTCCTATTTTGGGCAGGGGTGGATCCGTCCCGACCTTCTGCCCGCCCAGATGGGCATTCAGCCCGTAGGTGTAACCGCTTGGCATGAATGCGGTCCGGCTGCGAAGTTCCGAAGCGGCGACCGCCTGCGGGCAATGGAGCGCCGATCCGGATGTCGTGCCCGGCCCCCTGTACAGGTTGGCCTCGATCGATTTATCCGGCCAGTCGGTGAGCGATAACCCATCCCAATAAGTCGCGCCTCCCGAGCCGCGCGTCGGCAACACCCCGCGGTTCTCATTGGCGTACATCAGACCCCATATCGCGATCTGCCGCAGGTTGCTGGCGCAGGCGACGGTGTAAGCCGAGCGGCGCGCCTTGTTCAATGCGGGAAGGAGGATGGAGATCAGAACGGCGATGATGCCGATCACCACCAAAAGTTCGACGAGCGTAAACCCACCGGCGCGCGAACGCCTGCCCCCGCCGGAGGATCGATGAAAATACGGCTTGCTCATGTCATCTCCCGAAATCGATCCTCATCCTCCCGACACCCCCTCACTTCCGCCGCCGCAACAACGCCAAACCACCGAAACCCAGCAAGGCGAGACTGCCAGGCTCGGGAACGACGTTCACTTCAAGAAACGGTCGCAATGAGGCCGTCACGTTGTTTCTTGATCCGATGTATTGGGCGACGGTGCCAGTCGTGGACAACATCAGGGTGATTGTTCCGCCATCAGCGGCCCCCTCAAACCAGTCATGCACATCTTGATCCGACAAATTAAATGAGAATGAATAGGTTCCCGAGATTCCGGTGGCATTAAAGCTTCCGAGCAACGCCGCCGCACTCTCAAATCCACTGTTATGATCGATGTCGTTGAACGGAGCGGAATTCCAGGTAATCGTATGCCCATCTTCATCGACTGCTCCCGCTCCGGGAAAACTTGCACCACTCAAAGTGGTTCCCTCGCCTTCCTCCCATGTGGCATCCTGCAATCCATAGATAGAGATGGTCTGGTTGCCCCATGCAACAGGCGATGCGGCAGTGCCTGAACTTCCCACTGCGGTCAGATTGAGACTGATCGAGTCAAACGGAGAATCACTGGGAATATCAGCCAGGTTGAATCGCAGATAGCTCTTATACACTCCGGAAAACGCGCTGGCGCGAATGCCGAGCACACCCGAAGCGCCATAATTGCTGTCGGTGAGATCTCCGGTCGTGGTGGACGATCCGGCGATCATTGCATCGGCTTCCGCACCGATCGTGATTGGGACCGCGTCCGTGTTTGTCGCCCACGCGCCCATCGCCAGGGTCATTCCCGCGGCGATTACCCAGTTCATTTTCCGACATGTTCCGCTCCACATAACAAGCCTCCTTTTGGCTTACCCCACTGGATCAATTGACGTTCGACTGGTTCGTTGGATCAACCGGCGCCGGGCCGGTGGACATGCGCTCGACAAGATGCGTGGGCAACCGGACGCACAGGCCTTCGCCGGCGGTTTCAGGCTGCATGCGCTGAAGCATGAGCAGCTTGACCGCGGTGCGCCCCATCTCGTAGGTCGGCGCGTGGATCGTCGTCAGCGACGGCTGAATCAGCTCGGCGATGTCCTGGTTGCCGAAGCCGATCACGCTCAGATCGTGCGGCACGCTCAGGTTTTGCCTCGCCGCGGCCTGCATCACGCCGAACGCCGCGCCGTCGTAACAACAGATATACGCCGTCGGACGATCGGGGTTGGCGAGAACCGCCTCCACACCTCGCGAAATATCCGCGACATGCGTCGATTCGCGATAAATCCATTCGCCGCGGATGCTCAGACCGGCCTCCACCATCGCGACGGCGAACGCGGAATGACGCTGCGCGAACGCCGGCACTTCCGCTTCACAGGCGACATAACCGATGCGCCTGTGACCCAGCTCGACAAGATGACTCACCGCCTGCCGCATCCCCGGCAGGTCGTCCGTGGTCGAGCACGGCCAGCCGTTACGCCCCATGCCGATCATCGACACATGCGGGCAGGGGCATCGCCGCAGGAACGCGTCCACGC
Organism: uncultured Tepidisphaeraceae bacterium; assembly: GCA_964446155.1. Taxonomy (GTDB): domain Bacteria; phylum Planctomycetota; class Phycisphaerae; order Tepidisphaerales; family Tepidisphaeraceae; genus CAYUNS01. The sequence goes on along the minus strand of CAYUNS010000020.1, from coordinate 16,161 downwards.
CCGGACCGTCGTTGCCGAGGATGATCAACCCGAGCGTGTCCGGCCGGGCGAGATCCACCTGCAATTGCCGATCGGTGAGGCTGCTCGTCGTCCGCAGCACCGGACGATGCCGCCAGCGGGTGGATTCATCCATCGCGCCGTCGATGATTCGACGAAAGGTGGTGTTGGTGTATCGGTTGTCGGGCTTGAAAAACCGGTCCGGGGGACAATGGGCGATCGGGCCGAGCGCGATCCGACCGTTGACGATTTCCATGTGCTCGATGCTGGCCGTCAGGTGCATGACGATTTCGATCATCCCGGTCTGCATCGTGACGGCGGTGGAGGCGCGACTCGCACCCTCCGCGGCGCGCCCGCGACGGCGATGCAGCGGCCCGCCTTCACGGATGGCCTTGAGCACCGCTTCCTGGGTCCGGGGGCTGACCGGACCGCTTCCGTTCACCACCCGCGACACCGTCGCCGGCGAACAACCCACCCGCTGCGCTATCTCTTCCGCTGTGATGGCCACGACTGAAATGCTCCCGTCTTTCTGAAATACGCCCCCTACCGATTTCAGTAATTTCAACATACCCCAGACTTCCCCAGGTTGCAAAGATAATCTTATTTTTTAGCCATAATATTTGAAATTCGCGACTGCGCCCATTTTTCAATTGCACCATCGCCAACCAATGCTAGAGTATTGTTTCTGAAATATAATCCGCCTATTCTTCCACTTTCTTCCACAATGAACGGGAGATGACATGACCGCGATGCAGGAACCGCTTTCCCCCGCCGACTCACACGACGACCTGCGGCAATCCGCGCTGGACGCGGCGCGGGCGGGACTGGACTTTCTCGTTCGTCACCAGGTCACCGACGCCCAGAGCGCCGATCACGGCCGATTCCCCTTCTGCTTCGACTGCACGGCCCATCGCGCCGTGACCCTCACCACCAACTGGACCACCGGCATCGCCGTCGATGCCCTGCTTGCGGGCTTCGGCGCGTTCGGCGACGAACGTTACCGCGACGCCGCACGCCGCGCGACCGCGTACCTCCGCTCCCTCCAGGAAATGAGCGATGTGAATCCGCGCGTGCGCGGCGTCTTCCGCGAAGTCACCCCGCAATCGGGCATGGCCCATCCGCGCGACGCCCTCACCGCCGCGCTGGCGCTGCTTGGGTGGTCTCAGACGATGCATGATCCCGACGCCTTCGAGCGGGCGCGGCTCTACGCGGATTGGTTCGTGACGATCGGCATGGAACGCGGCTATCCCTACTGGACCGTGCGATTCGACGATCAGCCCTGGGAACCTGACTACTGCGGATCATTCCACAGCGGCAGCGCGTTCTTCCTCGCCCGGATGTACGAAGCGACCAACGACGCGAAATACCGCAAGGCGATGGGCGATGTGCTCGATCATTACAACGGGCGTCATCTCGACGCCGACGGACGGGTGACCGTCATCCTCGATCGTCAAACGCACGCGCCGCTGGATGGAAAAGCCGACCCACGCCACAGCAACCCCGGCTGGGAAATGATGCACGTCTATAATGACGACTTCGGCGCGCTGGCGAATCTCGCCGCCTGGCGATTGAATGGAAATCCCGCCTGTCTCGACGCCGCGTCGCGCTTCCTGAAGCGCATGCTTCGGATTCAGCGCGCCGACGGCGGCTTCGGTCCGGCCGACCGCTCCGTCCCCAGCGCCGCGGGCGTCATCCTCACCGAGCTTCTCGCCGCCCACGCCCTCGGGCATGCCCTGGCAAGCCCCGATCAGCTTTCCCTCGCCGCGCAATACCTGATCGACATCCAGGTTCGAGACACGACCTCCCCCGCTTACGGATCGTTCCTCGGCTTCACCGATCAATACATTCTCAGCCGGACCACCACCAACATCCGCGCCGGCGCCTACGCCATTTCCGCGCTGCTCCGCTACGCCGGCGTGCGCGATACGCATTATTTCCTTGTGTGATCGCACAGACGCAGACAATCGAGAAGACATAGCCCCGTGTGGTAACCAGGATCGGCGTCCGGGGTGGCGGGAATCCGCGCGACGGGAAGGCCAGCCTCATCAATCACCTGGTTGGCGAGCAACCAGCGATCCGGGCGAATGTAATGCCGCATGAACGCATTCGAGCAGCGACGGGCAATGTCGAGACAGACTTCATCGGCATCGGCGCGGCAATGCCACGCCTCGATCGCGGCGCGCATCGTCTCGGGGAGCGGCCACCAGGGCATGTCGGTATTCATCGGCCGGCGGGAACGCAGATCGAACGCCTTGCAGATGCCGATCCCGTCCACCGAAAAACCGTTCTGGAAATTCCGCGTCAACACGTTGCCGAGCGATCGCCGCAACATCGGCAATCGCGCGGCCAACGATTCATCGACGACGCGAGTTTCTTCGCAAATGCGCAAAAACTTCAGTGACAATCCCGCGAATTCCGTCGCATGTCCCGGATCGCAACGAAGGGCATCGCCTTCATGGAACGGCCGGCCGGCCTCGTCGATGAACTCCCACAGGTCGAATGTTTCGGGATCGACGTGATGCCGCAGGATGTGATCGATCAGCGACAATCCCATGTCGCGATAAACCGGATCGCGCGTCAGATCGAGCAGCAGCGCCGCGGCGCCGATGGCGATCATTCGCGGCCCGTGCGAACGCCTGCCCGGTTGGGGCGCGACGTTGTTCCGGGGATCGATCGTTTCCTGGTCCGACCGGAAACGATCGGAAACGATGTCCCGATGAACGCGGTCGAGCATCTCCCTGGCGATCGCCAATCGCCGCGAATCCCCCAACATCGCCGCAACCGCGGCAAGGCCTTTGGCATAAAACAGGTCCGTGTAATGCGATGGACGATGATCGTCATGCCGCGGCGGGCGAACCGCCCCGTGCGCATCGACCATCAACGGTCGTCCCTCGACGGTCATCATGAACGAAAGCCGCCCGGCGTTGCCGGCGCGAATCCGCTCGAGGTGATCGAGCGCGCGATGCGCGGCGGCGCGCGTCCTTGCGAGCAACGCCGCGCGCTGATCGGCGCTCAGCGCCTCCAGCCGCTCCATCGCCGCCGCGTGCCCTGCCAGCGCCTCCAGGCCGCGCCCCTGGATCCAACCGTAGATCGTTCCCCGGCCCCGGAGCGGATCATCCTTCGGAAAATCCGCTCCGCTCAGCACGTCGATCTTCATGTCGAGAAAACCATAGTCCGGGTCTCTCTCGAATCGCTCGATCATGAACGTCAGCACGGACGCGACGGCGAGCCTGCAGGATTCGGCGGCCGCGCGAACCGCCTCGGTGTCGTCGATGCGATCCACCCACACCGCCCGATAGCGGGCTGCGAGATCGACCGACGGGTGTGAATGCGGATGCGTCATCGCGAAACATCGAGATCATCGCCCGCGCCGGCGATCGCGCGCAGCGGGTTGTCGTGAAGCAGCCGGCGGCAGTCGGCCTCGTCGAGGCCCAGACACGCGATCAGGTTTTGATGCGCCCGCTTCATGTTCATCGCGCTGCCGACGAGATGGGATCGATCCGGCGCCCACGCCGCTCCGTCCTCACCGACATCGACATTCCACCGCCCCAGCCGATACTTGCCCGGCCCAAGCCCGGCGGCGGCCATCGCGTCGCTGACGACCACGCTTCGCTCGATCCCCGCGCAGCGCAGATAATTGCGCAGCGCGAAAAACGGCACATGCACTCCATCGGCGATGAAGCAGCACATCAACCGATCCCCCAGGCTCAGCACGCGCTGGATGATGTTGTCATGGTGCTGCACGAGGTGGGGACAGCCGTTGCCCAAATGCGTGAACAGGCTCAAACCGGCGTCGCAGGCGCGATGCAGATCATCGAGCGAAGCATTGGAATGCCCCGCCGAGACCGTCACGCCCGCGCGCGACAGCAGTTGCGTCACCCGCGCCCCCGCATCCTGTTCCGGCGCGAGCGTCACGATGCGGACCAGACCGCTTCCCGCGTCGAGCAACCGTCGCATCGCCTCCTCGTCGGCGGGCACGACGGCGTCGGCGGGATGCGCGCCGCGATAACCGTCCTGCGGATTGATGAACGGCCCTTCAATATGCAGCCCCACGATGACCCGGCGGACCAGGTCGTCCTTCTCGCGCAGCTCGACGAGCCGGCGGAGCCGGGCGCACATCGCCGGCACATGATCGGTGATGACCGCCGCGAGAATGCGCTCCGTCCCCTCCCGCTCCATCGCGACACAGGCCCGGTGGAGCGAGTCGGAATCGAGATCGTCGCCGTTGAAATCCACGCCGGCGTATCCGTTGACCTGCAAATCGAGATATGACATGGCTCTACCGTTTCAAAAGTGAGGCCGCGGGACGATCGAGAAAAATATCGCACGCGGCATGACGCTGCAAGATGCTCGCCGGATGCAGCGGCGTGACCTCGCCGGCAAGGCAGTCCTTCACCGCCTGCGCCTTGCGCTGATCGGGCACGGTGCAGATGATCGCGCGGCTGAGCATGATCTGCCGGACGCTCATGCTCATCGCCTCCCGCGGCACGCTCTCGAAATCCGGGAACCACCCTTCCCCGAGCTGCTGCCTGCGGCAGGCCTCGTCGAGTTGAACGACGAGATACGGCTCGTCCGTCTCGAAATCCGCCGGGGGATCGTTGAACGCGAGATGCCCGTTCTCCCCAATGCCGACGAACGCGACATCGATCGGATGCTTCCGAATGATCGCGCCCACTCGCCCGCATTCCTCCGCCGCGTCGTGCTCGCCGTCGAGAAAATGAAACGCCCTGGGCGGCAGCGGCAGGCGCGAGACGAACCGCTCCCACAGATATTTGCGAAAGCTGGCGCCGTGCGCGATCGGCAGCCCGACGTATTCATCCAGGTGAAATCCGGTCACGCGGTTCCACGCGATGTCCGGCTGGGCGACCAGCCCTTCGAGCATCTCGAACTGCGACGCGCCGGTCGCGACGATGAGGTTGGCTTCCCCGCGTTCCGCGAGCGCCTTGCGGATCAGTTCCCCCCCCCGCCGCGCCGCGGCGGCGCCCAGGGCCCGCTTGTCTTCCAGAATATGCACTTCCATGACTGGTCCTTTCAAATGACAATGGTTTCCGATTGACGACCATTCCCCAGGGGCGGCCCGGCGCGCTCAGGTCGATTCCCGCACCACCAGCTTCGCGGGCACCACGATCCGCCGGGGCCGCTCATCGAGCCGATGGTCCGTCAACATGTCCGACAGCAATTCAATTGCGGCGTCGGCGAACGCGGTGTTGTTCTGATCGATGCTGGTCAGCGACGGATCGCATAACTCGGCGGCGTCGAGATTGTCGAATCCGACGACGGCGACATCGTCCGGTGTCCGCCGGCCCAGGCGACGAAACGCCTTGATGAGCTTCAGCGCCCACACGTCGTTCGAGGCGATGACCGCGTCGGCGTTCACCGCGACCAGGTGTTCCGCGGCCCGCGCGACCAGCCCGCTCGACGGGGGATACTCGCCGGTCCCGGTCCAGAGTCGTTCCGGCGCCGCATCCATCCGCGCGTCGGCCAGTCCCTCGCGCCAGCCGCGCAGACGATCAGCCATCAGCGGATCGAGGTCAGGCGGCTCGTTGAGGACCAGCGCGATCCTCCGTCGTCCCCGTGAATGCAGATGCTCGAACGCGGCGCGCACCCCCTGAGCGCGATCGACATCGACCACGCACATGCCGTCGTGCGGCGAGCCGGTCTGAAAGACCACCGCGCGAAACTGCCTCAGCAGTGGCGGCAACTCGTCGTCATACGACGGGGCCGGGTTGTGGAAGCAGAGCAGAGCCTCGATGCCACGGGAGAGGAAATCGACCAGGTAATCGTGCGTCGCGGCGGTGTCACGATGGAACTGCCCGATCATCAACCGCCAGCCGCGCCGATTCGCCGCGCGCTCGATCGCCGCGAGGCGGCGATGGTTCGCCGGGGTGCTTTCAGCGCCGATGAGCACACCGATCACGTCGCTACGCTTTCCCTTCAGTTGCTGCGCCAGGACGTTGGGGCGATACCCCAGCATCGCCGCGGCGCGGCGCACGCGCAGCGCGGTGCGTTCCGAGACGCGCGTCGTCGAACTCCCCCCGCCGCGCAGAACCTGTGAGACCAGCGTCGCGCTCACCCCGGCGCGGCTGGCCACGTCCACCAATCGAACCGCCTTGCGCGTCGATCGTCGCATTTGCGGAATCATCCGTGATTCAATGTTGAATCACAAGCCGAAAATGCGCGCGCGCCCGCGGTGCCCGTCTTGCCGCCGCCACACGCCCCACCGTCCGTCTTTCCGCTCGGGCGCTTCGCGGGAATTGCGGCATCGGGTCTGCTATAGTCGGCTGGTCAAATAAACAGGAGATGCGCCGTTGATGTATGACTTTTTTCGTTTGGCATCCCTACAGACCCTGCTGCTCTGCGCGAGCCTGACGGGCATGGTGGCGGCGAGCGGGTGCGATGAGCCTGATATCGCGGTGTATTCAACACCCAAAGAAACGCCCCCGAGAGTGATGACGCCATCGACGCAAGCGCCGCAGGCGCAGTCCGCCCCCTCGGCGAGCGTCACCCCTCCCGCGTGGCAAACGCCGGCGGGATGGGTCGCGGTGGAAAACCAGAACGCGCTGCGTGTCGCGACATTTTCGGCCGGTGAGGGAAACGACGCCATCGAGATCATCGTGTCGCAGTTCCCCGGCGATGTCGGCGGGCTGCTCGCCAACGTCAACCGCTGGCGACAGCAGATCGGCGCCGCGCCGTTGACCGCCGAGCAGTTGCCCCGGGAAGTGACCCCGTTCAACAACGGCGACTTTGAAGGACATCTCATGCGGATCAGGGGACCGGAACTGCACGTTCTGGCCGCCTCGATCCACGATCGCGCCGCCGATCGCACCTGGTTCGTCAAGGCGACGGCGCCCCCCTCCATCGCGGATCAACACGAGCAGGCGGTCTTCGCATTTTCCCGGTCTTTCGGCGCAAGCGAAACCGGAGAAGCGAACCACCAGGGGAGCGGGAATGAAAACGGGGATCAGGCGGGCGAATGAATCGAGTCGGCGGCGAGGCGAAAGGCACACCGGGCGTTTCGGGACGAAGGATTTGAGAGATGTTCATTTTGTTGCGGAGAGTGGTGACGGGGCTTGCCTCGCTGCGGTTGACGGTGGTGTTGTTCAGTCTGGCGATGTTCCTGATCTTCGCCGGCACGCTCGCGCAGGCATCGCAGGGCATCTGGCAGACGGTTGACGGTTATTTCCGAAGCACGATCGCATGGGTGGATCTGCAACTGTTCATTCCCCGGCAAATCGCCACGGTGTCCGCGCGGTTTCCCTTTCCCGGCGGAGGATTGATCGGAGCGGGGCTGATCATCAACCTCATCGCGGCCCACGTCGTCCGGTTCAAGTGGTCCACGCGACGCATCGGCATCATCGTCCTGCACGCCGGGTTGATTTTCATGCTCGCCGGCGAGTTTGTCACGGGCAAGCTCGCGGTCGAAGGGCTGATGAGCATCGATGAAGGCCACAGCGCCAACTACACGGAGGACATCCGTGAAGTGGAGCTGGCTTACGTCGATCGCTCGGGAGAGGATCGCGACAAGGTCGTCGCCATCCCCCAGCGCCTGCTGGTCGAGGCGGCCAGGACCGGCGGGAAAATCAGCCACGAGGCGCTTCCCGTCTCGATCTCGGTGGATCGATGGATGAGCAACTCGCAGTTGATCCGTCGCCGGGAAGCGGTGAATTCCCCGGCCGACCGGGGCGTGGGACTCGAGGCCGAAGCCCGGCTCCTGCCCGAGGTCGCCGGTGTGGACAGCCAGCAGGTCAATGCCCCCAGCGCCTATGTCACCCTGTGGCAAAACGACGAGCGGCTCGGAACCTGGCTGGTTTCCGTCAACGCCGACGTGCTCCAGCCCGCGGCGACGGGAGATATTTCGCTCCGCTTCAAACGCACCTACAAGCCTTACACGCTTCATCTGATCGACTTCCGGCACGACAAGTTCGTGGGGACCGAGGTGGCGCGTAATTTCTCCAGCCAGATTCGCCTGATCGATCCCACGCGCGACACCGATCGCGAAGTGCTCATCTACATGAACAACCCGCTGCGCTACGCGGGGGAGACTTTTTACCAGGCCTCGTTCAAGCCCGACAACAGCGGCACGGTGCTCCAGGTGGTGCGCAACCCCGGCTGGCTGATCCCGTACCTGTCGTGCGTGCTGGTCACGATCGGGATGCTCTGGCATTTCAGCGCGGCCATGCTGGATTTCCTGCGCCGCAACCGCAACAAGCCCGTGATCGCCCGCTCGGCGCCGATTCAGTCCCCGCTTCAGCGGTGGGTGGCTCCGGGGATTGTCGGAGCGATCGGAATCGCGATCGCGGTCAGCGGTCTTTTTCGACCGACGCATCGTTCGGCATATGACGTGGACACGTTTGTGCAACTGCCCGTGTCGGCCGGAGGACGGGTCAAGCCGATCGACACGGTCGCCCGCAACGCGCTGATGATTTCCGGTGGCCGACAAACCGCCAGGGTGGACGACCACACGAAGATCGACGCCGGACAGTTCCTGCTCGATCTGATGGCTCGCCCCGAGATCGCGCAGGAGTATCCGGTGGTGCGCGTCGATCATCCCGATGTGCTGGCGCTGCTGGATCGTTCCCCCTCGGAGGGAAACGCGTTGAAGCTGAGCGATTTGAGGCCGCACTGGGCCAGGGTGTCCGAGCAGGCCGGCCGCGCCGCCGCGACCCCGTCGCGGCAACGCGATCCGTTCCAGCGCGCGGTGCTGGACCTGTCGAAAAAAGTGGATCACCTGCTGTCGCTGTCGCGCATGGAACAGCCGTACACGGTTCCACCGTTCAATGCGGATGAGGAATGGCAGCCAGTTCACCAGGCATTTCTCGCCGCGCGCACGCCGCAGGGATCCCTCGGTGAGAACATGCACCCGGCGGCAAGGCATCTGATCGAGATCATGACGGCTTATCACGAGGAGAAGCCCGGGGAATTCAACGCCGCCGTCCGGAGATATTACCAGGCGCTGAAGGATGTGATGCCCGCCGAGATGCGACGGGCACGGCTGGAGTGGTTCTTCAACCGCGCGGCGCCTTTTTATACGACGACGATCATCTATGTCCTCGCGTTTCTCGTCAGTTGCGCCGCGCTGCTGACGCGGCTTCATCCCCGGTTCGCCGACGGCGTCCAGGCGTTCGGGACGATGCGGCGATGCGCGATCGCGCTGCTGTATATCGGTCTGGTCGTGCATACGGCCGCGCTGCTGGTACGGATTTATTTGCAGGGACGCCCGCCGGTGACGAATCTCTATTCCTCCGCGGTGTTCGTCGGCTGGGCCTGCGTGCTGCTGGCGCTGGTTCTCGAACGATTTTATCCGCTGGTGCTGGCGGCGCTGGCGGCGTCGATCATCGGCGCGGGGACGCTGATCATCGCGCACAACCTCGGCAGCGACGGCGATACCCTGCAAATGATGCAGGCCGTCCTCGACAGCAACTTCTGGCTGGCGACGCACGTCATCACCGTGACGCTCGGCTATTCCGCGACGTTCCTCGCCGGCTTCCTGGGAATCGCCTACATCGGCCTGGGCCTGTTCACGCGATTCCTCACCCCCGAGCGGAGCAAGGCGCTGGCGAAAATGGTCTATTGCATCGTCTGCTTCGCCCTGCTCCTGAGCTTCGTGGGAACGGTGCTCGGCGGCATCTGGGCGGACCAGTCCTGGGGACGGTTCTGGGGATGGGACCCGAAGGAGAACGGCGCGGTCCTCGTGGTGCTGATCAACGCCCTGGTGCTGCATGCGCGCTGGGCGGGATTGATCCGTCATCGCGGGATCATGATCGCGGTGGTCGGGGGCAACATCGTCACCGCATGGAGCTGGTTCGGCACCAACATGCTGGGCATCGGCCTGCATGCCTATGGATTCATGGAGTCCGCGGTGTTCTGGCTGCTGCTGTTCGTGTTCACTCAACTGCTTATCATGGCCCTGGCGCTGCTCCCGGCGCGCGCCTGGCGAAGCGGAACCGTCAGCGGATGAAACGCCCGTCGTTCATCGCTCATGATCCAACAGACCGGTGATCCAGCCGGTGGATTAAATTAATAAAGGAATTGCACTCGGCAGGACTCGAACCTGCAACCCTCGGTTCCGAAGACCGATGCTCTATCCAATTGAGCTACGAGTGCGTAACATTGTTTTTCACAATCACTTACGCCAATCACCGGCGCGTGCCTCATGGGTGTCCGGGCAAGGCGGGAACACTCGACTCGCCGCGACACAGGCCAGAGCACGGCGATTATTCTCCTTTTTTCGTACATTTCCAGTGTCCAAGGGACCAATACTGGAAAGTTGGAAAGTTGAGCCGCGCGAATTCGCCATGAAACCTGCAAGCTTCGGCCATACGCTTGATAAAATAACGGTATACCGCGACAGCGCGATGTCGCGAAGAATCGGCTGTTCAATGTAAGGAGCGCCGAGCGGCGGAAATTACGGAGAAAGAGATTTTTCCGATGGTTGTTTTTTATATTTTTGCGATATTTCCTGCTTTTGCGGACCGGGATGGCTCATCCCGGGCCTATGACAGTCTTCCCATCGGTTGAGTTGCCTGATTCATCCCCCATTGGACCACACGCCCCGACCCCGTACAATCCGCCGCCTGATGTTTCGACATGTGCCCAATCTGTTGACCGGCCTGCGTCTTGTGCTCGCGGCGGTGTTTTTCTTCATGCTGTCCTATTACCAGCATGAAGGAACCTACAAACGACACGGCGACGCCCTGTGGCTGAACATCGCGTTTTTCGTGTATCTCATCGCGCTGATTACCGATTATCTCGACGGCCATCTGGCGCGGAAATGGAACGTCGAGGGGGCGTTCGGGCGGGTGGTCGATCCCTTCGTGGACAAGGTGCTGGTGCTGGGCAGCTTCGTCTTTTTCGCGGGGAAGAATTTCACGATCCCCTTTCACGATCCGAATGCCATGCCCACCAACGTCACGACAATCACCGGCGTCGTGCCCTGGATGGTGGTGGTGATCCTCGGGCGCGAGCTGCTGGTCACCAGCCTGCGCGGGTTGAGCGAATCCAGCGGACAAAACTTCGGGGCGCAGTTCAGCGGCAAGCTGAAAATGGTGTTTCAGTCCATCACCATCCTGGTGATCCTGGTTTATGTGAATTATCGCGGCTGGCTACTCGATAAAGGATATGTCGGGCTGGAATGGTGGGCCGCGCGAGCGCGCGACGCCTGCATATGGGCCACGCTGCTCATCACCATTTTCAGCGGCGCGCTTTATGTGCGGCGCGCGATGCGGGTTTATCGGTCCTCCACGCCGGATGCGTCCGGGGACCATCCGTAGCCGCCGATCGCCCGATTCATCGACTTCATCACCCACGTTGCCTTCATGACCGATATCGTAAAATCCATCCTGCTCGGGATCGTGGAAGGCGTCACCGAATTTCTCCCCATCAGTTCGACGGGGCATTTGCTGCTGGCGCAGAGCTGGATGGGGATGGAGATCGAAGGCCCGAACGCCGATCCGTTCTGGCTGATGTTCACGGTCTTCATTCAGATCGGCGCGATCGCGTCGGTGCTCGTCTATTTTCGAGGTCGCATCCTCGAGCTGCTCCGTCACGGCCCGCGATTGCACGACGAGGGGGGCAACTCCCCGCCCAGGTCGATCCGGCTGCTGGACAACCGCGCGGCGATGCTCGTTCTCATCGGGTCCCTGCCGCTGATCGGAGCGTTTTTCGCGGAAAAATGGTCTGAAAAATACCTGTACGGCGTGCTGCCCGTGGCGCTGGCTCTGGGGATCGGGGGGATTCTCATCATCCTGATCGAGAAGCTCCGTCCGACGCCGCGGACGCAGACAATCGAGGCGATGACTTTCGGGCAGGCGTTGCTCATCGGATGCTGCCAGGTGCTGGCGGCGGTCTTTCCGGGCACGTCGCGTTCGGCGGCGACGATTCTCGGGGGGCTGACCGCGGGTCTCTCCCGCGAGGCGGCGGCGGAATTCAGCTTCTTCCTCGCGATCCCGGCCATGTTCGGCGCCTGCGGATACAAGCTCCTCAAGCAGATCACCGACGGCGCCGGACTCACCACCGAGCAATGGCTGGTGCTGCTGGTGGGAACGGCCGTGTCGTTCCTCGTCGCGTGGGCGGTCATCGCGTTCCTGATGCGATACATCCGAAAACACAGCTTCATCCCCTTCGCGATCTACCGCATCCTTCTCGCCGGGGTGGTGCTGATCGCACTGAGCGACTGAGCCGATCGCACCCCGATTTTTCAAATTCCCCCTTCCCGCATCCCCCCATGCCGAAGAACTTCGGCTATTATGATGCGCCCGCATCTCGATTCGGCCCCGTCACTCGGCTATAGTCTGACGTTTCGGAAACCGGTGGACTTCTTATGATCCTGCATATCCTTCGAGCCCTTTTCGTTCTGCTGATGGCGGCAGTGGGGTTCTTCTTTCTCGAACAGCGCAGCGGGGGCAACTGGGGCACGCTGGACGTGTATGCGTGGCTGGCGCCCGGTCTGGCCCTCACCGTTGGCGTGCTGCTCGTCTGCGTGGACATTCTCGCGCCGCGATCCAAGCTGACGATCTTCTCGGGCACGTTTTTCGGACTCACGGTCGGATTGATCCTCGCCTATGTGCTCAGCTTCGTCGTCGAGCTGCTGTCGGCGCAATATCTCCAGGACATGCCGCCGATGGCGCGAACCCAGTTCGTGCAGTTCATCAACATCATGCTCAGCATCACCTGTTCCTATTTCGCGATCAGCTTCATCCTTCAGACCAAGGATGATTTTCGGTTCATCATCCCCTACGTCGAATTCAGCAAGCAGACCCGAGGCGCCCGCCCGATCCTGATCGACACCAGCGTGCTCATCGACGGTCGCGTGGTTGACATCGTCAACACCGGGATCATCGAAAGCCAGCTCATCGTTCCGCGGTTCGTTCTCGGTGAATTGCAGACCATCGCGGACAACGCCGACAAGCTCAAACGCAATCGCGGTCGACGGGGGCTGGACGTGCTCGCCAAGCTTCAGGCCAACAAGCGGGCCGAGGTGATCCTCTACGATCCCTCCGAACGGGACAGCGAAAGCTCGGACGTCGATCAGCGACTGATGAACCTCGCGCAGGAATTGAACGGGCGCGTGCTCACCAACGATTTCAACCTCAACAAGGTCGCGCAGCTCCGCAGCGTGGACGTGATCAACCTGAATGATCTGGCCAACGCGATGAAGCCCGTCGTCCTCCCCGGCGAGCGCATGGTGGTTCGTCTCCAGAAGCCCGGTGAAGAGCCGGGACAGGGCGTGGGATATCTCGAGGACGGCACGATGGTCGTCGTCGAAGGCGGGCGGGAGCAGGTCAACAACGAGGTTGAAATCAGCGTGACGAGCGTGATTCAAACCAGCGCCGGCAAGATGATTTTCGGGCGTTTCGGCGATGCCGCCCCGCTCCCGCCAAGGCGCGGGCGATCGTCCGCCGGATCACGATGAACCGCCCTTCCGGAACCGACCCTCGCACCGCCATCATGGGCGAAGCGTCCATGTCATGAAAATGCCCGACCTCGCCGTCATCCTCCCCGCCGCCGGTGCTTCGAGTCGATTCGGCGCGGACAAGCTGCGCCAGCCGCTGGATGGATCGACCGTGATCGAGCGAACGATCCTGGCATTCGCCCGCCGCACGGAAGTCGCGATGATTCTCATCGCCACGCGCTCGACCGACCTCGTTCGCCCGGATGGCAAAACGCACCTCTGCGCCGGCGGGGCAACCCGCGCGCACAGCGTGCTGAGCGCGCTGAAGCAGGTTCCCGAGTCGATCGACTGGATCGCCATCCACGACGCGGCCCGCCCGCTCGTGTCGCAGGCGTTGATCGCCCGCACGCTCGACGCCGCCCGTGAGCACGGCGCGGCGGCCCCCGCGATGCCGATGCATCTCACCGTCAAGCAGGCCACCGGACCCCTGCCCGCACGCGTGCGGCGGACGATCCCCCGTCACGACCTGTGGACGATGCAGACCCCCCAGATCATGCGCCGCGCCGACCTCCTCGCCGCCTTCGCCCGCTGTCCCATCCCCCTCGATCAGGTCACCGACGACGCCCAGCTTCTCGAGCTGGCCGATTACCCCGTCCACCTCGTCCCCGGCGAGGAACGCAACCTCAAAATCACCACGCCGCTCGATCTCCGCCTCGCCGAATGGTTGCTCGATACGACTTCCCCCACATCTCCGCGCCCCCACGCCGTGGAATGAGACGGGCGATCCGTCGCCCGGCCCTCCCCGCATCCGCAAGAACGCGCCTCCCACCCATCGCTCGCATCGCCGCCTCTCTCCCGGTAAATTCATCGGCCTGATATGAGCACCCCCACCCCACTCGTCGCGATCATCATGGGCAGCAAGTCCGATTGGGAGACCATGCGCCATGCGGATGAACTTCTCACGCAATTTAACGTGCCGCATTTGCGTGAGATCGTTTCGGCGCATCGCACGCCGGCGAAGATGGCGGAATTCGCCGGCGAGGCCGAACGGCGCGGGATCGAGGTCATCATCGCCGGGGCGGGCGGATCGGCGCATCTGCCGGGGATGGTCGCGGCCCAGACCGCCGTGCCGGTGCTGGGCGTGCCGGTGCGGAGCAAGGCGCTGAGCGGGATGGATTCGCTGCTGTCGATCGTGCAGATGCCCGCGGGCGTGCCCGTCGGCACGCTGGCGATCGGCGAGGCCGGCGCGAAAAACGCGGCGCTGCTGGCGATCGCCATTCTCTCCAACACCCGCCCCGATCTGCGCAAGAAGCTGCACGACTTCCGGCGAGAGCAGACCGAGAAGGTGATGAAGGATGAACTGACCTGAACCCGCGACCCGCAACGCCACACAGAGACACGTTGATGCCACTGCCTGCACCTGCCACGACTTCTCCCATTCTTCCCGGCGCGACCGTGGGCGTTCTCGGCAGCGGGCAGCTCGGACGGATGTTCGCGATCGCGGCGAGACGCATGGGCTATCGCGTCGCGACCTATTCTCCCGAGAGCGATTCCCCAACGGGACAGGTCGCCGACATCGAGATCACCTCGCCATACGAGGACCTCGATGCGGTGCGCGCGTTCGCCTGCGGCGTGCGGGTCGTCACGTTCGAGTTCGAGAACGTCCCCGCCGGCATCGTCGCCGCCGCCGCCGAACATGTGCCCGTCCGCCCGAACGGAACCGTGCTGCACACCACGCAACATCGCCTGCGCGAGAAGACCTTTCTGTCGAGCAACGGATTTCCCGTCGCGCCGTTCATGGCGGTGCGATCGATTGAAGACCTCCGCGCCGCGATCGCGCGCATCGGCTGCCCGTCGATCCTCAAGACCGCCGGTTTCGGCTACGACGGCAAGGGGCAAACCCGCATCGCCTCCCCCACCGACGCGCCGGCCGCATGGGAATCGTGCGGCGGGGGCGAGATGATCCTCGAGGCGTTCATCGATTTCCAGCGCGAGGTCTCCGTCGTCGCCGCGCGCGGCGCGGATGGCGCGATCGCGCACTGGGGCGTCGTCGAGAACGCGCACCGCAACCACATTCTCGATCTCACCATCGCCCCGGCGCGGATTCCGGCCGGCGCGGCGAAGGAGGCGATCGACATCGCGACGGCGCTGATGGAAAAACTGGATGTCATCGGGGTGATGTGCGTCGAATTCTTCCTCGACCGGAACGGCAGGCTGCTCGTGAACGAGCTGGCGCCGCGCCCGCACAACTCGGGGCATTTTTCGTTCGATGCCTCGCTCACCAGCCAGTTCGAGCAGCAGCTTCGCGCCGTGTGCGGGCTGCCTCTCGGCTCGACGGAACTGCTTCGTCCGGCCGCGATGGTCAACCTGCTCGGCGATCTGTGGAGCGATGGGGAACCCAACTGGTCCGCCGCGTGCGCCATCCCCAACGTCAAGCTCCATCTCTACGGCAAGACCTCGGCGCGCCCCGGAAGAAAGATGGGACACCTGACAGCCCTGGCGGATTCCACGGACCAGGCCGCCGCCACCGCCCTGGCGGCGAGGGATGCGTTGATGAGAAGATAAGAGGGTGGCAAGGTATGGAATCCCCCGCCCCGTGCCTCCCACCAACAACGAACAACCAGCATTCCCCCTTTGCGCGTGCAGGTTTTTCACGGCGGAACCAGAGCCACGCGGTTGAGGGAAAAAGATCATGCCGTTTGGCTCCCACCGTAACGCCGGACGCTTGCTGACAACCCGGCGAATAATGGAGTTTGGGAAGTCGATGTGGCAGG
>CAYUNS010000019.1:28825-34011 GCA_964446155.1 uncultured Tepidisphaeraceae bacterium | reverse complement strand
GTTGTATTTCAAATCCCCCTGATCGAGATCGGTCAACGAGGGATTTGAAATACAACATCGATTTCCGAAACATCTACGCGAGCATCCTTCAACTCTGGTTGGAGACGCCAAGCAAGCCGATTCTGGGACAGCAGTTCAAAACCCTGCCGATCCTTCGCACGTGAGAAGGGCGGCGCGCCTTGCGGGCGCGTCGTATGTGAGGGGTGTTTCAATCGGGGTATTTCAATCGGGAATGTCCGGCTGAATCCGCATGGACTTGCGTGCGAAACGTGTGTAAGGTTGGAATGTGTGGGGCGCGCCGAATGAGGCCGGCGACGGACGCATCAGGGTCGGCCGGCCCAGGAGGCGACTGCGGTTCCGCGGGCCAAGCCCGCGGGGGCGGCAGGAGTTTCGCGGTGTCGAAGCTTCACCCGAACGAGCCAGGCTCGAACGTGGCGATGATTTGCATGGATGCATCGCCGCGGGATGTGAACGATTGGCGTCCTTTTGCCGGTCCTAGCCGTTCGGAGCGCGTTGTCACGCCGACGATGGTGCGGCAACCTCCTTCCCGACGACGCGGCCTGCCGGACGCTTTCCGAACCATCCCGTTTTGACCGTTGCAATCATCCACCCGCTCTTTTGAATGTAAGCCGCCCGCGATCGTCGGCGTGCAACCTATCGCCGCGCGGGGTGTCTGATTTGAAGAAATCATCAACTGTCATCCTTAACCCTGGAGACATGACGATGGCCAAGTCGAATCCACTGGTTTCAATCATCGATCGAAAGCTCGATGCCGATCGTTTTCGAGAGCAGCACTGGGAAGGGACGTTCTGGGATTACCTTGACGTCGCGATGGAGAACCCCAATGTCGCGCGCAACGCGTTTCAGCGCGTCTACGACATGATCCTGAGCTACGGATCGGAGTCCTTCACGCAGTTCAAGCAGGAATACAATCGGTACGCGTTTTTCGCGGACCCGATCGATCATGGCGCGGACGCGGTTTTCGGTCTGGAGCGGCCGCTGATGCAGCTCGTCGATTTCTTCAAATCCGCCTCGCAGGGATACGGCACGGAAAAGCGAATCCTCCTGCTGCACGGCCCGGTGGGATCGAGCAAAAGCACCATCGCGCGCCTGCTGAAAAAGGGGCTGGAGCATTACTCCCGCACCGAGCCGGGAAAATGCTACACCTATTCGTGGCAATTGCCCCGGACGGTCGGCGGGAGCGACGGCGGCGAGCAGTTCCTCGAATGCCCGATGCACGAGGAGCCGCTGCTGCTGATCCCGCGCGAGGCGCGCCTGGAAGTGCTGGAGGCGATCAACGACAAGCTGCCCGAGGGGCGCAGGCTCCGGCTGTACGGCGAGGTCTGCCCGTTCTGCCGCAAGGTCTACGCGGACCTGATGGACGGCTATGACGGGGACTGGAAGAAGGTGATGGACCATGTGAAGGTCAGGCGCCTCATCCTGTCGGAAAAAGACCGTCGCGGCATCGGGACGTTCCAACCCAAGGATGAAAAGAACCAGGACAGCACGGAACTCACCGGGGACATCAATTACCGGAAGATCGCCGAGTATGGATCGGATTCCGATCCGCGGGCCTTCAACTTCGATGGCGAATTGAACGTGGCCAACCGCGGGATCGTCGAATTCATCGAGGTGCTCAAGCTGGACGTGGCGTTTCTGTACGACCTGCTGGGCGCGTCGCAGGAGCACATGATCAAGCCGAAGAAGTTCGCGCAGACCTATATCGATGAGGTGATTCTCGGTCACACCAACGAGCCGGAATACAAGAAGCTCCAGGGCAACGAGATGATGGAGGCGTTTCGCGATCGCACGATCAAGATCGACGTGCCTTACAACATCCGGCTGGACGATGAGATCAAGATTTACATGAAGGATTTTGGTCCGAACCGGGTGCGCGGGATGCACATCGCGCCGCACACGATCGAGGTGGCGGCGATGTGGGCGGTGCTGACGCGCCTGGCCGAGCCGAAAAAGGCGGGCATCACCAAGCTCCAGAAGCTGAAGCTGTACAACGGCAAAAGCATTCCCGGCTTCACCGAGGACAGCATCAAGGAACTGAAGGAGGAGGCCCCGCGCGAGGGGATGCAGGGCATCAGCCCGCGCTACATCCAGGACAAGATCAGCAATTCGCTGGTGTCGCACCAGGCGCAGATCGACAGGGCGATCAACCCATTCATGGTGATGAACGAGCTGGAGGAGGGGTTGTCGCATCATTCGCTGATCACCGATGAGGAGTTGAAGAAGGAGTATAAGGAACTGCTGGCGGTGGTGCGTGAGGAATACGAGGACATTCTCAAGGCCGAGGTGCAGCGCGCCATCTCCGCCGACGAGGACGCCATCAAGCGGCTGGCCGCCAACTACATCGAGAACGTGCGGGCGTATACGCAGCACGAGCGCGTCCGCAACCGCTACACCGGCCGGGATGAGGACCCCGATGAGCGCCTGATGCGCAGCATCGAGGAGAAGATCGACATCCCCGACAGCCGCAAGGATGATTTCCGGCAGGAGATCATGAACTACATCGGCGCGCTGGCGCTGGACGGCAAGAAGTTCGAGTACAACACCAACGCGCGGCTGCTCAAGGCGCTGGAGTTGAAGCTGTTCGAGGACCAGCGCGACACGATCAAGCTGAAGAATCTCGTATCGTCGGTGGTGGATGACGAGACGCAGCAGAAGATCGATGTCGTGAAGCAGCGGTTGATCAAATACTTCGGTTACAATGAAACCAGCGCCACGGACGTGCTCAACTACGTTGCGAGCATTTTCGCCCGAGGCGACAGCAAACAGGATGAATGAACATGAGAGCGTTTTGCCTGATCGTGATGGCGATGGGGTTTTTCTGCGGCGGATGCGGCTCGTCGAAGTTCTACGGGCAATGGATCGAGGAAGGCGCCTTGACCGATGCCGGTGTGCTGTTGCCCGTCGAGGGGGATCGGCGGCAGGCGCTGCGTTTTGAATGGCCGTCGCGGGTGCGGTATGGACTGTACATCGATCGTGCGAACGTCGTCGATCAGCAGTCGGTGCAGTCCGCGACGTTTTCCCTGGATACCCGCAACGGGATCGCGCAGTTCGGCGCGACCAAGGCGCGGATCGAGGGTGATCGGCTCATCGCCGTGGCTGGCAGCAGCGTCACGCGGCGGTTCGTGAAAGTGGAAGGCCGCTCGATCTTTCCGCTTCGGATGCAGTTCCCGGAATGGTCACAGGCCGCGCCTCCGCCGGACCCCGCGCCGGCAATGGATCGGGCCAGTCCCGGGATCGCCGTTGCATCCGCGGCCATGAAGGAGGGCGTCCGATGATCGACGATCTCAAGGAACACCTGGGCCGCGAACCGTCTGCGCCCTTTTGCATCCTTGTCACCGGCGGGCACGCCTATGAAGCGAGCCGCCCACACCAGATCGCGATCGGGCAGATGCAGATGGACTATTACTTCCCACGGTCCGACCGAAAGGCCACCGTGCGGTTGAATCGGATCGTCGCGTTTGAGACGCTGGAGAACTCCAGACCCTGATTCATCGAGATGAAACGTATCGAAACCGGATGGGATTCTCGGAATGACGACACGACGATCGGGCACGACATTGGTGATTCTGGGGTTGCTGGGCATCGGCTTTTTCTGGCTCACCGACCCGCGCTATGGGGTGGTGAGCCTGAGCGGCGACGGCAACCTGGTCGATCGGGCGAATCGAGCCTTCATTCCGACGGCGGTCGGGATCGTGGGATCGGCGATGATTTTTCTGATTGGCCTGTGGCTGGCGAGGCGAAAGGCGGCGTAGATTCGAAATGCCGCAGGCGCGTTCGACAAAAGCAGGTCGGCCTGGCGTTTGCGTGACACGCGGGATGTGAGCTGTCATTCATGGTGTTGAAGATTGAAAAAGATCATCAGCGGTTTCGGCAGATCGTGAAAGGCCGGATTCGGGACGATCTGCGCAAATTCCTCACCAAGGGCGAGTTGATCGGCAAGGAGGGGAAGCACCTGATCAGCATCCCGGTGCGCGGGATCGAACTGCCGCATTTTCGCTATGGCGACAATTCCGGCGGGGTGGGAGCGGGAGACGGCAAGGAAGGGGAGGTCGTCGGCAAAGGCCAGCCCGGACAGGGAAGCGCCCAGGGCGGCACGGAACCCGGACAGCATATGATGGAGGTCGATCTCACCCTCGACGAGCTGGCGGACATTCTCGCGGAGGAATTGAAGCTGCCGCGGATCGAGCCCAAAGGCAAGCACCGCATCACCACGATCCGCGAAAAGTATTCCAGCCTCCGGCGCGTCGGGCCGGAGAGCCTGCGGCATTTCAAACGCTCGTTCAAGGAAGCGCTTCGGCGGCAGATCATGATCGGGGATTATGATCCGGATCACCCCGTCATCATTCCGCAGAAAAAGGACATCCGCTATCGAAGCTGGAGGGAGGTCAAAAGCCCGCAGAGCAACGCGGTGATCGTCTTCATGATGGATGTTTCGGGATCGATGGGGGAGGAGCAGAAGGAACTGGTGCGCCTGGAGAGTTTCTGGATTGACACCTGGCTGAGAAAGAACTACGAAGGGATCGAGAGCCGCTACATCGTTCACGATGTCAGCGCCAGGGAGGTGGACAAGCACACGTTCTATCACCTGCGGGAAGACGGCGGGACGAAGATCAGCAGCGCGTTTCGCGTGTGCAAGCAGCTTCTCGACGGCCATTATTCGCCGGATGAATGGAACATCTACCTGTTCCATTTCAGCGACGGCGACAACAGTTCCGAGGCCGACAGCCGCGACTGCGTGCGGATGCTCAACGACCAACTGCTTCCGATGTGCAACATGTTCGGCTACTGCCAGGTCGCCAGCGCCTACGGCAGCGGCAATTTCATCAATGTGCTGCACGAGCACCTGCGGAACCATGAGAAGGTACTGACGAGCCGGGTCAACTCGAAGGACGACATTTACGATTCGATCAAGACATTCTTTGGGAAGGGGCATTGAGCGATGTCGGTTTGGGCAATTGGAAAGGTTCATCAGGAAGGGATATTGTCCTGAATATTGGCTATCATGTGCTGTGAAGGGCAAGCTGTTTGTCGTGAAATCGTGGAGCAACATTTTCTCGCATCATGCGCTTCTGCGGCGGCTGGGCCTGGAAACGACGGAGCAGGTCGAGGCGTGCGACATCAAGGTGATTAAAACGCAGGCGGGGCGCCGGGATGTGATCCGGCTG
>CAYUNS010000019.1:0-28815 GCA_964446155.1 uncultured Tepidisphaeraceae bacterium | reverse complement strand
GGCGGCTTCGGTGCCGCCTCCGGCTGCGCGCTCTGGGTCGACCGGCTGGAAGCGGAGATGGACGGCCGATCGGTCGTGCTGTTCCTCAAGCGGAATCATGTGGCGTACCGCAAGGATGTGCTGCAATCGCTCCTGGTGCATCGGGAGTTGTTGTCCAGCGCGGAAGCGGAAGCCCGCTGCATGGCCGAACTCGATGCGCTGGGCCTCGACACGCCGCCCTGCGTGGCGGTGGGCGCGCGGATGAGCGGGCTGAACGAATCCTTCAGCTATATCATCACGGCCGCCGCGCCGGGGATCGCGCTGGACGATTGGCTTCGACAGGATCCCCCGGAAGAACAGGTCCAGTCGGTCTCCCGCGAACTGTCCCGCCGATTGAAGGATGTCCATGCCCGGGGCATTGGACTGCCGACATTGATCGCGAGGCACATCTTCATTCGGTTCGTCGACGGCGCTCCGAAACTGTGCATGATCGATGTGAGTCGGCTGTCGCGATCGCCTTTCCAACGGCATTCGGTTCGCGACTTGGCGCGGTTGTACGTGTCAATCCCGCTGCGGTCGATGTCGCCGTCGCGGCGGCTTCGGTTCCTGCGGGATTATTGTGGCCAGCGCGATCGACGGCTCCGCCGGGCGGTGTCCCGTCGGGTCACCTATCTGCTCCGCAATCGGCGTCGTCAGGCCGACGCATTCTTCCGCGACATGCCCAAGGCGGCGCGGCGGGAATTCGACATCGAGCGATCCACCATGCTGCGCTCGCTGCGCGCCGCATTGGCCAACCCCTTCGCGGGGATCATGGCGGCGGGGGGACTCTGCCTGGTGTGGTTCGCGCATTATCTGGCCGAGCGCCACCTGCTCGACGACGCCCTGGAATTGACCGACGCTTTTGAACTGGTGGAGGATTTCACGCCGTCGCTGAGCCTGTCCGACTGGTTTTTTTCGCCGATATCGATGATCGGGGCTTTGCTGGTCGTGTTCTCGATCGTCATATCAACCTGGATGTCCCGGAGGAACTGAGCCGGCGTCAGCACCATCACGGCCGCCGCGCCGTCGTTTGTCGTCGTTGAATTCGTGGAGAATCGTGAGTCGCCCGATTGTGCATATTGGATAGCCATGGCTTCACACACCCTCAACACCTTCCCCGCGGAACTGCTGGCCGCGAAGAAGCGGATCCGCGAGCAGGCGCGCAACTACGGGCTGGATTTCTTCCCCGTCATCTTCGAGATGTGCGACTACGAAACGATGAACCAGATCGCCGCGTATGGCGGATTCCCGCAGCGATATCCGCACTGGCGGTTCGGCTCGGAATACGAGGGGCTGCGCAAGCGCCATCATTACGGGCTGGGACGCATCTACGAGATGGTCATCAACAACGACCCGTGCTACGCCTATCTTCAGGAAAGCAACGCGCTGGTCGACCAGAAGCTGGTCATCGCCCACGTTTACGGCCACAGCGACTTCTTCAAGAACAACCTGTGGTTCAGCCGGACCAACCGCAAGATGATGGACGAGATGGCCAACCACGCCACGCACGTCCGCAAGCACATCGAGAAGCATGGCTACGAAACCGTCGAGCGCTGGCTGGATGTCTGCCTGAGCCTCGAGGACCTGATCGATCCGCACGGCATGTTTCTCAATCGCGGTCCGACGGAAATGGCCAGGCAGGACAGCCGGCGCGAGGAGCCGACGGGGAAATTCCAGGCCAAGGATTACATGGATCGCTGGATCAATCCCCCCGACAAGCTCGAGGCCGAGGAGAAAAAGCTCCGCGACGACAAGGCGAAGATGCGCCACGCCACTCCCGCGCGCCCCACGCGCGACGTGCTGCGGTATCTTCTCGCGCATGCGAACCTCGAGGACTGGCAGGCCGACTGCCTTTCCATCGTCCGCGAGGAAGCCTGCTACTTCGCGCCGCAGGGCATGACCAAGGTGATGAACGAAGGCTGGGCGAGCTATTGGCATTCGACGCTGATGACCCGGCATTTCGTCGAGGCGAAGGAGATCATCGACTACGCCGACCATCACAGCGGAACCGTTCACATGCCGCCGGGCAATTTCAATCCCTACAAGATCGGCATCGAGCTGTTTCGCGACATCGAGGACCGCTGGAACAAGGGCCGGTTCGGCAAGGAATACGAGGAGGCCGACAACCTGGGCGAGAAAAGAAAGTGGGACAAGGGCCTGGGCCTGGGGCGTGAGAAGATATTCGAGGTGCGCCGGGTCTACAACGACGTGAATTTCATCGACGAATTCATGACCCCTGAATTCATCGAGAAGCACAGGTTCTACCAGTACGGCCGCGACCCTCACACCGGCCAGCTCCGCATCGTGTCGCGCGATCCGCAGCGGATCAAGCAAACGATGCTCTACCAGCTCACCAACATGGGCCGGCCGTTCATCTACGCGGTCGATGGCAACTACGCCAATCGCGGCGAGCTGTATCTGGCCCACCAGCACAACGGGCTGGACCTGGAGATCAAGTACGCGACGGAAACGCTCAAGGCGCTTCACCAGGTCTGGCGGCGCCCGGTCCACCTCCAGGCGCGGATCGACGAGGAGATGATCCTGTTCACTTTCGCGGAGGATCAGATCAGGCAGCAGACCATCCACGACGATCTGCCCCCGCCGGCGCATTCGGTGATGTGACGTCGATCGTCGCGCGTCAGCCCAGCTTCGCCAGTTCCGTTTCGGCGTCGGCGAGTTGGTTGCGGGTTTGCTGGACGAGGTTGGCGGGGGCTTTGCTGATGTAGGACTCGTTGGACAAGCGGCCGCGCAGCGCGTTGATCTGCTTCGTCAGTTCATCGCGGCGTTTGGCGAGGCGTTGTTTCTCGGCCTCGGCGTCGATGAGGCCCTCGATGTGAATCTCGCATCCCGCCGCCGAGGCGCGCGCGGCCTGGGCGGGGGCGACGGGCGTCGCGCCGACGCTTTTCACCGCGCACACGCCGAGCAGTTCGATCATACCGCGGTTGGCCTCGAGCAGCGCCGTCGTTTCCGGCGTCGATGCGATGGAGACGGCCACGGGCTTTTTCGGATCGACCTTGTGGTCGTTCCTCGTGACGCGGATCGCGCCGATGATTTCCTGGAGGATCGTGAAATCGCGTTCGACGGCGTCATCGGCGAGCGTCGCGTCCGCCTGCGGCCAGGGGGCGCGGATGAGGCGTTCGGCGGGGGGGGTGGACAGCCCATTCACGCCGCGCCGCGGGCGGATTTCGTTGAGCTTCCACCAGATGGTTTCGGTGATGAAGGGGATCATCGGGTGCATGAGTCGCAGCGCCGCGTCGAGGCAGGTCGCCAGCACGTTGGCGGTCGCGGGGCCTTGCTCGGGATGTTTGAGGATCGGCTTGACCGTTTCGACATACCAGTCGCAGAAGTCGCGCCAGAAGAAGTCGTAGCAGGCCTTGGCGTAAAGATCGAAGCGGTGGTTTTCGATCGCGGCGTCGGTGTCGGCGATGGCGCGGGCGAGGCGGGAAAGGATCCAGCGGTCGGCCAGGAGCGTGCTGTCCGAAACGGGGTGGCTGTTGACGGATTCAAGGTTGGACAGGGCGAACCTCGCCGCGTTCCAGAGTTTGTTGCAGAAGTTTCGGCCGAGGTCGAACTTGTCGGAGGTGTTGCGCCCGTCGGGCAGCTTCTTCACGGGCATGCGCACGTCCTGCGTTTCGGTGGCCATGCCGGTGAGCGTGAAGCGCAGGGCGTCGGCGCCATGCGTCGAGATGATGTCGAGCGGATCGACGCCGTTGCCCTTGGACTTGCTCATCCGCTCGCCCTTGCCGTCGAGGATCGTCGGATTGATCGCAACGTGGGCGAACGGGATCCGGCCCATGTTGTAGAGCCCCGTCATCACCATCCGGGCCACCCACAGCGTGATGATGTCGCGGCCGGTGACGAGGACGCTCGTGGGATACCACTTCTTCAGTTCATCCGTGCTTTCCGGCCAGCCGAGCGTGCTGTGCGGCCAGAGGGCGGAGGAGAACCAGGTGTCGAGGACGTTTTCGTCGTGCCGTCCTATCTTGTCGAGAATCGCGGCAGCATTCTTGCTGTCCGGTGATGGACAATAGAAGTATTCGGCACCTCCGTCGTCTGTGGGTCTAGCCGAATAAAGAATTTCCTCATAACCCTCTGCTTCTGCCTTTGCCTTTTTGTCTTCATAAGGCATTCCAATCGTCGTTTCTATCTGATTCCCTTCAAGTTTGACGAAGATGGAAATTGGCTTTCGCGTGTCTCGATTTGCAAGATCCTTGAACTCTGTTTTGTCTGCAAGGAGACTACGGTCACTTATCCAAACATCAATCCGATGTCCCCACCAAAGCTGACGCGATATCGGCCAATCTCGCTTTTCGCCGAGCCAGTCAAGATATGTCTTCGCATATCGCTCAGGAAAGAACTTTACTTGTCCATCGCGCACAGCGTCTAACGCCGGTTCCGCAAGCTTTGGCATCTTCACGAACCATTGATCCGACAGATACGGCTCGATCGGCGTCTTACTGCGATCGGAGTGGCCGACTTCCGTCTCGTAAGGCTCGACCTTCGCCAGCAGCCCTTGCGCGTCGAGATCGTCCGCGACCTTCTTCCGGGCGGCGTCGCGCTTCATCCCCTTGTACGCACCGGCATTCTCATTGAGCGTGCCGTCGGGATTGAGAATGTTCAGGATATCGATCGCGCCTTTCTGGCGCTCCCAAACCGCGTAGTCGTTCGGGTCGTGCGCCGGCGTCACCTTCACGCAGCCGCTGCCGAACTCCATGTTGACGAGGATCGGATCGCCGATGATCGGGATCAGCCGATCCGTCAGGGGCAGGCGCACCTGTTTGCCTATCGCCCAGTTCCAGCGCGGGTCGTCCGGGTGGACAGCCACGGCGGTGTCGCCGAGCATGGTTTCCGGGCGCGTGGTGGCGACGGTCATGAACTTATCCGTGCCATCGATCGGGTACCTGATGTGCCACAGGCTCGTCTTCACGTTCTCGTGATAGAGTTCATCGTTGCTGATGCTGGTCTGCAAGTGTACGTCCCAATTCACCAGCTTCTTGCCGCGGTAGATCAACCCGTCCTTGAACAGCTTGAAGAACGTCTCGCGCACGGCGCGGGCGCACATCTCGTCGAGCGTGAAGCGGCTGCGCTCCCAGTCGCAACTGGCGCCGAGGCGCTTGAGTTGGTTGAGGATGCGGTCGCCGTACTCTTCCTTCCATTTCCAGATGCGCTCGACGAGGGCATCGCGGCCGACATCGTGGCGGGTCTTGTTCTCCTTTTCCTTGAGCTGCTTCTCGACGACGGCCTGCGTGGCGATGCCGGCGTGGTCGATGCCGGGAATCCACAACGCGTTGAATCCGCGCATGCGGCGCTGGCGGACGAGGATGTCCTGAAGCGTGTTGTTCAGGGCATGACCGAGATGCAGCGCGCCGGTGACGTTGGGCGGGGGGATGACGATGCAATACGGCTCGCCGGGGGCGTTGGGGTCGGCGTGAAAATGCTTTTCGTCGAGCCAGACGCGATAGGCTTCGGACTCGACGGCGGAGGGATCGTAGGTTTTGGGCAGTTCTGTACTCATGGTGTCAATGAAATTCGCAAGTCGCGGTTGACCGCCGATCCGGGCAAGGCGAACCCGGCGGATCGGGGGAATCCTCTTCGCGGATACTAAGGCAGTGCGGCCCGGCGGACAAATGCCCCGCGAGGAGGAAAACAGGAAGACGGTGGGGCCTGTGGGCAGTTGAAGTGAACGGGCCTATCATGGTGTTGTGATCGCTTTTCTACTGATTGTCACCGGGATCATGGTGCTGCTGGACTCGATCTGGTGGTGGCAGGGCCGGCGGTTCGCCCGGATATTGCCCCGCGCCTGGCGGTGGCGGGGGGCGTTTGATGCGTTCATGGCGGTGCAGATTCTGGGGCTGTTGTCGATCCTGCTGGGGCGATATGCGGGATTCGATTCGCGCGAGTGGATGCCCGTCTGGATGATGGTCGTTTTGTTCGTGTGGCACATGCTGATCCTGCCGGCGCTGATCGTGCTGTGGATCGCGGCGACGGCGGGGTGGTCGATCGGGAGACTGGTCCGGCTGCTTCGCGCGCGGCCGGGAGAGATTGAAACGATCGGGGGCATCCGGTCGGTCGAGGCCGAACCGGCGCCTTCGGCGGCGCTTGCGCCGGACGTTGAATCCGGCGGGGCGTTCGCCTTGTCTCGCCGGCGGTTTCTTGCCACCGCCGCCCTGGCGACCCCGCCGCTGGTGAACATCGTCGGCAGCGCGTCGGCGATGCAAAAGCTGTCGGATTTCCGCATCCGAAGGATCGATGTGCCGCTTGCGGGATTGCCCGCGGAGCTGGAGGGACTCACCATCGCGCATGTGTCGGATGTTCATGTCGGCGATTTCACGCACGGACGGACACTCGGGAAAATTGTCGAGGCGACCAATGCGCTGCGATCCGATCTCGTGCTGATGACGGGAGACCTCATCAACCGCGACCTCGCCGATCTGCCGGCGGCGTGCGACATGATGCGCGCGATGGAAGGGCGGTTCGGAACGTTCATGTGCGAGGGGAACCACGATCTCTTCCAGGGGCGGGCGGCATTTGAGCGGGGCGTGAAGTCGCGCGGGATTTCGTTGCTGGTCAACGAAGCGACCAACCTGGTCATCCGCGGCCGGGAGGTGCAACTGCTCGGGCTGCAATGGGGCACGGGCGTGCGAAGCGCGTCGCGCGCCGCCGATCGCGGCGACGAGGCGATCCGGCAGTCGCTGGAGTCCCTGAAAAGCCGGAGAAACCCCGAGGCGTTTCAGATTCTGCTCGCGCACCATCCCCACGCGCTCGATGCGGCGCGGCAGGCGGGGATTCCGCTGACGCTCAGCGGGCACACGCACGGGGGGCAGTTGCATCTGACGCGATCATTCGGATTCGGACCGTGGATGTATCGTTACTGGTCGGGCCTTTATGCGCGCGGCGGCAGCCGGGCGGTCATTTCCAACGGCGTGGGCAACTGGTTTCCGCTTCGTGTCAACGCCCCTGCGGAAATCATTCACCTCACGCTCCGTCACGCGTCGGCATGAGCGATGACGGGATGCGACCTTCGCGTGTTGTCATGGCCGTTGGTCGCCCGGTCAATCGCCGGGCTTGGCGATGGACTCGCGCATGGTGGTGTCGGCCTGCACGTTGCGGAGCTTGTAGTAGTCCATGACGCCGAGGTTGCCGCTGCGGAACGCCTCGGCCATCGCGCGGGGGATTTCCGCTTCGGCCAGCACGACCAGGGCGCGATTCTCGGCGACCTTGGCGACGTTCTCCTGCTCGGTGGCGACGGCGAGGGCGCGGCGTTTTTCCGCCTCGGCCTGGAAGCGCTTCTTCTCGGACTCGGCCTGCTCGGCGATGAGCTTGGCGCCGACGTTCTCCCCGACATCCACGTCGGCGATGTCGATCGAGAGAATCTCGAACGCGGTGTTGGCGTCGAGGCCCTTGTGCAGCACCGCCTTGGAGATATGGTCCGGATTTTCAAGCACGTCCTTGTAGTCCTGCGCCGATCCGATCGCGGTGACGATGCCCTCGCCGACGCGGGCGATGATGGTTTCCTCGGTGGCTCCGCCGACGAGGCGCTTGATGTTGGTGCGCACGGTCACGCGGGCCTTGACCCGCAGTTGAATGCCGTCCTTGGCGACGGCGTCGATGGTGTTGCGCGCCATCGCCACGCTGGGCACGTCGATGACCTTGGGGTTCACGCTGGTCTGAATGGCGTCGAGAATGTCTCGCCCCGCGAGGTCGATCGCGGTCGCCACCTGCCAGGGGAGATCGATGTTGGCCTTGTTGGCGGCGATCATGGCGTTGATGACGCGCGGCACGTCCCCTCCGGCGAGCGTGTGGGTCTCCATCTCGGCCTGGGAGATCATCAGCCCCGCGCGCAGCGCCTGGATGCGCGAGTTCACGATCGTGATCGCGTTGACCTTTCTCAGCTTCATCCCGATCAATTCCCAGAAGCTGACCCGTGCGTTGCTCACCAGCGCCCGCACATACAGCCCGATGAACTGGAACAGCACCGCGAACAGGATCAACAGGAAGATCAGGACGACGACGACAATGCCCCAGAGAACCAACGACCCGATGCTTTGTGCCAGCAGATTCATGGAAAGTCCCTCGAAGTAAATGAAGTTCCTCATCCGTTCAAATCAATCACGCCGCCGGAGATTCCGACTGAATCTCGCGGACGGTCGGCCTGCCGTTGGTCATGCCCACGACGCGCACGCGGCGGCCGGAGGGAATCATGCCGTATTCGCTGAGCACTTCAACCCGATGCTCACCGAATTCGCATTCTCCCATCGGTCGAAGCTCGCTGACGGCGACGCCTTCCTCGCCGAGTTTCACCTGTGTCGAGAAGACCTGCGCCTCCACCGCGGGCAGGACGAATTTTTTCCCCACGGGCGTTTTTTCCCAGATCGAGACCGACCATTCCAGGAGAAATGGACTCGCCACGACGCTCGCGAGGAAGATGACCAGCCCCATCCACTGGTTGATATAGAAGCAGACACCCAGCATTCCCGCGAAGGAGATCATGCCGAGAATCCCCAGGACGCCGTGCGTGGGCAGGAGCAGTTCCCCGAGGAGCAGAACGATGCCGATGAGGAGCAGAAGGGCGGCGAGAATGGGCGGTGTCAGTGTCATGGCGCTTTGGGGTTCATCTCAAGTCGTCACCCGCACGACCACGCGATTTCCGTGGACTTCCCGCACGATGACGGGCGTATTGGCGCGGACGAATCCGCTGTCGCTCACGACATCGGCGACGCGGGTGTCGTTGATGGATTCGTCGGTGAAGGCGGCGGCTCCGCCGGGGCGGAGGTCGGTCACGGCGCGTCCGATCGCGCCCACGCTCGGCCAGGTGACCGGCGAGGCCGTTCCGGTTTCCACCTCGGTCGGTTGGCCATCGGGGGATTGGAGCAGCAGGCGGTTGAAACCCGGAAGCTTGGGGAGATATCGTCCCAGCCAGATCCACAGCATCAGGGAGCTGACCAATCCGCCGAGCACCACGATCAATCCGCGTTGAAGGGCGTCTCCGACGGATTCAAAGCTGGGCGTGCTGCCCGGCCAGCCGCCGGGGATGAAGGTCATGACCAAACCGCCGATGACGAGGACCAATCCTGAAATACCCGCCACGCCAAAGCCCGGCAGGACGAATATCTCCACCGCGATCAAGGCGAATCCGATCAGGATCGCAATCAATTCCCACCACTGGGCATACCCGGTGAGCATCGGCACGCCGACCAGTGCCGCAAGGCAGACCACGGCGCCGGCCTCGGCTCCTCCGGTGCCGGGGGAGCTGAGCGAGAGATACAGGCACCCGAGCAACCCGATAACCAGCACAAACTTCAACCCGGGATGGCTGAACAATCCAATCAGGCTTTCGGCGGTTCCTGGCGCGAGCCGGCCGACGATGGTCAGCCCGCGCTCCTGCGCCAATGTTTCGGGGGATCGCGAGGTTCCGCTGGCCAATCCCACCCGCACGGCGAGGTCCGTTCCCATGGTCACCAGCGAATGAGGCCCATCAATCGGATTGGGCGCGTTCGGTACGGCTGACCATGCACCGTCGGCAGTGAGCCGCGCGTAGTCCTCGGCGTTGACCAGCCGTCGCTCGCCGTCGCTGTTTTCGATCCAGTGAATCACGCGATCCACCGCCACCATGCCTTCCAGCAGCAGGGGGTTGTGGCCGTTGGTGACGGCGCTGTCGTAAAAATCCGCGAGGTTCGGGCTTTCGGCCTTGGCTCGTTCCGCCGCTCCCATTTCCTGCGCCCCCGCGCCGGGCATTGCCTGGATCGGCGCGGAATCGCCGATCAGGGCGCTGGGTCCCATGACGATCTCATTGGCCGCGCACGCGATCATCGCGCCGGCGGAAATCGCCTTCTCATGCACATAGGCGATGACGTGAATGTCATCCTGCCGCTTGAGAAATCCGGATATCTCCAGCGCGGAAGTCACCAGCCCGCCGTAGGTGTTGATCTCGAGGATGATGGTGTCGGCGCCCAGCTCGCGCGCCTCGGTGAACCGCCTGCGGATGCTGTCGCGCGTGAAGTCATGCACCATCCCATCGACGACGATGATCGCCGCCCGTCCCGTCGGCGCGGTCGTCGGCTCAGCCGCCTCCGGCAGCGGCGCCGCGTCACCTTTCTGTCCGTTCGCTCGCGGTGCAATCGCGACGCAGGCCAGGACGGCCATCCATACGAAAATACTCTGAATGCCCAATCGCATGATTCCATTCTATCCCAGAGCACGCCTGCGCGACACCGGCTTCGGCTTTATAACCCGTAATTGAATTTGGAATTCATCTTCGACTTTGACCATTCGACACACGCTCGATTCTCGCTACACTCGCTGGTTCATTCTTACACAAGGAGACATTCATGGCACAACGTAAAGCGGATGCGGTCTGGGAAGGCGATCTTCAGCAGGGCAGCGGCCGGGTGAAGCTCGGCAGCGGGGCGTTTGAAGGACAGTATTCCTTCTCCAGCCGGTTTGAGGAAGGGACGGGGACCAACCCCGAGGAGTTGATCGCCGCCGCCCATGCGGGTTGCTATTCGATGGCGCTGTCGGCGGGTCTCGGCAAGGCGGGATTCAGCCCACAGCGTGTCGCGACCACCGCGACGGTCACGCTCGAAAAATCCGATGCGGGCTTCAAGATTAGCCGCATCCTGCTCGTCACCGAAGCCCGGATCGAAGGGATCGACGACGCCACGTTCCAGAAACATGCGAACGACGCGAAGGTGGGCTGTCCGGTCTCGAAGGCCCTCGCCGCCACACCGATCGAATTGGAAGCCAGGCTCGTTTGAGGCGAACAGGCGGGCGACGGAATGGCCCGTGGAATGCGCAGGCCGCAATGACCCATGATGAAGTGGGTCATCGAGGTTTGTTCATTCACGGGTCATTCCGGAGCGTCCACTGGATTTTTCGGGGTTTCCCAGTTCATTCACGCTGAAATCGGTTCCCTTGGAGGGAACGGATGATTGGCGGGGATTCTCGGCGGTCGCTGGACGGCGGCGGCGTGTTCGGACCAGAAATGCTCGAACGTCTTCGCGAGGCTGAACCGGTTGATGCGGCTGGGCGCGCTGTGGGCCATGTGCCGCCGGCGGGATTCGTCGGACAATAGCTCGTCCATCGTTTTGCTCCAGGCGACCGCATCCATCGCCGGAAGCATCACTCCCGTCAGACCGTTGTCCATCATTTCCTTGGGACCGCCCTCGTCGCTGACGAGCACGGGCAGACCGGACGCCTGCGCCTCCATGACCACCTGCCCGAGGGTGTCGGTGCGCGAGGGGAAGACGAACAGGTCGGCCGATGCGTATAGCGCCCCAAGCTGCCCGTCGTTCTGATACCCCAGGAAATACGCCGGCAGGCCCTTCAATTCCTCCCGCATCGTCGCCAGATATGGTCCATCCCCCGCGACGACCAGCGCCACGTCGCGCCGGCGTTCGCACAACTGTTTGTACGCCTCGACCAGCAGGGGCAGATTTTTTTCGACGCTGACCCGGCCGCAGTAGAGCAGCCGCAGCGGTTCCCTCACGCCGCGGTTGAGCCACAGGTCGCCGTCGCGATGGCGTGGATTGAACTTGTCGGTGTTGATGCCCGGCAGCATCGTGGTCATCTTCGCCTCCTCCACCCCGAGGTGGGTGAGGCTGTGGTGATATTCGAGGCTGCGCGAGAAGACCATCGCCATCCGCTTGTAAAACCAGCTCATGAACAGCGTGGTTCCCCGGGTCATGCGATGATCCGAGGTGAGGTTCTCGACGTAGGCCGGAAAATCCGTGTGATACGTGCCCAGCATTGGGACGCGCAGCATCTTCGAGACGATCCATCCGCAGATGCCCATCGGTCCGGGGGTGCTGACATGAATCGCGTCAAACTGTTGCCGGTCGGCCCATTCGAGGATCTCCGTGATCGGGGGGAGATTGAGCTGAAGCTCGGGATAATAAGGCAGGGAGCGCGCCAGCAGGGGGGTGAAGTTTTTGCGATAGGGGAGATCGAGGCGCGGATTGGATGAGCAGGTGTGGATAGTGAGCTTTCGTCCGGCGAGGGCGGCCTGCTCGCTCATGTCGCGGATGAACCGCCCCACGCCGTTGATCTCCTCCAGCGTGTCGGTGAACAAACCGACCTTCATCGTCTTGCCGCCGTCGCAGGTGCTGTGCCCGGTGATCGACTGGAGCAGATGCCGCTCGCGGTTCTGATGGAAGAACGCGAAGTAGTAGGGGAGCAGCACGAACTGCTGCGCCAGTCCCGCCGAGATGGCGTCGAACAGCCCGCCGAAGCGTCCGTCGTCGATGGCGCGGTCGACCGCCCTGGCGATGCCCTGCGTCACGTCGCGATTGATGCCCGAGACGAACTGGAACATTTCATCGTGCTCGCCCAGCGGAGGAAGATGCCGGCCCATCGTCTCCCTGAGCTGCGGATAATGCGGAAACTGCCCGCGCGCCGAGGTGAGGAAGAGATTGCGGATGAGGTTTGTCGTGCTGTTGGGGTCTTCCCTGCGGAACGGCTGGGTAAGCCGGCGGGACCATTTTCTCGCCTTGTGCTTCAGGACCATCTTCGCCAGGTCGCCCTTCGACAGCGCCGGGCGCTCGCCGACGAGTGTTTGCAACAGGGTGATCGCGAGATTCGGTTTTTTGCGGGACCGCGCGGGAAGGATATGCCGGCTGTAATACCGCACCGCGACGCCGTAGAAGTTGTGGGCGAGCTTGATGCTCGTGCCCGTCTCTCCGCCGGGGCGGCAGTCGCCTTCGCGAATGCACTGGAGCAGTTGATCGGTTGTCGCGACATGATCGGGGAATTCCGTCCAGGTCCGTCCGATGTTCAGCAGCCCGTGGTCGTCGCTGCCCGCCGTGCGCGCCTTGGTCCATGGTTCCGGCCAGCGCGGCACGATCAGGTGGATGTCCGCCAGCCGTTGAATCTCCTGCCGGTTCAGCCGGTTGAGCATCGGCTCGAACGCGTCGCGATGCAGGATGCTGTGCGCTCCGTTGAGGCATTCAAATCCCTTGAACAGCAGGATCAGCCGTTCGAGATGCCATCGTTCGAGCTTGTCGTTCTGCCGGTACAGGGGATGCGCCACCGCATGGGCGATGCGATGCTTTTCAAAGTAGCCGGCCACCTCGTAGATGTTGCCGCTGATCGCCTGCAACTCGTCGTGCTGTTGCTGGTCGATGCCCCACATCAGCACGTGCATCTTGCAGTTGTCCTCGGGAAACCAGCAGGTGAGTTCCTCGCCCACCAGCACATCATCGCGGTGCGCGATGGTGAGCGCTCCGGCGATGCTGTCGTGATCGGTGAGGGTGACGAAATCCATGCCGCGATTCTTCGCCTGCGCGTAAACCTCCTCGGGATGGCTGTAGCTTTCCGGGCAATGGATCGCCTTGAGCGCCGCCTCGGTGGGGGAGTTGCTCGCGTCGCTGTGACAGTGCAGATCGATGCGTTTCGGACTGGATGGGGAAGGATCGGATGTAGAGGGCATTGGCCGGCTCCTGTTTATCGTCCCGGGCGGCTTATCGGTCACTAACGTAAGCAACGCATCAGCATATGCCTAATTCATGATGAATTTCGCAACAGTTTGAGATCGGCGCCCGCGCCATCCCGTATTTTATGTACCCGAAGCGGAGGCCATCAGGATAGAGAAAAATCGAGCGGACATGAAATGGATGAGCCTGGTTACGAACTCACCCTTCATTCGAGCATCGCACCAGCGCTTCCAGTGTTTGTGCCGTTTTGCCCGCGTCGATGGCGTCCTCCGCGAGCTTGATCCCCATCCGAAGATCGCTCACCTTGCCTCCGACCAGCAGCGCCGCGGCGGCGTTGAGCACCGCGATGTCGCGTTTTGGTCCCTTGCGGCCGGTGAGCAGTTCCCGCAGCGCCTCGGCCGCTTCGTCCACATTGGCGATCTGCAAATCCGACAGACGCGCATAGGGCAGCCCCACGCTCTGGGGGTCCAGCGTGTAGGTGTTCACCTCGCCGTCGCGCAGCTCGCTCACCCGTGTCGGGCCGATGGTCGAGAGTTCATCGAGTCCATCCTCGGCATGGACCACCCAGGCGCGCTCACTGCCCAGCTCACGCAGCACGGTCGCGAGGCGATCCGTCAGCTCCGCGCGGAACACGCCCAGCAACTGGTGCCTGGCTTTCGCCGGGTTGGTGAGCGGACCGAGGACATTGAAGATCGTCGGGATCCCCAGCGATGTCCGCGCTCCCGCCACGAACTTCATCGCCGGATGATGGTATCGCGCGAACGCGAAACAGATGTTCGCCTCATTGAGGCATCGCGTGAGTTGTTCGTGCGAAAGCTCGAGTTTCACGCCCAGTTTTTCGAGCACGTCCGCCGACCCCGATCGGCTCGAGGCCGACCGGTTCCCGTGCTTCACGACGCGCATTCCCACCGCCGCCACGATGATCGCCGCCGCCGTCGAGATGTTGAACGTCCCGCGCACATCCCCGCCGGTGCCGCAGGTGTCGATGATGACGCCGTCCCCGTCGCATCCGATCGCCACCGCTTTCTCGCGCATGACCATCGCCGCGCCGACCAGTTCGTCCACCGTCGTCCCCTTCGACGCCAGCCCCACCAGCAGCCCGCCGATCTGCGCATCGGTGGCCTCGCCGGACATGATGTGCGCGAACGCCTGCCGCGCCTCGGAGCGCGTCAGATCCTCCCGGTTGCACAATTTCATCAGAATGTCGCGAAAGGATGAAGTCATGATCGTCCTTCGTAAGGGCAAATTCCCGGCAAAACAAGCCGCCGGCGCCGTTCATTGTCGTTGTAAGGTTCACCGGCCGGAAGGGGTCATCCCGGCTGGTCCCGCTTCAGCAACTCCGCGCCCGCGCTTGCGGTGGTGATGAATCCGGCGGGCTTGCGCTGGAATGCGGCGTGATAAGTCTGATCGAGATGATCCAGCAGGGCGTCCACCGCGCGCGGCTGCGCCAAGGCCACGATGCATCCGCCGAAGCCCCCTCCGGTCATGCGGGCGCCGTATACCCCCCTGATCTTCATCGCCTCCTCCGCCAGCAGGTCCAGTTCGGGCGTGCTCACCTCATAATCGTCCCGCAGCGAGTTGTGGCTCTGGCGCATCAACTCCCCGGCGGCTTCATACTGCCGCTCGCTGAGCAGCGTCGCGAAGCGCATCGTCCGCTGGATTTCCCCGACGACGTGACGACACCTTCGGAAGACCACATCGTCCATTTTGTCCTGGGCGCGTTCAACCTCGACCATCTTCACGTCGCGCAGCGCGCGGATCGCCGGGTCGCTTTTCTGAAAGAACTTCACGCCTTCCTCGCACTGCCGCCGCCGCTCGGCGTATTCCCCGCCGGTCAGCTCGTGCTTCACCATGCTGTTGACGATGACGACGCGCAGCTCGTTGGAATCGAGCGGAATGAACTGCCTGGTGAGATCGCGGCAATCGAGCAGCAGGGCGTGGTCCTTTCTGCCGGCGACCACGATCATCTGGTCCATGATGCCGCACGGCACGAGGGCGTAATTGTGTTCGGCTTTCTGGCAGATCAGCGCCAACCGGTCCTCGTCGATGTCGGTCTCCATCAGCCCGAGCAGGGCGCGGGCGGTGCCGACCTCGATCGCGGCGCTGCTCGACAGCCCGCCGCCGACAGGCAGGGTGTTGGAGATCAGCGCGTCCATGCCGGTGAGCGTGATGCCCGCCGAGATCATCTCCGCCGCCACCCCCCGGCTGTAATTCGCCCAGGCGGGCTGGCCGCGCTCGATCTTCTTTTCCAGCGAAAATTCGACGATCTCCTGGGGAAACACCGTCGAGGCGATGCGGATCACCCCGTCCTCACGCCCCCGGCAGGCGAACATCACATGCGGCTCGATCGCCATCGGGAGGACGAAGCCGTCGTTGTAGTCCACATGCTCCCCGATCAGGTTCACCCGGCCTGGCGAGCGAACGAAGTGGATTTTCCCGCCCGCGCCGAAGACGCTCTCGAACTTCACCTGGATGTCCGCAATGGCTTGTTGCATGCCGGGGAATGTAGGGACGCTCCGGAAGACGGTCAAGGCGGACAAGCGGCCGGGAGAGTGTTATACTTTCCGACGATGCGGAGGAAACGCCCCGACGGGCAGACGCCGCCGACGATTCACTCACAACGGGACGCGACATTTTGAATCTCCGGGGCAAATTCATCGTCTTCGACGGCGGCGACGGGTGCGGCAAGAGCACGCAGGCGAAATTGCTGCGCGATCGACTGACGGCGCAGGGAATGGGCGTGCTGCTGGCGCGCGATCCCGGATTCACGCGCATCGGGGAGCAGGTGCGGGGCATCCTGCTCGATCCCGATCATGGTGAAATGGGCATGCGCTGCGAAATGCTCCTTTACATGGCGTCCCGCGCCCAGATGATGGTCGAGGCCATCCTGCCCGCGCTGAACGACGGGCGGGTGGTGCTTTGCGACCGGTTCGTCTCCAGCACGCTGGCTTACCAGGTCGGTGGGGACGGTCTTACCGCCGATGAGATCCGCACCGTCGCCGACATTGCCCTCAAGGGTCGCCGACCGGACCTCACCATCATCCTCGACATGCCCGCCGAACGCAGCATCGCCCGCGTGGGGCGCGCCAGGGACCGCATCGAACAGCGCCCGCTGAGCTATCATCAGGCGGTAAGGCAAAACTATCTCGCGCAGGCGAGCGCCGATCCCGATCGCCACCGCGTCGTCGCCGCCGATCAGGAGATCGAGGCTGTGCGGCGGGGGATATGGGAGGCCATCGCCTCCCTCACCTGAGCGGAATGGAGCGGTCGAAACTCTGCGGAGGACGGCACGACGGATTCAATGACGCTTCCCACTTTTGACAATATCTTCGGGCAACCCGCGGCGATCGACGCGATCCGCCGCGCGTGGCGATCGTCGCGCCTGCCGCACGGCCTGATCTTCAGCGGCCCGGCGGGGGTGGGAAAGGCGACGACCGCGAGGGCGCTGGGCGCGCTGTTCCTGTGCGAACGTTCCAACGGCGATCTCCCCTGTGGAAGCTGCGACAGTTGCCGTGTCTTCGAAGCCGGCAACCATCCCGACTTTCATGTCGTCTACAAGGAACTCATTCGCTATCACGACAAGACCGGCAAATCGAAAGGCATCGCGCTGTCGATCGATGTCATCCGCCCGGAACTGGTGGAGCCTGCGAACCGCAAGGCGGCGATGAACCACGGCAAGGTCTTCGTCGTCGAGCAGGCCGACCTGATGAACGCGGCGGCGCAGAACGCGATGCTCAAGACGCTCGAGGAACCCGCGGGACGAACCGTCATCATTCTCATCACCGATCAGCCCGCATCGCTGTTGCAGACCATTCGCAGCCGCTGTCAGCATATTTCGTTCGCGCCGTTGAGCGATGATCTCGTCCGCCGGGAGCTTCAGCGGCGCGAGGTCGATCCCTCTCTCGCCGCCGATGCCGCGCTGTTCGCACGGGGTTCGCTGGGGATGGCGCTGAAATGGTTGGAGGACGGCGTGATCGAACGCGCCCGCGAGTTGATGTCCCAGCTCGACTCGCTTGCGTCCGGGGGAGATTCCACGGGCCTTCCGGGCTGGTTCAAGGCCTCGGGGGAAGCCTATGCTGAAAAGCAGAACGAGCGCGATCCGCTTTCGAGCAAGGATCAGGCCAATCGCGAGGGGCTGTCGCTGTATCTGCACCTCTCGGCCGAACACCTCCGCCGGCGGTTGCCGCGCACGGATGACCCCGAATCGCTCGAACGCACCTGTGCCGCGATCGACGCCATTGTCCGCGCCGAGGGATACCTCGATGCCAACGTCAACGTGAGCGTCATCCTCCAGCAGCTTGCGCTGGCGTTGCAGCGCGAGCTGTCCATGCAGGCGTGATTCGTTTCTTCCATACCGGCCGGTTCATTCCTCACCGGCCATCGCGTCGATGCGGCGAAGCTGCCTCCAACTCATCAGCCGGAATAATCCGCATGTTATGATGAACAGACCGGACAACCCCAGAAAACCGGTGAGAAAATAACGCGGGCGCGGATCTTCCGAAGTCGGCCAGGGGGAAATCAATTCGGCCGTCAACAGCGCATTGGTCAGGGCATACGCGCCAAGATAGCTGAGCGTCAGCGCCGCACCGATCAACAGCACCAGCACGGTCGCCGTTCGCGGGCGGGGATATTCGATGGTTGTGTCGTCTTCCAGTGGTTCCATGCGACGTATCCGGCAAGTGAACGCTGCCGGCCTCTTTGGGGATGTACGATATGCAGGCAAGGCGGGCAAATCGAAACGGTTGCGCGGACAGGATGTCGCCCATCAAAATCGCCCGTTCCCTTACAATTCTTTCATCGTCGGTGAAACCTTCGAAACCGGGAACGATGCGTTGCCGCGCGCCGGATACTTCCCATAGTGGAAGTCGTCAGGTCGCCCCGCGATCCATTTCGTTTCCGAATGGATCCCCAATCGCCTCGCCATCCTGATCGGGCCGCGCCTGCACGGGCTTCCCTATCGATTCGCGACCATGCGATATCATCATGAGACGTGGGATCAAATCACCGGCCGGTTGGTCGCCGACCACAATGCGTTTGAATACCGCGCGCGGATCGATCCCGGGACGGTGTTCCGTCCCACCGATGGAGGATCACTCGATCATTTTCTTCTCGAACGCTACACGGCCCTGATCCATCGGCAGGGCGTTGTCCGGCGATTCGATGTCGATCATCTTCCCTGGCCGCAGGCGCGCGTGGATGTCAGGTTGATCGATCGTGGTCTGCTCGCATCCGCCGGGACATGTTTCCGTGACGCTTCGTTTGTCGGCGCCAACTTCTCTCCCGGTGTGCGTCAGGTGGGCATCAGCGCTCCCCGGTGCGTGCATCCGCAGGCGGTGCGATCCGCGTCAGCATCTCGGCGATCTTTAGTTGCGGCCGCGACAGGGGATATTGATCCAGCTCGGCCGAGGTGACCCAGACGCGATTTTCCCCGGGCGCGTGTACCGGTCGGCGTGTCGCTTCGCAGAGGTATGCATGGAACTCGTATTTCCGATGCGTCAGCGCGTGCGTCACCTTTCCCAGTGGGGCGATGATCCGAACCGGAAGGGGCAATGCATCCGTCTCGCCTGCAATGTCCGTATTTTTCGCGTCTCTGTCGATGGTGATGAACTGCCACAGTCCCGCCCATCGACCTTTTTCCGGTCGCCGCTCGATCAGCCAGCGCTCGCCCCGTCGAATGCAGAACGTGGCGCGATGAAGCAGGGGGGATTTTTTGGCGATGCGCGGTGTTGGGATGTTGTTTTGAATCCCGATCGATTGCGCTTGGCAATGCCCGCGCACGGGGCAGATCAGACATTGCGGATTTCGCGGGGTGCAGATCATCGCACCCAGTTCCATCATCGCGGAATTGAAATCTCCCACCTGCTTTCGCGGCAGCGTCTCCTCGGCCCGGCGCCACAGGCGCTGTCGGGTTTGGGGTTCGC
Organism: uncultured Tepidisphaeraceae bacterium; assembly: GCA_964446155.1. GTDB lineage: Bacteria > Planctomycetota > Phycisphaerae > Tepidisphaerales > Tepidisphaeraceae > CAYUNS01. The sequence continues at coordinate 9,449 of CAYUNS010000019.1, read as the reverse complement.
GGGGGTCTTCCCGGATCGCGTCGATTCGGCAAAGCACCCGCTCGACGTTCCCGTCCAGGATCGGCGCCCGCCGGTCGAAGGCGATCGACGCCACCGCGCCCGCGGTGTATCGTCCGACACCGGGCAGTTCCAGCAGCGTTTCGACCGTATCGGGAACGTCGCCGCCATGCTCATCGACGATCCGCCTCGCGGCTTTGCGGAGATTTCTCGCCCGCGAGTAATATCCCAATCCCTGCCACAGCCGCAGCACCACCTGCTCGTCGGCGTCGGCCAGATCGTTCACCGTCGGCAGCCGCTCGATGAATCGGTTGAAGTAGGGGATGACCGTGGCGACCTGCGTCTGTTGAAGCATCGCCTCGCTGACCAGGACATGATACGGATCGGGGCGACCGTTCCGCTCCCGACGCCACGGAAGATCACGCCGATGTCGGCCGTACCAGGCAAGAAGCCGCCGCGAGAACGAAGCATCCGAACCAATCATCGCCGGATTGTAGGTTCACCCCGATGACAATCCCATGCCATCGGGGTGAACACGCGGGCTGCTTTCTTTCGCATGGACGGACCGTGCGGTCACAAGCCCAGTTCCCGAAGTTTGCGCAGGGCGATTTTCGACTTGAGATTTCCAATGCGCAGAGTCATGGCGAGCGAATCGTATTCGGGATTTCGCTTTTTCCGAATCTCCATCACCTTTTCCGCATCGACCAGCGCCTTGTCCCATTCGTTCTGGATGTATTCGTACAGTTCCGATCGCCTGTTCAACACATTGTCGTCTTCCGGTTGCACCTCGAGGTAAACCGAATAGTCCGCGACCGCCTCGTCGAATTTCATCATCTGGCGGTGCAGATGCCCTCGCTGGGCATAGACCCAGGGCTGCTGGAAGCCGGACTCGATCGCCACGTTGAAGCTGTTGATCGCCTGGGGAAACTGCTTGAGATCCTTGTAGCGGACGCCCTTGATGGCATTCAGTTGTCCGGCACGCTCGGGCGATGCCTTGAGCATTTCATCAATGATCAGGTTGGCGCCCGCGTGGTCCTTCATGGCGGCCCGGGCGTCGGCGATCTGACCGATCAGGCCCGCCCGTTTCACCCCGAAGGTTTCAAGACGCAGCAGCGCGGCTTCCCATTGAGCCCCGTCGTCGACCCCACGGTTCTGCTTCTTGTTCATGGCATTGGCGAAGTCGATGTAGATGTTTTGAATCGCCTTGGGATCGCCTTTGCCCTCAAGCCTGTCGCGCGCTTCGGCGGCGGCCTTGGCGTCGCCGGTGAGCTGATTGACGTTTTTGCCGCCGGCGGCGACGTTGTAGCAATGCATCGCCTCGGTCGTTTTGTCGGTCTTTTCCAGGTGACGGGCATAGGCGACGTTCAATGACACGTCGCGCGGGTGCTTCAAGATCGCATAGCGCAGCCTGTTGCCCCGTTGTTCCTCATTTTCCGCCTGGTCCGCCTGGAGCAGCGAGAAGTATGGATGAGTTCCCGAGCCGAGCACCTTCTTGCTCACGGCGAGCAGCGCTTCCCGGTCGGCGGCGTCGCTGGTGTTGCGAATCGCCTCGACGAGCGCGTCGAGCATTTGCGTCGTGTAAAGATTCGCGCCGATGAAGTGGAACGTGATGTTGTCCACCAGCTGCTTGTCGAAGCTGTTCTGGGGATGCTCCATGGCGGCGTAGCGAGCCAACTCCAGCCAGCGCTCGTTTTTGATGTGGTCCAGCGCATCCATGAGCGGCGCGGTGGGAAACGGGCCTTCGGTGGTGCGCTGGCCGTTCACCAGCGCATGCAGTTGCTGCACGACCGGGACGCCGGTGATGTCCCATCGTCCCTCCATCCCCTCGTTGAACCGGTACAGCCGGGCGCGTTCCCAGGAAGCCACGGCGACGCTGGCGGCAATGTCGTGGTAGGCCTTTTCCAAATCGCCCGCAAAAAAGTGCGCCATGCCCCGGTCGCGCAGCGCCGCGGGGCGCGGGTAGAGCCGGAGGATTTCAGTGCAGCCCGCGATCAGCGTCGGCCAGTCATGGCTTTCCTTCATCCTGAAACCGGCGAAGTTGTCCCAATAGGTGAATGATCGCTCCCGAAATGCAAACATGCCCATGCCGATCGGATCGCCGGTGGTGTGCGGTTTGCTGAACACGAAATCCTGCAACACCGCCTGCCGGGCCACCTCCTCGTCGCTGACATCGATGTCCTTCACATGCTCGGCGAACGCCTTGGCCAATGCGACAAGCTTCTCCTCATCGCCGGCGAAGGAGGTGAAGAGGTTCATCTGGCTTTCCCACTTCGGGGCGGCGGCGTTGCGCTGATCCTGCTTGATGCTCAGGTAGGTCGTGAGGATTTCCTTGTCTTCCGGGGGCATTTCCCGCCAGGTCTTCAGGCCGTTTTCCTCGACCTTCGCCTTTTGATCCGCATTGAAGGTGTCGAAATCCTGCAATCGCCAGCCTTCGTCGATCAGCTTGATGGCGACGTGCCCCTGCTTGCGATAGGCGTCGGCCAGATGCTCCTGCGCGCCCGCGAGTTGCTTGGCCACTTCCGGCGTGTCCAGACGATCCGGGTCGCGCTTGACGGCGGAATGGACTTGTCCGATGACCGCGCGCACCGCCGCGACGTGCTTTTCCAGGTCCGTCACATTGGTGTCGGCCAGGGTGTTCTCCAGCCGCTTGAGGTGGGCGTCCACCTGGTATTTTTCCAGCCGTTGCCGAAGCGCGACGGTGGGTTCATCCTTCGCCTCGCGCAGCTCGTACCGCAGGTTGTCGGTGAAGCGGATCGAGGCGTCGAGCGACATGCTCGATTTGCCCGCGATCACCTGGTCCGCGTGGGCCAGCTTCAGTTCCTGTTCAATCGGCGCGATCTGCATATTGAGTTGTTGAAGCACTTGCGTGTGCTGGTGTAGCCGCTGGCGGGCGATGCGAATCGCCTCCAGCGCTTCACCGGGCATTTGCGCCTGGTGATATTGCCGAATCTGCTCGAGCGCCACGTCGGGAACCCAGTTGATCGCCAACGCCTTGCCCATCGCCTCGGCGGATTGGGCGTGCTTGTTCTGCTGACCGTAGATCAGCCCGAGCTGCGCGTTGGCCTGGGCGCGCTGCGACGGTTCCGCCTGCTGATGAGCGGCGAGTTTTTCCCACAACACCGCCGCCGCCTCGAAGTCGGCCTGATGCATCTTCAGTTGCGCGGCGATCATCAACAGGTGCGGATGATCGGGATGGACCGCCATCGTCGCTTCCAGTCGCTTTTGCGCCTCATCGGGCTTGCCCATGCGAAGATCGATGAAAGCCAGCAGCGCGTTGGCCATCGGCTGATGCTCCTCCTTCGCCACCGCCGCGTTCAGCGCCGTCAACGCGCCGCTCACGTTGTTCTGCATCACCAGGATCTGGCCCTCGTATGCCAGCACCTCGGGATGATCCGGATGGTCTTTCTTGATCTGGTTCAGCGTCATCGCCGCCTGCGGTCCCTGGTTCTGCATCAGCAGCTTCTTGACCTGATCGAGTCGTCGCTCGACGGGCATGTTTTTGGCGCGCTCCTGTTCGCGTTCCTGGCTTCGATCCGTCGGAAGTTCCTGGGCGAAAGCTCCGCCGATCGGTGTGGTCAGCGCCATCGTCAATGTCACGGCGGCAAGGCGTTGCAGATGATTCATGAATAGACTCCTTGTGATTTGGCGGGCGGATGGATGCACCGCGGGTGGCCGCTCGATGCCACCCATTCCAAGCGATTGCGCCGCATGGGACATATCGGCGATCCACGGAGGACGATTTAGCCGCAAAATCGTTATATTTGTCATAAACCGAAGCTATCCGCCGCCGCATGATTCCCTCCCAAGCCGGCCGGGATACAATCCCGGCGCGATTGAATTGAAGGCGGGATGCGATAGGGTGATCGACGTGATGAACATTGACGCGCTGATTCAGGGTCGGTTGGCGGAGGTGACGGCGCTGCGGCATCGGCTGCATGGCATCCCGGAACTGGGGTATGAGGAGTTTGAGACGGCCGGGGTGATTCGTGAGACGCTGAGGCGGCAGGGGATCGATTTTATCGCGGGCGTGCCGGATGCGCCGACGGCGACGATCGCCTGGATCGGGGATGAGCGCAAACCATGCATCGCGCTGCGGTCGGATATCGACGCCCTGCCGATTCAGGAAAAGACCGGCTTGCCGTATGCGAGCGCGCATCCGGGGCGGATGCATGCCTGCGGGCATGATGGACACATCGCCACGCTGCTGGGAACGACGGGCGTGTTGGCGGCGATGAAGGATGAATTGCCCGTCTGCGTGAAGCTGATCTGGCAACCGGCGGAGGAAGGCGGCGGGGGCGCCGCACGGCTCGTCGAGGCCGGGGTGCTGGATGGACGAATCGGACCGGAGGTGAAGGCGATATTCGGTCTGCACGGCTGGCCGGGGCTGCCGGTGGGATGCGTTTCAACCAGGCCGGGCGCGCTACTGGCGGCGACGGATCGATTCACCGCCGAGTTCCTGGGAACGGGATGTCACGGGGCGTTTCCCCACCTCGGCGCCGATCCGATCGTCACGGCCTGCGAGGCGGTGCTGAATCTGCAACAACTCGTCAGCCGGGAGTTCGATCCGACCGAACCAGTGGTGATGACCGTGGGGATGATCCACGCCGGCACGGCCGTCAATGTCATTCCCGACACCGCGATCATCGAAGCCACGGTGCGGACGCTCGATCCGCGGATGCGCGGCATCGCCCGCGATGCCCTCGAGCGCCGCTGCGGGGGAATCGCGGCGGCGAACGGATGCTCGTTGCGGTTTGATTGGATCGAGGGATATCCTCCGACGATCAACGATCCAGCGATGGCGGATTATGTCGCGAGGGCGGCGGAGCGGTTGCTCGGATCGGATCGCTACCTGCCGGCCGCACGCGCGACGATGGGGGGGGAGGATTTTGCGTATTACCTGGAAAAAGTGCCGGGATGCTTTTTCATGGTCGGTGTCCGCCCCCCGGATCATCCAGCCTACCCGCCGCTGCATAGCGACCGCTACGACTTCACCGATGCGGCCCTGGACGTGGGGATGCGCATGTTCATCGAACTCGTGCGAAACGCGGGGACGATACCTGGTTAAGCGAAATCGATCGTCTTGTTGGCTGGTCAGCCGGCGGTGGGGAAATTGACCTGGAAGGCGAGTTGTTCGAGCTGGACGGCGAGATCGACGGCATTGAGGGCGATGTGGGAGGGGACATTGATCGAGGTCGGGGCGAAGTTGAGCAGGCCCTTGACGCCGGCTTCGACGAGCTGATCGGCGACCGGCTGGGCATGGTCGGCGGGGACGGCGATGATCGCCAGGCGGATCGATTCCCGGTCGATGGTTTCCTTCAATTCAGACATGGGTTGAATGGTGAACGCGCCGTGTTTCCGGCCGGTTTTCGAGGCGTCGGCGTCGAAGACGGCGACGAGGCGGAAGCCCTTCACATCAAACCCGCGGTAGGCGATCAGCGCCCGGCCGAGGTTGCCGGCGCCCACGAGCAGGACATTCCACGTCTTGTCGGTGCCGAGGATTCGCCTGACCTGGGCGATGAGTTCATCGACGCGATAGCCGATGCCCGGGTGTCCAAACTGGCCGAAATAAGCCAGGTCCTTGCGGACCTGCGCATCGGTCAATCCGAGCGACTCGCCGAGCTGTTTGCTGGAGATCGTCCGGCGTTGCATCCGTTTGAAGCCCTCGAGCTGGCGCAGGTAAAGACTGAGCCGTCGAACGGCGGGATTGGGGATAAGTTCCGGACGGGGTTGCTCCATGCCTTTCCTCATCGGTCGTGATGCACGCCGCGATTATTGAGACGTAGCAAATGTCGTCAAATGAGCGCAAAAGGGAAGCGCCGAATCGCACTTTTCGGGTATATCCCTTCATAAAATGTCTCCATGTGGCGGTTATCAGACCTCGACGGAGCAGGGGACGCGCGGGAGGAATCGGTTTATTGCTCAACTTGACACTCGCGTGCGATCATCCTCATAATCCGCCGGAGATCGAATCGATGCCAACACAGACCGTGCCGATCCATGATGTCTCAGACCCCGCACCGCCGGGCTTGCGCCAGGGCATCGAGATGCTGACGGAAGGCAGGATCGTTGTCCTTCCGACTGAAACCGTTTACGGCGCGGCGGGCGTCATCAGCCACCCGCGGGCGCTGGAGCGGCTGAAGGCCTTGCGCGGGGAGGAGAATGAACGGGCGTTCACCATTCACGTCGGTTCCCCGGAATCGGCCGAGCCGTACCTCGGCGAAATCGGCGAGCTTGCCAGGCGCATGATGCGCAAGCTCTGGCCCGGTCCGGTCGCGCTGATGTTCGAGGCGCCGGAGGAAGTCCGGCAGGCCGTGGCGAGGCGGCTCAACATCGCGGAATCGGATGTGTATGACCAGTCAACGATCACGCTGCGATGCCCGGATCATCCCGTCGCCTCGCGCGTGCTCCGGCAGGTGCGGGAGCCGGTCGCCCTGACGATGGCGCCCACCCACGGCAACCAGCCGGCCCGACGGGGCGATGAGTTGTCGGATGAATTTCAGGAGCGGGTGGACCTGGTGCTGGATGCGGGGATGACGCGATACGCGAAGCCCTCGACGATCGTGCGCGTGGACGGAAATCGCTACGAGATCGTCCGGGTGGGCGTTTATGACGAAAGGATCATCGACCGATTGCTTCAGACCACGATCCTGTTTGTGTGCAGCGGAAACACCTGTCGTTCACCGATGGCCGAGGCGATCGCGCGGCGGGTCATCGCCGATCGGTTGCAGGTCGCGCCCGACCAGATCGAAGGCCGGGGAATCACCGTGCTTTCCGCAGGGAGCCATGCCCTGCCCGGCGCGCCGGCCGCGGCGCACGCGGTGGACGCGGTGAAGGCGCTGGGAGCGGATCTTTCGCGGCATCGGTCGCGACCGTTGAGCGTCGAGTTGATTCATCAGGCCGACATCATCTTCACCATGAGCCGAAGCCACGCGCAGGCGGTGACCGCGCTGGCGCCGTCGGCGGCGGGGAAGGTGGCGACTCTGTCCCCCCGGGGCGAGGTGGACGATCCGATCGGCAGTGAGCTGCCGGTCTATACCGAGTTGGCCGGCCAACTGCGGGAGATGATCGAACGGCGATTGAACGAAAGGTCGCTGCCGTGAGTGCAATGGAGTTGAAACCGATGAAGGTGGCGATTGCGTGTGATCATCGCGGTTATGACGTCAAGCGCCGCTTGCTGCCGGTGCTGAAAAGGCTCGGTCACGAGTTCAACGATCTCGGCTGCGACGCTCCAGCCGCGTGCGACTACCCGGAGTTCGCCGCGCTGGCGGCGCGGGCGGTGGCGGACGGGTCGCACGATGTGGCGATCCTCCTCGACGGCAGCGGGATCGGCATGTCGATCGCCGCCAACAAGGTCATCGGCGCGCGGGCGGCGCTGGCGCATGACGAGGTGACGGCGCGCGTCGCGCGCGAAGCCAATCACAGCAATATCCTCTGCGTGGGAACGGACCTGCTGACGGACGATCACATCAAGACCATCATCGAGATATTCCTTGCGACGCCGTTCGGTGACGGCCGGCACGATCGGCGGGTGGAAAAGATCAGGCAGATCGAGCGGGAAGAACTGCAAAAACCCCGTTGATCCTCCTCACTCTCACGCCGCCGCAACGGTTTCCTCGCGCGCCCACGACACCATCCACCAGAGAATCGCCACCGGAACGAGCCGCGCCAGCAGCATGGCGACGGTGATCGCATGGAGGCTTTCGCCGGTGAGGGAGATCGGATCGTGGGAGAGTCCGACGTTGCTGATCGCGCTGATCGCGATGAAAAGCAGTCGGTCGGCCGGCATCTGGGGCTGGGTGTGAAGCAGCACCAGGTGGGTGAGCAGCAGCAGCGAGAAATAGATGGCGATCCAGAGCATGGCGCAGGCGAAGGCGCGGCCGGGAATTTCCCGTCGAAAGGATCGCACGACGCCGACAACCACTATCACCACGGTCGTGACCTTCAATCCTCCGCCCGTCCCTCCGGGCGCGGCGCCGATGATCATGACGATCGAGAGCAGCCATTCCATCGTGCGCGGAAAGGAGAAGACCGGTTCGAGAGGAAACCCGGCCGTTCGCGCGTTCATCGCCGCGACGGCGCTGGAGACGAAGTCGCCGCGCCACGTCTCGGCCGACGTGGGGGGGACGTGCAGGCATTTCACGAGAACAAAAACCAGGGTCGCCGTCATGCACGTCCCGGCCGTCATGAGGATGACCAGCCGCGAGTGGCGCGACAACGGGCGGGCGCGGAAGATCGCTTCGCCGCATTCCATCAGGACAGGCAAACCAAGCCCGCCGATCAGCGCCAGCGGCAGGAGCAATCCGACCGTCCACAAGCCGGTTGAACCGGATTGGAAAGCCAGTCCGCTGTTGCCCATGGCGCTGAGGGTTTCAAACATTCCGCCCAAGGCCCCGTTGGTGTCGTCGCTTTTGAACGACCCGATCGTCGCCGCCGCAAGCACCGTGATTCCTGCCGACATCACGATCCGCTCATCGGAGAACCGCATGCGCGCGATGCGCGCGACGGCCCATCCGCCGACGATGAGCGTGAACATCATTCCACCGACGGTCATGACAAGAATGGCGATTTGCCCGGCGGGGCGATAGTCGGAGAGGGCAATCGTCTGCTGGAATCCGGTCAGCGTCGTCGCGTTCACCGCGGCGAACCAGGCGCGTTCACGGCTCATCTCGTGTCCGCGGCTCATCGCGCCGTCGGCGCGAAGGGCCACATATCCGAAACCGATCAGCAGCAGATACCCCGCGACGATCCATAGGAGGGCGTTTCGCGGATTGGACCGGCCTGCCAGCGGCAGCGCATCCTGAAGGCTGGATTTCTGGGCGAATTTCGATCCCACGCGCCGACCTCATGACAGATGACCGGATTCACTTGTGATAAACCTTGTCCGGGTCGAACGCCTTTTCACCGGTGATCTTCCAGTCCGGTTCCCCCGGCCGATAGGTGCGGAAAAAGCAGCTTCGATACCCTTCATGGCACGCCGCCACATCCTGCTCGACCTTCACCAGCACGACATCGCGGTCGCAGTCGGTGAGGATCTCCCGCACATGCTGAAAGTGCCTGCTCGATTCCCCCTTGAGCGCCAGCCGTCCACGGCTTCGGCTGTAGGTGTGAACCTTGCCGGTTTCGATCGTCTTCTCCATCGCTTCGCGATTGGTGAAGGCCATCATGAGCACTTCATTGTTCCGAACATCCTGGATGATGATGGGGATCAGGCCGTTGGCGTCGTATTTGAGGGTGTCGAGGATGGATTGCATGGCTTTAAAGTTAACGACGATCGGGATCATCCACAACCGGGGGCTTCTTCAAGCTCCCCGGTTGCGGCGGATTGCGATCCGATGATCGAAGGCCGCGAGGGGATTATCGATCGATTCCCTCCGGTCCGAAGTAAATACTCTCGCCGGGCTGGATGCGGTCGAAGGGAATGTCGCGGGAGCGCAGTTGCCCGGAACTGGTCG
>CAYUNS010000018.1:15524-34991 GCA_964446155.1 uncultured Tepidisphaeraceae bacterium | reverse complement strand
ACCAGACAGTTCGACTGTGGCGCATTCCAGACGAGGCGTTCGAGTAACGGTTCGCCTGCAACTACCTCCGCCACTTCATGCCCTAAACGGGACGCAAACGGTTATTTACCTACGATATCAACTACGATTGTCGTTCGCGTCCCGAATGCCATTTGGTTAAGCTCCAACTCCTGCTGTCAATTTGGTTTTCAGTTGGGCGCGGGGGCGTTTCATCAGGTCGTATTCCTTCATTCTTCGGCGGATGACACGCGGTTCCTGGCGGCCGGGTCTTGACGGGTTGACGATCAGGCGTGGCACGCCCGGCAGTCTCGACATGTGACACAGGAAAACGGTGGACGGTGCTACGGGCAGATGCGGTCGCCGCGGTGGAGTGGCGGGCGCGGGAATGAAAATAAATGGGATGCGCTTCAATCCCTGCTATGATTCCGCCGTGACTTTTTCCGCCACTTCGTCTTCCGCCGCCTCGTCGAACGCGCTCGGCGTGCGGCTGCGAAACGTCAGCCGGATGTTCGACGGCGGCGTGCGCGCAATCGACAACCTCAATCTCGATATTTCAGCCGGTGAATTCGCCGCGTTGCTCGGGCCGTCCGGGTGTGGGAAATCCACGCTGCTGCGTCTGATCGCGCGGCTGGACCAACCGAACCACGGCGTCGTGGAGGTGAATCCCGGAACGGTCGCCTACGTGTTTCAGGATGCGCACCTCATGCCCTGGCGGAGCGTGTTGCGGAACGTGGCGTTGCCGCTGGAACTGCGCGGCGTCGGGCAAACCGAGTGTTGTGATGCAGCGGCGGCGGCGTTGGAGCAGGTGGGGCTGGCGGATGCGATCCATCTTTATCCCGCGCAGCTTTCGGGTGGAATGCGGATGCGGGCGTCGCTGGCCAGGGCTCTGGTGACGAATCCGGGGCTGCTGCTGCTCGATGAGCCGTTCGCGGCGCTCGATGAGCTGACGCGGCAGCGGCTGGACGAGCAACTGCATGCGTTGTGGCGGGAGCGGAGGATGACGGTGTTGTTCGTCACGCATTCGATCGCCGAGGCCGCGTTTCTGGCGCGGCGGGCGGTGGTGTTCACCTCGCGTCCGGCGCGGATCATGCTCGATCATGCGATCGATCTACCGGAGGATCGCCTCGCCGGGCTGCGCGCCACGCCGGAGTTCGCGCGGCAGACGGGGATTCTGTACGATGCGCTCGAACGGGGGGAGCGGCCATGAGGAGGTGTCGCGGATTCAGACGTGTTTTTCCGCCGATCGTCACGTTCGTCATCGTGGTGCTGGTCGTCGAGATTCTTGTGCGCGGCGGGGCGGTCGCGTCGTACCTGCTGCCCGCGCCCTCGACCGTCGCGAAAACGCTCGTCACGCAGTCGCAGGAACTGGGGCGCGCGACATGGGAAACCGCGTGCGCGACGCTGGTGGGGTTTGGGATGAGCGTCGCGGGTGGGGTCATCGCGGCGATCGCGCTTTCATCGGCGGGATGGGTGCGGCGGGCGTTTTATCCCTATGCGATTTTCTTTCAAACCGTTCCCATCATCGCCATCGCCCCGCTGCTGGTGATCTGGTTTGGATATGGGATGCGAACGGTGATCGTGTCGGCGTTCATCGTGTCGATTTTCCCGGTGATCGCCAACACGTTGGATGGATTGCGTTCGACCGATCCGGCGCTGCGCGACCTGTTTCGACTTTACGGCGCCAATCGATGGGCGACGCTCTGGAAGCTGCGTCTGCCGGCGGCGATGCCGCAGATCCTGACGGGGATGCGCATCGCGGCGGGGCTGGCGGTGATCGGCGCGATCGTCGGGGAGTTCGTCGGCGGCGGGGGACTGGGCGGTCTGGTGGACATTGCGCGCACGCAGCAGCGCACCGACAAGGTCTTCGCCGCCCTGTTGCTGGCCAGCGCGCTGGGGCTGGCGCTGTTCGCCGGCGTGGGACTGGCCTCACGACTGGCGCTGCGCCGCTGGCATCCGTCGGAGCGGGAATAGAACCTTTTTCCGGGGCAAAGTCCCTGAAGTCCGTTCCCGAAGTTGGACGATGACGGAAGACGGAGCTACAGTGAATTTCCCGCCATGATTGGGGCGGCCGTTATCGAACAAGATCAAGGAGATCAACATGTCAAGAATGCCCAATTTCGGTTCGACCACGAATCCGCTGGATTACAGTTCCGACCGTACCGACAGCGGGGCCGTCGTCGCGTTCTTCAATTCCGTCTACGCGTGGATGGCGACGGGGCTGGCCGTCACCGGCGGGGTGGCGTGGGTGGTCTCCAGGAACGAGGACCTCCAGGCGATGGTGCTCAACCCGGTTGCGATGATCGTGCTGGTCATCGCGCAGCTCGCGCTGGTGTTCACGATCAGCGCGGCGGTGCAGCGCGTCGGCGCGACGGCGGCGACGGCGTTGTTCCTGCTTTATTCGGCGCTGATGGGATTGACGATGTCGATCATTTTCCTGATGTACACCAAGTCGTCCATCGCCAGCACGTTCCTCGTCACCGCCGGCACGTTCGGGGCGATGAGCGTTTACGGGATGACCACCAAGCGGGATTTGTCGAGCTGGGGCAGCCTCCTGTTCATGGCGCTGATCGGCCTGATCATCGCCTCGGTCGTCAACATGTTCTGGGCCAACTCGACGCTCTACTGGATCATCACTTACGCCGGCGTGCTGATCTTCGTCGGTTTGACCGCATACGACACGCAGAACCTGAAGCAGATCGCCCGCGCGACCGCGCACGACGCGAAGCTGGCGGCGAGATATTCGGTCAACGGCGCGCTGCGGCTTTATCTCGATTTCATCAACCTGTTCCTGATGCTGCTGAGAATCCTCGGCGATCGCCGGTAACGACGGGGGCATCACACGCCGCGGGCGAGAAAGCCGCCGTCCACGAGGATCGTCTCACCGGTGGTGTAGCTGGCGCTGGGGCTGGTCAGGTAGATCGCGGCGCCGACGAGTTCGTCGGCCTCGCCAAAACGGTCCAGCGGGGTGTGTTTCCTCAGCCATTCTCCGCGCGGCGTGCCTTCGATCAGCGGGCGATTCAGATCCGTCGGGAAGACCCCCGGGGCGATCCCGTTCACGCGGATGCCGTACTTCGCCCACTCGTTGGCCAGTCCGCGCGTCAGCCCCATCACGCCGCTCTTGCTCGCCGCATACGCCAGCACCTCGCTTAGGGAGATGAAGCTGTTGAGCGACGCGATGAACAGGATGCTGCCGCGCTGGCCTTTGTTGTCCGGCGCCTGGTCCTTCATGATCCGGCCGGCCGCCTGCGCGACGATGAAACTGCCCGTGAGATTGATCTTCACGATCCGCTCGAACTCCTCGATGCTCATCTCCAGCGACGGCAGCTTTTTGATGACGCCCGCGGCGTTGACGACGGCGTCGATCCGGCCGAATTTTTTGACCGTTGCGTCGATCGCGGACTTCACGCTTTCGGGGTCCGACACATTCAATGTCAGCGCGTGATGTTCTTGTCCCAGTTCGGCCTGCATGGCGGCGACCTTGTCGGGATTGGTCGATCCCGCCACCACCTTCGCGCCGGCCTCGGCGAAGCCCATCGCGATCGCCCGCCCGATGCCGCTGGTCCCACCGGTGACCAGACAAATCTTCCCGCTGATATTCAGGCCGTTGTACGCCATAATGCTCCTTCAAGTATGAGAGAGGTTGTTATACAGCCCGGCGGGGCATGTGTCAGCCAAGGCGGTGGGCGTGGGCATACCCTGATTCCCATATATTTGACGATGCCCGGGCTGATGGCGAGAAGCGGGGCTTCAGATGAATTCCGGCGATTCGTCGGAGGTGTTTTCCAGGGCGGCGAGGGATTCTTCGGCATCGACGGCGATGCGGGGGATCCGCGAGCCGATGCGGCAGAAGATTTCGTAGGGGATGGTTTCCCCGAGACGCGCCAGCTCGTACACGCTGGCGGGGGAGAGGGGGTCGTTGTCGAGGATGGTGACCTCGTCGCCGATGTTCGCGGGATGCTCGCCGAGATCGATCGTCGTCAGATCCATGCTCACCCGTCCGACGACATTTACGGGGTGGCCGTTGAGGATCATCCTGGCGCGATTGCCGAAGCATCGCAGGTATCCATCGGCATAACCCACGGGCACAAGGCCGATCCGGGTGTCCCGCCGGGCTTGCCAGGTCTGCCCATAGCCGACGCCGTCTCCTTGTTTCAATTCCCGAATGCCCATGAGAGGCGCGGTCCATTTCATCGCGGGGCGCAGCGGGCGGTCGAGGCTCGGACGGCAGGTGGGGTCGATCCCATAGAGCGCCAGCCCCGGGCGCACCATGTCGAAATGCGACTGTGGAATGAGGAACACCGCGGCCGAGTTCGCGAGGTGACGGATCACCTGCCTGTCAGGCGGGCGGGAATGCATCAGATCGTGAAATCGCTGGAGCTGCGATTGCGTGATCGGATCATGCGGGGATTCGGAGATCGCGAAATGGGAGCATACGCCCGTGAGCCGCAGCGATGGCCGGGTCGCGACAACGTGGGTCAGATGGTCGAATTCGTCGATCGATACCCCGCTGCGATGCATGCCCGTGTCCACCATCACTTGCACGTTGGCGCGCACACCGGCCGCGAGCGCGATGCGCGCCACGTCGTTCGCCGCTGCGGCACTGCAAAGCGTGAGGGTCCATCCATTGCGAATCGCCAGTTCGATCTTGCTTCGCTGCCGGCCGAGAAAAGTGTTTTCAACGGGGCGAAAGATGAGGATGGGCAGAGAGGTCTCGGGAATCTCGCAGGCTTCGTCAATGCTGGCGACGGCGATCGCATCGATCAGCGGGACATCGCCGCCGTTGTCGTCAAAATTGCAGAGAGTGTCGAGCACGATGCCCGCATCGTGGCCGTAGGCGTTGGCCTTGAGGATGGCGCAGATCCTCGTACCGGGCTGGAGGGATTTTCGGATCAGGCGTGCGTTGTGAAGGATCGCCGCCCGGGAGATGAGGGCGCGTGGTTCGCCGAGAGTGAATTTCGCATCCATGCGTAAGCCCGTTCCACCGGTTCCATCCGGCGGATGAAGTATAGCGTTTCCAACGAAGGAAAAAAGCGAGCCGATGGTTTTGTCGGCTCACGCGCGTCCTTGCCGCGCCGAGGGCGGTCAGGGGGTTTCCTTCAGGCGGCCGGACTGGAAGGTGAGGGCGCGCTGTCGGGTCATCTGGATGGTCTGGGTGGCGGTTTTACCGTTGGCCTGCACCTGCACGGTGTGCGGGGTGAAGGCGGTTTCAGTGCAGCCGACGGTGCGATGCTCCTTCTTGTAGTTTTTCGGCGGGCTGATGCGGGCCTGGGTGAGGGGGATTTTCACCGCGCCATCCTCACCGATGACGCCGCTGAAGACAGGGTTGCCCTGGGCGTCCTTGATCGTCACTCGCGCGCCGGCGGGGCCGGTGAGCGAGAGCGTCCATGCGACCTCGTAGAAGCTCTTGGGGCTGGTGGTCCGCCACATGACATCGTTATAGCGCGTGCCCGGTCCGAACTCGCAATCGAGGACCACGTTGTTGGTCGCCCAGTAGGTTCCCTCGACATTGAAGGTGTGGTACTCGGGATGGTTGCCGCTGCGCACGAGTTTCGTGTTTTCAACGTGGTGGTTCTGACCTTTGCCGTACTTGTCGGCCCAGCGGATGTTGCAGATGTTGGAGATGAGCGTGTTGTTGCGATAGTAGACCGGCAGCGATGTCTCTCCCTTGGCGTGATGACCGTGCGTGGAGATGGCGGCGGCATTGGTGGTCTGGTTGTCCAGCGCCTCGACTTTCACGATGTTGTCGTGAAAGACGAGATTGCGAATGGTCTCATCGCTGTAAAAGCCTGTGCCGCGCAACTCGCTGCCTCCGCCGCCGCGAATGAGGATGGCGTTGTCGCTGTATTCCAGGTCGGCGCGGTCCTGGCCGCCTTTGCCGTAATTGGTGACGCGAAATCCCTCGCACATGCTGATGTCGCCCCAGCGCTCGTGCCAGCGGCTCTTGGCGTCGAAGCCGTGCAGATGCACGAAGTTCTTCGTCGCCTTCAGGTCGTAATGCGCCCATCCAAGCGCATAGGGGTTGAAACCCGTTCCGAAGACACGGTTGCCCGTCACCCGGCAGCCGGTGTTGTTCGGCTGGATGGCGAAGGAGTTGGTTGAGAAGCTATCCACATAAATTTCGTTGTGATCGACCTGCTGCGCGCCGTTGAAACCGTTCTGGCGTGTGCGCTTGATGAGGTTGTGATGATATCGCACCTGGTTTGAAGCCGGCGCCTCGCGGTAGCTGATGCCGATGGGGCGCACCCCCGCGCCGTGACGGTTGGCGACGCGCCCGCCGCGATCGAGGAAGACATTGTGATGCAGATCGAGCGTCCCCTCGGGATTCCAGATCACACCGCCCCAGGCCTGGGGGGAGCGGTCGTTGAAATCGACGGTGATGCCGGCCATTTCCGCATCCGCCAGGGCGAGAAACAGGTTGTTGAAGCCGAAGCCGCTCTTTTTATGTTCTTCCATCGCGGGGGAGCTGCCGCGGATGATCGTACCGTTCAGCAGCTTCACATTGCGCACTACCGCCGGCACATCGGCGGTGTGGTCGCGGCCGATAATGATCCCATTATTCTGCCGGGCGGGGGTATTGCCTTCGGTGGCGAAGGTAAGACTGTGGCCGTTGAGATCGAGGGTGATCCCATCGGCGATGACCGCGATCCCCGCATCGGGGGTTTGCAGATCCTGTGTCAGCACATAGTACGCCCCGGCTTGATCGAGAATGTACGGTGGGCCGGCGAGGGCGCCGGGAATGGGGATGATTCCGTCTGCGGTGCGGGTGGTGAAGGTGCGATCCGCGCTGGTCAGCGGCTGGCCGCGACCATCGCCGGCGACGATACGGTAGTGATAGGTTTGCCCCGGCTCGAGGCCGCGCAGTGTGAGCACATGGATGAAGAACGGGCGCTCCTGCGGAGCGGTTTTCCGGCCGTACTGCGCGGTCGGGCCGTACTCGATGTAGGCATTGGCCGGGAGAGAGGTTTCGAACCCGATCACGGCCGAGTTGAGCGAGGCGTGAATCCAGTCGCCGCCCTCAGCGAAGGCGAGGGTGTCGCCGAGGAACTGGTAATAGAGCGGATCGGTCTTCGGTCCGAAGCTCTCGGTCGCCAGTTCGTTGAAGATCGTGTACTGGTCCGGCTGATCCTGTGCGCCGGCCCAAGGGAGGGCGGGGGGGAGGAGCAGGGAGGCGATCACAAAGAGGCGAATCAATGGTGCGGTCATGGTGCAGCCTTTTACGACAGTTGAAAAAAGCGGCCCCACGACGGGGTGTCGTGGGGCGAGCTTTCAGGGAAATCAAATCATGGGCGGCTCAAATCAGTTCCGCCGCCGCCGAAGCAGCCCCAGCGCCCCCAGCCCCAGCAGCGAAATCGCCGTCGGCTCGGGAATCAGGTTGATCTGGCCATTGGTCGAGTAGTCAATCGAATAGCCGTCCGGCAGGCCGATGACGCTGTTGAACTCGCCGGACAACGAACCGGTGTAGCTGACGAGGGTGTAAAGGCCCAGGCTGGGGGCGTTCAGGATATTGAACACCAGCGTATCGGCGTCGCGGCTCAAATCCAGATTGCCGTTGATGATTAATTGATCGGCCGAAGTGCCGTCGATGTCGATCAGCAATCGACTGTAATCGTGGAAGATGACACTGTTGGTGTTGTCAGTACCGATGGTAAGTGTGCCGATTGTTCCGTTTGTGCCGGGAGCGATTTGGCCGAAAGAACCATACGTATTGTGGGTATTCCCTCGAATGGTGACGGTTTTTTCACTGGCCAGTCCGAGCGTTCCTGTACCTTCCAAGGCAAACCGACCCGGCTCGCTGGCTCCGTTGCCGGAATACATGTGATAAACCAGCACATCGCCGGTGCCGCTCCAAGTGCCGTTGATGCGAAGTGCTCCCTTGACTGTCACATTTCCGCTGAGAGTGCTGTCTCCGTCATGAATGAGTGTGTTGGTGAAAAGGGTCGATGTACTCAAGCGGGGACCAATCTCGATGCTCCCGGTTCCACTGAGATTTCCCTTGAGCGTTAGTGACCCGCGCGGATCAGCCCCGCTTCCCGAGCCTGTATCGATGGAAAATGTCGTAAAGCCGTTAGTGTGATTGAGAACCAGATTCGCTTCTTCAGTCTGATTCTCCAAACCAAAATTGAAAGCAGATTCATTGTTGACTTCGATTGTGCCCTTGCCGAGGCCGTTGTCGGCGGCCGAGTAGAAGGCAAAGCGGAACCCGGGATCAACAACGATCTTGCCCAGGAAGTCGTTATTGCTCTGGAACAGATGAAGGGCATTACCGATACCCACCGTTGACGCCGAGGTGTTCTGGAGATTTTTGATGGTGATGACCGTACCCTCGATGGCGCGAACCTCACCCAGTTCCAATCTCGCCCGCCCGCGGCTATTGCCGTTGCTGCCGGTGGTCTCGAGCCGCCATTCGGCATCGGTCACGGGTGTGACGCCATCGCCGATGATGATCGGTGTGTTTACGCTGGCGCTTCCCAACCGCAGAACGGTCCATTCATTGCCCCCGCTATTTGGGCCCGCATCCGCAGTGATATCCCCGGATAGGATTGTGAGTGCCGAATCAGCGGGATCACCGGGAGCAAGGGTGAAAACGTGGGCCGACGACCCATGGTTGATTGCTGACAGGCTGTTGATGGTGCGGTTGCCGTCGAGCGACAGGGTTCGATGAGTGGTGATAACGTCTTTATTGAGTACGACATCGTCCGCAGCGCCGGGCACATTGGCCGGCGACCAGTTCCCCGCGACGTCCCAACTCCCGTTGGAGTTGACGTTCCAGCCAATCTCCGCTGCGTTCGCCACCGTCGTGCCAACCGCCAGTGCCAGCGCAACGGATGTAATAGATGTTCCTGTCATATTCCGCTCTCCTTGAAAGATGTGTCTGTATCCCGACGTGCCCTTGGCTCGCCGCCGTTAATCGATGGGAATGGATGTCCTTGATCCATTGAAATGGACTCTACCTCCGGTTTTGGGGAGAGGCAAGAAAATATGAAACTTTTTTTTCTATGGTTAAACAAAAGAGTTACGATAAAGTGGTATATATTGTATTTCGATTGATGCACGCAGGTGGGTGCCCTGTCAGGCGATCAGCGGGATAACCTTCGGACCATGCCGAAGATAGGAGCGATTCGTGAGCGGTGATTTTGATCCCCTGCCTTTTGTCGGTCTTGAAGCCCGGTGCGATGACCCGCGCCAGGCGGCGGTGCTGCTCGAGAACAGCACGGTCAGCCGAAGCGTCTACCGTGCGGGGACGGTCGATGCCGTCTTCTTCGATGAGGCGATCGTCCTTCAGCCTTCCACGGCCGATTACATCTACAGCTGGTTCACCCCGCTGAACCAGCCATATGCGCGCGGTGGCCGCGCCTATCTCGAAAAGATCGTCGATGCCGTGACCGCGGGATTGAGCGACGAGCGGGACAAGGCCCTGGCGTTGCTGAACTGGTGCCGGGACATCCCCTTCACCTACACCCGGGGCGCGTGGCTGGCTGGTGGGAAATCGGCCGGGGATCTGTTTCACGGCGGGGCGGAGGAGGAGGTCATTCGCAAAGGCTCGGGCATGTGCAACGAGCAGGCGCGCGTGCTGGGCATCCTGGCACAGATCGCCGGGCTGCCTTCCCGCTATGTGGGACACATGACGCTCATCGATTACGATGATGTGCGCTCCAGTACCGGCCACGGCGTCAACGAGATTTACATCGAGGGTGGATGGGCGTACTTCGATATCCGTGGGCGCTATTTTCAGAAAGAGGACGGGTCGCTGGCGTCGGCGTGGGATCTGCTGGTCGATCCGGGATTGATCAATCGCCAGCCCCCGGAGGTGCTGTCGCATCGCTGCCCGCGTGCCGATCACGCCCTCGCGGCGCGATATTATCATCCATCGACGGTGACGATCGTGTGCAACTATCTGGCAAGCGATCACGGCCGATACGACTATTCGTGGGTCTACCCCTCCGAATCGCTGGCTCGCGAGGCCGGTCGCCGTATCCGCACCACCCGCCATCGCGACCTGCTGCCACAGCCCAAACTGCGGATCTGACCAATCCACCGTCGCCGGGCAAGGTGGCCGGATCCAATGTGACTCTGTTCGATGACGGGCGCAGTTTTGCGATGGACGACATTTATGTTGCGGGATGTCGGACGAGCTGTTCGATGCCGAGGACGTTCAGCATGGCGCGGGGGATGAAGCTGTTGGACAGAACATATTCCTGATCGACCTGCCCATCCGCGCTGCGGACAGCGCAGTGCAGGTTGGCGCCGCCAGGCCCCAGACCATCGAGGGTGGGGATGCGGTCGCAGGTGAAGTTCCCGTCGCTCAGGCCGCCGCGGGCGCGTCCGGCGACTTTCACGCCCAGGGCGTTGCCGGCGGTTTGCCAGATGCCGATGAGGCGCTCGGTGCCAGGATTGCTCGGCCAGGCGGGCAGACGCTTGCGGCACTGGATTTCCATTCGCGCGGCGAAGCCGTCGATCGGGCTGACGATGGTGCTGAGACCATTCAGATCCAGAACGGTCCGCACCGCTTCATCAAGCACGTCCGGATCGAAGGCCCGCAATTCCATCAGCGCTTCCGCCCGGTCGGGAACGCGATTGGTCACGGTCCCACCGTGCATCACGCCGACATTACAGGTCAGTTGACGCGAATAATCAGTCAGTCCACCGACGCGCTGGATGAAATCGCAAAGTTGCATGATGGCATTGGCGCCGTATTCATGCCTGGCGCCGGCATGCGCGGAGCGTCCGTGGGCGATCGCCCGCAGGCCGGCGCTTCCCTTACGCCGGGAGATGACATACTGAATGCCGTCCTGAAATTCCCCGCTCTCAAAGACGAGATTGGCCAGGGCCTGGTCTCCCAGGCGACGGCGCTGTAGATGGCCGAAATCGCTGTCGAGACCTTCCTCGGCGGCATTGAACAGGACGATCCAGGTGATGTCGTCGAACAGCACCGGCGACAGATCACGCATAGCCGACAGGACCATCCAGATCAGCACATTGCCGCCCTTCATGTCCACCGTACCCGGTCCGTAGATGCGTTCGCCGGCGACGCGCCAGGAAAAGTCGTTGGCCTGTTCTTCTTCGGCGGTGTAGACAGTGTCGAGATGCCCGACCAGTCCGATGCGTCGGCCGCTGTTGCCGGATCGGGTGAGCAGGAGATGATGTCCCATGGGAGGGCGCGGATCGGTGGTGCAGGCGATCGCCTGCGGCCGATCGGCCGTGAAGCCCAGAGGCTCGAACAGCGCCGCCGTCAGATCACCCACGCGATCCACGCCGGCGGCGTTGAGTGTAAAGGAATTGATCCGAACCATCTGCCGGAGAGTGTCGAGCGCCGTCGGCAGCGTCGCTTCCAGCCGCCGTCGCAGTTCATCAGGATCAATAGGGGAATTGAATGCCGTCATGCCGGGTCGTCCGTCAGGGGTGGAAGGTTCATCAGAACGTCGCCGGCGCGCAAGCAGGGCGGCCCGGTGACCGGCGACAACTCGCGAATTATGGTCGAATTGGCGCCATCGTGTCCATCGAATCGCGGCGCCAGAACGTGCCACGCCTCGCCTTTGGGATTGTGAAGTTGGTTCGAGAGGCTCATCGGTTCAGCGTCCACCCAGGGGCGTTCCCGCCATTTCCGGGAGGGCCTCGGCCGCGGCGGGTTCGAGGGCGTCGCGAATGATTTGCGTGCCTTCGTCGAAGGCCGCCAGCATGTGATCGGCCGAATCGAACAGCAGGTGGGTGTCGGTTTTGCGCGGATCGTCGGAGGCACGATGGGCATCCCATGCCTGTGCGAGCCGGTTGGAGAGGCGCTGCGAGCGCCGGAGGGTTTCAAACGTGAGCCGATCGGTCCGCCATTCCAGGGCGCGCCGCCAGGCGTGGCTCAGCACATCGAGCAGCAGCAGGAGGCTTTCATAACTGTCGATGTTTCGCTCGACGGCGGGATAGGCGCTGCGCAGGGCGTCGCGGATGGCGTTGAATCGCTCGACTCCTCCGGACAGATCGATGCGATCGAGCGCGTCGGTGGAGATGAGGCGCGCGACGGCGGCCCATTGGGTGCGATGCGGCGCATGCCGATGCAGCGCCAGCATCGCCTCCAGCCAGGATGCGGTCGGCGGCAGCGCATAAAACGTGCGGGCGAATTCGACCAGCGAGTGCCGGGGATCGACTTCCGGTCCCCGGTTCATCACCGCGGCCGCATAGTGCATCGCCGGCCAGAGCGAATCGGGCAGGAAGCGCGTCGGCGTCCAGACCGTGGTGATCGTGCCGATCACCCGACGGCTGAGATCGAGATGTCGGGCGATGGCGCGGATGTTGGGGAGGGCAAACGATTCGCCGGGATAGACCGGCTGGTTATGGCTGATCAAGGCGGGGCAGACAACGACCTCAAAGCCCCATTCGAGCAATTGACGAGTGGACTTCTGACAGACCTGGGGATCGTATTGCCAGTTGCACAGCAGGATGTCGCGCGGAATGTCGGGGACAATGGAGGGATCGGCGAGAAGCTGGTCGGCCCACATCATGGTTCGGCGGTTGTGCCGGGCAAGCTGCCGATGCAGGCGATTGACGTGCTCGGCGAAGATCTGTCCCGCGTCGCGATCCCTGAGCGCCTTGCGCGTCAGGGGATGATGACCGATATTGGTCTCATCCAGGCCGATGTGAATCAGCGGGGAATCGAACAGGGCGACGGTCTCCTCCAGCAGTTGCCCGATCAGTTCCTGCGTGCGCGGAGCGGTGGGGCAGATCGAACTGAAGAACGCCTCGCTTTCGGCGAGATCGGCGTAGGCGGGCAGAGCGGTGATGAAGCGGGTATGTCCCAGCGACGCCAACTCGGGGATGATGTTGATTCCCCGCAGACGCGCGTAGTCGATCAAACCGCGCATCTCGGGCTTGCTGTAGGCATTGGTGGACGCGGCCTCGGGAAGGGCGTCGAAGCGAAGAGCGCACCCCTGGTCATCGGTGAAGTGCCACAGCAGCGTATTCACGCCGCGCTCGGCGGAAAAGTCGATGAACCGACGATAGTAGTCGCGCGATTCAAGACATCGCGCGCTGTCCAACATGAATCCCTGCATCAATCGACAACCCTTCCTCGGGTAAACAGGATGCGCCCCGTCGCGCACCGCTCGTCGCTTTTCCGGTCTGTCCGGCTTCGGATTAACCGCTCAACCACGTCGCCAGGTGTTCGTGGACAAACGCGTCATCCGTCAGGTGCGGATAAGCCTGCGACACCCGCGTCAGTTCCTCGGCCTGTCCGGGGCTTAGATGCGATCGCCGCTCCGACAGGCACCAGATGCCCTCGAGCAGCCCTTGGCGGCGGAGGATCTCGTGGATTCCCGCCGTCGAGCCATTGAACCCGCCGGCGACATCGAAGACGGCGGCGTTGCAGTCGGTGACCTCGATGCCCAGTTGCAGCATTCGCGGGGAGATCGGGACGTTGCCGGCGACCGCGTCGTGGCACGCCGACAGCACCTGCACCGCCGCCCGCGTCCAGACCGCCCAGTGCCCCAACAGCCCGCCGACGAACCGCCGTGTGACCGGCGCGCCGTCGCGCAGAAAGGTGTGGGGCGTCAGCAGGTCAAGCACGATGTTGTCGTCGTTGCCCGTGTAGAGCGCCACGTCCTCGCGACCGGATTCGACGACCGCCCGGATGACATCGATCGTGCGGTAGCGATCGAATGGCGCGACCTTGATCGCCGCCACCCGCGGATTCTCCATCAACCGCCGCCAGAAGGCGTAGTTCAGCTCCCGCCCGCCGGAACCGGGTTGCAGATAAAAGCCGATGAGGGGCAAGACCTCCGAGACCTCGCGGCAATGCTCGATCAGGGCGTCATTGTCAACCTCGGCCAGTGCGCCCAGGTTCAGCAGGCCGACGTGATATCCCAGATCATGAAGCGTCGAAGCCTCGGCGACGGCTTGCCTGGTCGAACCGCAGATTCCACCAACGCGCACGATCGGCTCTTTGCGGTCGCGATCGCCGCGGTTCATTTCCTCGGCCGCCAACTCGAGCACCGGCTTGTACAGGCCGATTTCCGGATCGCGGATCTGGAACTGCGTGGTATGCACGCCCACCGCCAACCCACCGGCGCCGGCGGCGAGATAATAGCGGCTGAGGGCGCGCTGTCGACGTTCGTTCATTTGGCGATTGGCGTCCAGCGCCAGCGGATGCGCGGGAATGACCACCCCGCGCGCCAGCGCGCCCGCCACCGCCGGTGGCAGCGCTGTGTGGAGTGCCCGATCAGTATTGGCCATCTCTTACCTCAAAATGGGTTGGTTTGCCGAGGTTTTCACCATCGCGCATGATCCAGTCGGCGATCCAGTGCATCATCCGCTCCGCGCCGACGCGCGGATAACCGAACAGGCGATGACTGAGCTGCGCGTTGGTCAGGCGCATCGAGTCGGATTCGACGCCGCGGAAAGTCGCGGGACGATCCATCCATTCGCCGAACTGCGTCGCCACCTGGCGGATCGAAAGGGTCTCCGGTCCGGTGATGTTGAGGATGAACGGCGGGGAATCCGCATGCGCCAGCGCGCGAAGCGTCATTTCATTGGCGTCGGCCTGCCAGATCACCTTGAAGCAACTGTTGGTGACATCCACCGGCTGGCGATTCCACACCGCCCGCGCGATGTCCACCAGGACGCCGTAGCGCAACTCACAGGCATAGGAGAGCCGGATCAGGGCGATGCGCTGGTTGGCGCTTCGGCTGTAATACTCGAAGGCTCGCTCGCGACCGAGGCAACTCATGGCGTACTCGCCGATCGGACCAAGTGAATCGCTCTCCAGCGATCCACCGGCGGACAGCGGCTTGATCGGGTAGACATTGCCGCTGGAGAAAGCCACGATCCGGCTGCGGGGATATCTCCGGCAGATCATGCCCGGCAGCAGCACATTCATTCCCCAGGTGCGGGCGGCATGTTCCGTGGCGCCGAACTTGAATCCGGGCATGTAGATGATGTTGGGGGCCTCGGGCAGACGGGTGATCTGATCTTCATCAAGCAGATCGGCGGCGATGGTTTCGATGCCCCAGTCACCAAGCTGCCTGGCGAGGTTGCCCGATCCGAAGCGGGAGACGCCGATCACCTGCCGGCGCACGCCGGCTTCGGCGTCGGCGCGCTGAAGCATCCGCGCCAGCGTCGGCCCCATCTTGCCCCCGACGCCGAGGATGAGGATCGGTCCCTCGATCCGCTTCATCATCCGCACCAGGCCGTCGCCTGGCGCGCTCAGGGCATCGTCCAGTTGCTCGGTGGTTGTGAATGTCCCGGGAAGAGCCGTGTCGAAAGTGGCGTCGCTCATGGGATCTCCAGGCTCTGGCGCCGGGTCATCTCCACGGTGCGAACGACTTCGCCGCTGTCGAGGCTCACGTGCACGGTGTGCGGGGTATGGGGGATGACCTGATGCTGATCCATGCTGGTGACGCCTCTCCCTTTCTCGGGACCATGTGAAGGTTCCCACTCGGTCGGGCGGATATCATGCTGGATGAGCGGAACCGCCAGCGTGCCGTCGTCACCGGTTTTACCGTTGAAGACCTCCGTACCGGCGGCATCGGTGATGCGGACGGCGCTGTCGGGGCGAGTCTTGAGGTCCAGGGTCCAGCCAATGCTGTATTGGCTTTGCGATCCGGTGCGCGTCCAGAAGACGTCGTCGGCCGCGGCCCCGCCCACGAAACGCCCGTCCAGAATCTCGTGACCGAGATTGAAGTAAGCCCCGCCGAAGGTGAAGGTGTGGAAGCGGGGATCGTCGCCGCTTCGCTCGAAGGTGCAGCCCTCGAAGTGATGGTTGTTGCCCTTGCCGTAGGAATCGCCGAAGGCCACGATGTTGAAGTTGGAGATCAGCCGGTTGTCGCGATAAACGACGGGCTTGGACTCCAGCTTCTGGTGATGTCCCTGGACCACGATCGCCGCGCCCTTGGTCGTTTTTTCATCCAGCATCTCCGCCTTGACGACGTTGTTGTGGAAGAAGATCCCCTCGTTGGTCTCATCGGAGAAGAAGCGGGTTCCCTGAATCTCCGCGCCCTGCTTGGCGCGCATGATGATGAGATTGTTCCAATACTCGAGGTTGTTGCGGACCTGCCCGCCTTTGCCGTAGTTGGTGATGCGCAACGCCGCGAGCAGATTCACATCGCCCCAGCGCTCGTCCCAGCGGTGGCTGAGGTCCATCCCGAACATGACGATCAGGTTGTCATGGATTTTCAGGTTTTCGTGCGCCCATCCGAACCCGTAAGGATTGAAGCCGGTGGCGAAGATGCGGTTGTGATGATGCTCGCCGGCATCAACCCCCACCTTCGACTCCGGCTGCATGGCGAACGAGTTGGTGGACCAACTGTCCACGTAAATCTCGTTGTTGTGCATCGAGAAAGCGCCGCCGATGCCGTTCTGCCGGGTGCGCTGCACGAGATTGTGATTCAGGCGGAAATCGGTGACCGGTCCTTTTCCCATGCGGAAGCCGATCGACCGCACCGCCGCGCCGTGCCGGTTGGGGATCTGCGTCCCGAGGTCGAGAAGGACGTTGTGGTGCAGGTGGATTTTCCCCTGGTTGTGGATCATCTGCACGCCCCAGGACTGGGGGGCGTGGTAAATGATCCGCACGCCCGCCACCTCGATGTTCTGGCCCTTGATCGCCAGGGCGTTGAACTGGTGCGAGTTGGTGTTGGCCGACACCATGGCGCTGTCCCCCTGGCGGATCGTGCCGTTGACGACCTTCAGGTCCGTCGCCATGTAAGGCAGCTTGCTCTGGTTGTGCGATCCCGCGCCGACGATGCCGTGGGCATCCTTGGCCTCATCACCGGTGGCGAAGGTGATGGTATGGCCGTTGAGATCCAGCGTGATCCCATCCCGCTGGGTGATGATCCCCGCGCCCCTGGCCACCAGGTCCTCCTTGAGGATGTAGGTGGCGCCGGGCTTGTCGAGCTTGTGGGGCGCGCCGTCGGCATTCTGTGTCAGGTGGATCGCCCCTCGCACCTTGGTGGTCTGGAGCGTCTGATCCGGTGAGACGAGGCGGTTGCCGCGCTCATCGACGGCGACCAGGCGGTAATGATAGGTCTTGCCGGTCTCCAGGCTGGTGAGCGGATGCAGGTGCAGGAAGTAAGCCCGATCCGTCGGTTCGGTCTTCTTGCCATAAGCGGTGGTGGGACCGTACTCGACATAACTTTCGGCCGGGAGATTGGTCTCCCATGCCAGCGTGGCCGAGTTCTCCGAGACGTGCCGCCACTGCCCATCCTCGAGCAGCTTCAAGTCGTTGCCAAGCTGCTCGTAGATCAACGGATCGGACTCCGCGCCGAAGTGGGTGCGGCAGAAGGCGTTGAAGGCCGCATAGACCTGCTCGGGCGCATCATCGACCTTGACCGCCACGAGCGACTTCTCGGTTTCGAGAGCGTCGGGACGCTCATGAGCGGGGAGGTCGGCGGCGCCGATCGCGACGGGGACGATTGGCGCCAGCATCGCCACCAGCATCGCTGTTCGTGAAACAAACCTGTACTTCCTGAGCATTCTCGGTGTCCTTTCCGGGATCATCGAAGTTCTGTTCGATCGCCTGGCGGTGAGGATTCACTATCGAACGTTATGACGCGGGAGTCTGCGGGCCGCCACCGTGTAAGCCAGCGTGTGCATGCGGTTTCCGGCGAAGAAGCCCATCTTCGCCCACTCCACATGCCCATCGAAGTAAAGGAAGTTGGCGCCGCCCTTGTGGCGGATCAGGTAGCGGCTGACCTCGCTTGTGATCGGATTCAAAATGGTGAAATCGCCGCCGGTGCCGAAATCATTGTTCTGCGAAACGAGAATCAACTCGGACGGAGACTTGACCTTGTTCATGCGGAAGTGAAGTGCCGCATACCTCGCCTTTTCTTCGGGAGGGGCGCTTGCGGAGGTGGAAATGCCACGGTCCGCCGCCTCGTCAGTTTGAAGGACGTTGTTGATGCCATAGTCGCCGACGCGGTCATTGGCCGTCTTTCCACGATCGCGCGCTGTGGGGCAATTGAATATCCCGTGCATGTACGGGCGGAAGAGGGCGTCGTAGCTGCCCGATCCCATGGTTACCGGGATGGTGTTTCCGCCGAACGCGCCGGCGATGATCAGCGCCTGCGGCCAGCCGGCGCCATAATCAGGGCCATTGCTCTGTGGGAATTTCACTCCCGCACGGGGGATGCACTGGTTGTTGGTCAGGCTGTACTGCACGAAAGCCAGGTGGATCTGTCGCATCTGGCTGGCGCAGGCGACCGTCTCGGCCGCCTCGCGGGCCTTGCGCAGGGCCGGCATCAGGATTGCGATCAGGATCGAAATGATGCCGATCACTACCAATAACTCGACCAACGTGAATCCCCTCATTGGAGTCACGCGGTTTCTGTTTGCTCGCTGTGTGGATGTGGACTGAAGCATCAGAGTCTCCTCTAAGTGAGATGACGGGCGCCGGCCTGGGTCGCAGGCGGGGCCAGGGAAGTGGATGGGTTGTAAGGCAACGGTACGAGAATATCACGTTGGTCGGTGGTGAAGCTGCGTCCCTCGAGCAGGGCGATGAGCCTTTGCACGGCCTGCCGCGCCATCGCCTCAATGGGCATGGTGATCATGGAGATGCCGGCATCGGCGATGGCGTCGTCGGGATCGACAAAGAGCGGTTGACCGGGCTTGGGTTGGGGCATGTCCGAGAAGGCGATGAGGCTGAATTCCCCAGGGCAGCGCAGCCCGGCGGCGGCGATCCCCTCCTGCACCAGGGCGGGAGCGCCCGCGACGGCGATGCCGGCGGTGATCCCCAGTCCGCCGCGCAGGTGATCGCGCACGACCTCCACGGCGCGGTGCGGATTCTGGTAAGCCCAGAACGGATAGGTGCAGACAAGGTGTTCACCGCTCTCCAGTCCCAGCAGGGCGGTCTGGCGGAGGAAGGCGTCGATGCGTTGTCCGAAAGCCGGCCAGACGCGCGGGCCTCCGAACACGCCGATGCGGTGATGTCCCAGTTCCTTCAGGCTCGTCAGCGCCGCCGCCAGGGCGGCGTCATAGTCGGGGCTGACGCGGTAAACGGTCTGGCAGTCGGTGGGATTGCTGATCGCCACCACTGGAAGGCCGGCCTCGACGACCTTGGTGATGAACTCGTTGTTCTCCCGGATATTTTCACGGGTGAACTGCCCCGGTGTGCTGCGCGACTGGTATGTGCCGGCGAAGATGATGCCGTCCACCTTTTGCTTCAGCACCGGCATGGGCACTTTGCCCGCCTGCACGCCCGCCAGAACGGTGGCATAACCCGCCCGCTCGACTTCAGCCTGCACCGCCAGCATCAGGCGGTTGAAGAAGTTGCCGATGTACGATTCGGTGCCCGTACCGGAGAGATAGCACAGCAGGTGCGTTCGCCGCGAACCCCCGAGGGCGGGAGTCTGGTTAGGCCGGCTGATGTAGGTTCCGCTGCCCTGACGCCGGGTGATGATCCCCTCGACCGCCAGCAGTTCCAGGGCCTTGCGGACCGTGCCGAGGCTGACCGAATGACGGACGCTCAACACACGCTCGGTGGGCAGGCGTCCGGTG
>CAYUNS010000018.1:5172-15514 GCA_964446155.1 uncultured Tepidisphaeraceae bacterium | reverse complement strand
CGGCTGATCGCCTCGCGCAGGCGCTCGGAGACACGCATGTAGGTGCGGGTGCGGCGCTCCGTCGAGGCGGTGTCGGCAAGCGAGAATGATGAATGTTGATCGATCATATCCGGGTCTTAATCCGAAACAGTCGATGCGGCAAGTGGGGTCGCCACGCCTGGGAACCGGGTCATCCTGTCCTGTGACGTTGCCGGGCGGTCCATCCATGTGGGCAGATGGGCGATGCCCAGATGCCGGCCGCCGGTCCCCGGCAAAGCCTGCGGTCCAACCGCGAGTTCGATCGTCGGGGTCGTCCATTGCACTGTCGTGTCGGCTTTCACCGCATGGGCGTCCAGCGGCCGATCGCCGCGCCGGTTGCCGGCGAGAATGATTCCGTCACAGTCGGCCGCGATTGCGATCGCGGCGCCGTCGCCGGGAGCGAATTGGTTGTCCAGCACATGAATGTCGCGCAGCCGCGGGCCGATCTCCAGGTCGCCGCCCGAGCCGTTGCGCCCGTTGTCGGTAAAGAAATTGCCGCGGACCACGACGCGATCCGCGCCGGTCCCTTCCGGCTTGCGGAACGCCACGCCGGCCTTGGCATTGCCCCGGATCCGGTTGGCTTCGATGCGATGATCGGTGTCGAGCTCTCCAAGGGTGATCCCCTCGGCGCCGTTGTCTTCGATTCGATTGTCGCGACAGATCGAGTGGGTGGTGCGCAGGCAATAGAAGATGCCGCACTCACCGTTGTGATGGAGGTGATTGCCGTCCATGACATATCGCACGGAACCGCTGCCGGGATGCAGGCCGTGCCCGGCATTGCCGTGGAGAGCGCAGCCGTGGACCCATATGTCGGCGCATTGCTGGAAGCTGATGGCATCCCCCTGATACCGGGTGATTTCCAGATTCGTCAGTTCCACCTCCCGGCAACCCAGGAGGAAGACGCCTCCGCCGCGACAGCCGTTGAGAAAGCCGGGATCATCCGCGCCGCCGTCGAGGGTCAGCCCGCGGACCCGCGCGTTGCGCACGCCATAGCCGGCGATGATGGGGAACATGCTCCAGGCCATCGCCCCATTGCGTGGGCCGTAGTCGCGATGGAAAGGGGTGTCGATGTAGAAGGCGTCGCCATCCCGTTCGAGGATGCGGGCGACGGTCGTTCCAAAGCCGGCGCCCTGGTTGGAGGCGATGCTGATGCCCATCCCCGGATGGAAGAGGTCCGGCTCGGCGACGCGGAACTCGACCATGCCGTAGCCGGCCACCGCCGTCAGCGCGCTGCCGACGCTGGGGACCTTCTCCAGCACGACCTGCCCATCGGCGACGATCTCGAGGTTCGATCGCAGTCGCAGGGAATCGCTCATCCGATACCGTCCCGCAGGGATGCGGACGGTTTTCGCCCCCCGTTCCACGGCGGCGTCCAGGTGTCGCTGCAACCACCGATCGGTGTATTCCAGCGTCGCCGGCTGAGGATAATCATTTCTGCACGCCATCAAGCCACCTCTCAGATCAGAGAACTATACTTCAAGAATGCCGATTCTCCAATATATAAAATAACTTTTTTTAATCCATGTATTACAAGTACTTATATGTAAATCATGCATACATTCATCAGGGCCATTCCGGATGCGCCTCTTTGCAGGGGGCGGGTTTGTTGAGGAAGCACAAAGACGGGCCGCCAAAAAAAGATCGCGGGCCGATGGTGGATTGAGGGGTCCGAAGACTTCCCAATCCTCATCGATCCGCGATGCCTGAAGGCTTAATTGTCATCGGATGAGCGCCGCGTCATCCACTGGATGATCGCTCATGCCCATGCGAGTTTGTCGGCGGCGGCGGGGGTGGATTCCAGCACCGCCCGCGCGTGCCGCGCGAAATGCCCGCGAAGGTCTTGCATGTAAGTTTCAAGCAATCGCCGGCCGATGTTGTCCACGTCACCACTGAGATACAACCCCCGCGCCAGGTAAAGCTCCCGCAGCGACAGGTTTCTCGCTTCGGTTTCCGTGGGATTGGTGTTGGCGTCGCGGATGATCCGCGCCGTGTCGGTCTGCGCGTGTCCGGTCATCCCCGGGAATCGCAGCACCCGCAGGAGCGCCTTGCTCAATCGATCTCCCCGCAGACACGCCGCCGCGATCGCGACCGAGCGGCAGTGGGAAAACGCCGCATCGGGCTGGAGTTGTCCGATCTTCTCCTCGATCGTCTCGATCCCCGCTTCATTGCCGATTCGCCCGATTGCGATCACGATCGCGTCCATCCGGCTGGAACTCATTCCAAATTGCCCCATCCCGCGATAATTCCAGCCGTCATCCCAGGGCTGGTTCCGGCACGCCGTGAGAAGTGCGTCGAGTCCCGTTCCGTCTCCCATCAGCCCGAGAAGCAACGCCGCGTCGAGCGATCCTTCGCGGCATTTCTCGCGAAGCGCGGGCCTGGCCTCATCGAGATGAGCGAACAGCACCGCGGCGTTCGCGAAGTTGGTCGGGCCGGCTTCCGCGGCCGCTTGAACCGTCTCCGGCGACAGCGGGAACGAGTCCCCATGCGTCAGAATCGATTCGTCGAGATTGCCGATCCGCACCAGTTCCGTCTGCAGCGCCCGCACATCCAACTCGCGCAGCGGACGGCGGTCGTGCGCGGAGGTGGCGGCGGCCCATCCGGCCGCGAAACCCTGGTTCTGCACGTCCGCCTGCATTCGGATCACCGGCAATGAGTCACGATGCGCGCTGGTGCCCAGCCCGGTGACGATCAGCCCGTCAACCTTTTGCGGCAGCATCGCCCGGAAGGGCACATGCGCTTGCAAGGGTTTCTTATCCGGGGGAACAAGGAAAAACACGGGATGGACCGTGAACCCGTGCGTGTCGAAGTTGCTCGCCGCCGTCACCAGCGTATCGGGAAAGGTCCGGCCGGCGAGAATGTCCAGCGGGGACAATTCCATGTCCCCCACGATCTGTCTTCGCTCGCGCGAATCGACCAGTGGCGAGGTGTCGAACTCCCCGTCGAACTTCGCCCGCGCGTTCACATGCGCATGCGTGATCCCTTCCGGGTCGGTGTCGTCGATGAAGGTATGATCCGTGTTGCGGTAATCGACCAACGGATTGCGCGGAGACAGGCCGGTCCCCTGCACCGCCACATGATCCGCGCCAATCCACCTGCACGGCGCGCCCGCGGCGGCGGCGAGATCGGCGTTGCCCGTCGCGTCCACCACGCATCCCGCCTCCAGCACGCCCGAGCCCCACGGCGTTGAAACGAGCACGCCCGTGATGCGATCTCCTTCCTGGCGCGTGCCGAACGCGAACGATCGCATCCACGCCTCGCCTCCCGCGTCACGCAGGAGCCTGTGGTACGCCGCCAGCTTCAATTCGGGATTCCACTTGGATCGGTTTTTGCGATCGACGTCGATCTTTTCGATCAACTGATCCAACTCGGCGGTGAAGCCGACGCGATTGCCGAAGTAATAACACGCGATCAATCCCAGCGTCCCCACGCCGCCAAGCCCGCCTTGCGACTCGAGCACCACGGTGCGCGCTCCCGCGCGCGCCGCACCGATCCCCGCCGGGGCGCCTCCCGTCCCACCGCCTCCAACGACGACATCCAGCCGTTCAATCACCGGGAATGCCGGCACGGGGATCTCGATCCGATTGCCCGATTGGCGCAGAAACGCCGGCGTCACGCGATCGTCCGATAGTCCCGATCCCGCATCGACGCCCAGCGCGATCCCGTCCTCGACTTTTTTCATCGGCGCCCGTTGTGCCGCGGCGCGCCCCAGGGCGGCCTGCACGTCGGCTTGATCGAGTTTTTCCAGACCGGTCGCGTCCAGCGGCAGCAAGCCGTTCATCATCATCAGCCCCGGCGCGGCGGTGAACGCGGTATCCGCGAGGCTCGACACCTCGCTCACCAAGGCGCCCTCGCCACAGGTTTCCGCAGGATGCTGCGGTGGGATTTCCGCCGACAGTCGCACGTTGGGATCGAGCAGCGCCGCATGCAACTCGTGTCCAAACGCCTCTGGTCGTCCCGAGAGCGGCGTCACATCCAGCCGCCAGGCCTGGAGCGCCTGGGCCGTCTCATCGTGTGGAAGATCGATCGTACCGTCGATCGGGTGTGCTTCCCCGGTCCATGCGGGTTTTTGCGTCGCCAGCACGTTCCAGTGGAGCCTGGGTTGGCGTTCAGGCCGTGGTGTCAACGTCACGCCCGCGAGGCGCGCCACCACGCCGAAGCGCGAAGCGTCGATCACGGTCGCGCACCGCACCGCGAACACCGCCGACCTCGCCGCCAGCAGCAATCCGCCGATCGTCCCCGAGGAATCGCGCATCACGGCGACGGGGCGCACTTCGTATAAGAATGGAATCCCGGCCTCGATCAGCAGCGCCTCGGCGGCTCGCTTCATCGCCGCCGGAAACGTCGCCTCCCGCTTCGGCTGGGGATGGATCGCCGCGACGACCGGATCGCTCCGGTCCAGTTTTTCGCCCCACAGATTCAATCGTCCCGCGCCGTCCTCGCTCAGATGACTCAGGTCGCTGATCACCCGGACGGAAAGCCCCCGCGCCCGGCATTCCAGCGCCGCGGCCACCGCGCCCGTTGTCGCGCCCACGATCACCACATCGCTCGGAGCCAGCGATTCCACGCACCATGTCTGATTGGATTTCACCATGCCATTACCGTACCGTTTCACCCATGAGGCTCGCAATGCCGGGGGCTTGGATGGCGTTGGCAATCCGTTGTATATTTTCGACATGAACCCCCATAAAGCCGGCTTTACCGTCGATACCCACCTTTCGACCGATCTCAGCATCGAGATCGCCTATGAAGGGCGGGTGGACGACCGCACGCTCAGGGCGCGCACCAGGAATCCGTTCTACGCGTGGTGGTGGGTGTTGCATGGACAGGCCGACATTCAACATGGATCGGAGCACTGGCGGGTGAAGGAGCGCCATTGGGTTCTGATCCCGCCGCACTTCGATCGCGTGCATTCCATCCAGCCGAAGACCGAACTGGTGTCGTTCAGCTTCAACTGGTCCTGGGCGCTGTCGTATTCCGTGCTGGAGATCGACTCGCCGATGATCGTGCCTGTTTCCGAGGAGCGGTCCCTTTGTCTTCACGCCCGCCGCGCGGTCCGTCTGCTGGATGTTCCCAGGTCGTCGCCACCGCGCGCGCCGGTACGGCAGCGGCGGTTGCCGGTGACGCGGTGGGAGGCGTTCCAATCCTCGCTGCATGGATTCCTCGCTCGCCTGTGCGATGCCGTCACGCGGCGTGGTGGAACGATCACCAATCCCCAGTTGTCCGATTCGCGGCTCGAGTATGTTCTGTCGGATCTGACGGCTCATCCGCGAATCGGTCCGATGCCCTATGAGCGATGGCGCTCGGTCGTTGGTCTGGGCCGCGCCCAGATCGACCGCCTGGCCAGAACGCATTTGGGGATCAATCTCACGGATTGGCGCAACCGTCGCCTCGCCCGCGAGATCCGCAGGCGGTTGATCTCCGGCTCCACCTCGATCAAGACCGTCGCGGCCGATCTCGGCTTCACCGATTCCGCTCATTTTCATCGCTGGGTCAGGCGTCATCTGGGCGTCATCCCGAGTCAACTTCGCATGTCCACGGTCTGATCGGGTTTTTCAATTCAAAAGAAAATTGCCTCCGTTTCGATTCGCGCCTTTAATCAGGCACGACCCTCCGAGAGGACCGCATGTGACTTCAAGCAAACGACCGCGTGTTTATATCGTCGGCGGCGGATTCGCCGGTCTGGCCGCCGCCAAGGCGCTGGCCAGGGCGCCCGTGGATGTGATGGTCGTCGATCGACGCAACCATCACGTCTTCCAGCCGCTGCTTTACCAGGTCGCGACGGCGTCGCTTTCCCCCGCCGACATCAGCGCCCCCATCCGTACCGTGCTTCGCGGGCAGAAGAACTGTCGTGTCGTCATGTCGGAGATACTCGGTGTGGATGTCGGCAACCGCCGATTGCTCGTCAAAGGAGGGCACGTCCCCTATGACTATCTCATCCTCGCGGCCGGAGCGACGCACTCCTACTTCGGACACGATGAATGGTCCGCGGTCGCGCCCGGACTCAAGAGCATCGAGGACGCCACCGAGATTCGCCGACGCATCCTTCTCGCATTCGAGTCCGCCGAGTACGAAGGCGGCGAGCAGGCGCGCATCGCAACCCTGACCTTCGCAATCGTCGGCGCGGGACCGACCGGCGTCGAACTGGCCGGTGCGATCAAGGAAATCGCCGGGCACACGCTGCCGAAGGATTACCAGCACATCGACACCCGCACCACCCGCGTCATTCTCTTCGAGGGCGCCGATCGCGTCCTCCCGCCGTTTCCACCGGAGCTGAGCGCCCGGGCGCAGCGCGACCTCGAGCGCATGGGCGTCGAGGTTCGATTGAATTCAATTGTCACCGGCATCACGTCCGAAGGTCTTTGGGTCGGGGAGGATTTCACCCCGGTGCGCAACGTCTTCTGGGCCGCCGGCGTGAAGGCGAATCCGATCGGTCAGTCGCTGGGCGTCCCGCTCGATCGCGCCGGGCGCGTGATCGTCGGTTCCGATCTGTCCATTCCGGATCATCCCGAGGTCTTCGTCGTCGGCGATCTCGCCGCCGCCCGATCCGATGACACCGGCAATCCCGTTCCCGGTGTCGCGCAGGGCGGCATTCAAATGGGACGTCATGCCGGCAGGATCATCGCCGGGGAATTGGCGGGGCGGTCCGCCCCCTCGGCACGCGCGCCGTTCGTCTACAAGGACAAAGGCTCGATGGCCGTCATCGGCAAAGCCCGGGCCGTCGCGCAGCTCGGCAAGTGGAAGATCGGCGGGTTTTGGGCGTGGATGCTGTGGGGAGGCATTCACATCGCATTTCTCATCGGTTTTCGCAATCGCCTCCAGGTGCTCATGAGCTGGTTTTGGAACTGGCTCCTTAACGCGCGCGATGCTCGCCTCATCACCGGTGACGCGCAACTCGATGTGCTGGCGCCCCGGCCACCGGAGTTCATACAGGAGGATTCCTCTCCGCTGGCCGGCTCATCTTCGACCGGCGCCTCGCCCACGTCTTCAGCGCAGTGAATACATGCGCGAAGCGAAGAATGGGTCGTCACGACGCGAATCTTCGTTTATCCTGCCGGGATTATGTTTGACGAACCGAATGAAAGTCCGGCCGAGCGACCGATCGATCCCGAGGCACATGCGCTGAGCAAAAGTGATGCGCTTCGCATGCACGCGGAGCTTGCCGCGGTGTTCGAGGCGACGCGAAAATACGAGGCGCGGCTTCTGCCCACGCTGGAGGGGAATGTCGCACGGGAGATTCAGCGGACGATCGGCAAGCTTGAGAAATCCAAGACGCCTGATTCGCCCATTCTTCCCCCGGCGGCCGTGCCGGACGCCGCGGCGATGCTCGATTTCCCCTGTGCGCACGACCTGTCCACCAACGACTATCACATTCATCGTCGTCCGGGCGAGGTGATGATCGTGCGCTGGCTGGCCGGGGAGCAGGTCGAAACGTATTACCAGCGCCTGCAGGCGCATTTTGACGCGGCGATCGAGGGATTCCGGGAGGATGAGCGGCAGGCGAACGAATGGAAACAAGACCCGAAGGCGCTGGCGTATCTCGAGGCGCTGGACAAGATCGAAGTGCGGATGGCCGACCGCTATCTCCGCGATTTCGTCCGCCGGCAGCGCCTCGATATCCTCAGCACCCAGACCGCCGATGAACTGAACATCGAATATCTCGCGGATCAGATCATGGGCGCCACCGCCGCCGATCTCGTCGGCGCACCCTCCGCGCCTCCCGAAGCCCCGACGGAACAGGATCTCGCCTGGTTCTTCAAGCTGTTCAGCCTCCGGGGCATGATCGGCGACGAAGAACGGATGTGCTTCTTCGCCTATCTCCAGAAGACGGATGATGCGTGGTGACGCGCCCGCCTTACGCGGTCGTATCCTCCACACGGGCGACCGGCCCGTTGGTCTTCACCGACGCGATGCCGTTTTCCATGCCGGCGACGGCCTGATACAACTCGCTCCTGCCGATCGTCTCGCCGTTGGCGGCCTTCAATAGAAAATAGTGCTGCCCATTGGTCGCCACCTTGCGCTCATAGCGCCCATCATCCGGGGAGTTGGTCCGGCAGGATTCAATCCCGTTCAGCGCCGACGCCTTCGCTTTGTACGATTCGCTGCTGAGGATGATTTCCCCGTTGCCCGCCTTGAGATTGAACCGGAACGACTCGCCGTTCGAGAGCACTTCATACTTCGCCGCCATGAATCTCCTTTCGTTGAAGCCGACTGAAGTATACCCCATCACTCCATCACCCAAAACGGAAAGCCCGCCTCGCGACAGGCGGAATTCCACCACCCCGTGCCGCGAGTAGGATGGGCAACGCGGCATTGCGCTGTTTCAAGGGATGTTGAAGGGTCTGTTGAGGGCGTCAATGAAGTAGGTGGGTTGAGTGTTCGTCTCATTGCGCAATGCCTTGTAGGACATCGTTTCGGCATGGCCGTCGTGGAAGACGACATTGGCCATGTCCTTCCCGTGCAGCAGGTGGATGCGTCCGCTGTAGTCGCTTTCCGCCCGGTCGGTGAATGTCCCGATCATGTGTCCACCGCCGTCGAGGCTTGAGCCGTGCCTGCTGTAGCTGTCGGCCAGCAGAATGGTTGTCGCGGCCGGTGCGGGCAGGCGCGCCGGTTTCTGCCAGATAAACCACCAGTTCGAGTTGTAGATCGACGTCCCGCCATCGAGATAGGTGGTGGACTGGTATCCGTTTCGGAATATCGCTTGTGAATCGCCCTTGACCGTGTAAAGCGCATAGCCGACGCGCATGGCTTGGTCGTTGACGTTCGTGCTGCCCATGTCCTTGGCGTAATACCCGTTGGTGGGACAAAGATTCGCCTTGCGAGGCACATAGACGATCGCGCCCGGATCGTCGGTGGAGGTGTAACCATGTGAGAGAAAAGCCATCCACATGCGGATGTTCCCACCCCTGGAGCGCATGACGGGGATGGACCCGCGATTGTCGTTGGCATAGAGCTGAAAGCCCAGGGCGCATTGCCGCAGGTTGCTGAGGCAGACGGTTGATTTGGCGGCGAGACGAACCTTGTTCAGCGCCGGCAGCAGCAGCGCGATCAGAATCGCGATGATCGAGATGACCACGAGCAATTCGACCAGCGTAAAGGCTTTTATGTGAGGCCGATTCATGACAACCCCGTCGGACCGCGCTTCGTGAAGCGACGTTGCAGGAACCGTGGTGGCGGCGGATTCGTCCACCGCCATGAGAATGCGTTCAGATTCGGACGCGCCGGCGAATGAGCAGCCCGGCGGCGCCCACTCCCAGGATGCCCAGCGTCGATGGTTCGGGAATCGCGCTCAGGGTCAGGTCGATGTCGCCGCCGTTATAGGTGAATGCGCCTGACCAGCCGGCATTGGCAATGTTCCATGAACCCGTTGTTCCAGGATCGATATCCAGACCGGTGATGATCCCCGCGTAGATCCCTGCCTGCGCTCCCAGGTCGATGAAGGAGAACGTCTGGTTATCGTCAAAAGTCCAGGATGTGCCGCCTGTCCGGGCCAGGGTGGAATGGGCGCCGTCGCCTAGCGCCAGTTGGAGGATCGCACCGTCATTCAGCGTCAATCCGCCTGAAAGCGAGAGGTTGCCGGTCACGGTCGATCCATCGCCGCCGAGCAAGGTCGCGCCGCTCGCAACGGTGACCTCGCCGCCGATGGCGCCCGTTCCACCGAGCGTTCCGCCATTCACCGCAACCGCGCCGGCGCCCGTGCCGCTGCCTGTCAGGTTGTTCACCAGCAGCGTCCCGGCCGACACCGTGGTGCCGCCGGCGTAGGTGTTGCCGGTGACGCGGGTGAATCGGACGACGCCCTCGCCGATCTTGGTGAGTCTTGGGTCCGAGGTCGATGAGAATTGCGTGCCTTGAATCTCGCCGTTGAAATCCACGATTCCACCCGCCGCCGAGATGACATGCAATCCACCGATATGGTTGTTGATGTTGATCGTGCCGGAATAGGTGGAGACACCGCTGGTCTGGCTGCCGCCGACGATGTAGTCCGCCGTGTTTGTGCTACCGCCGATGATGCTGATATTGCGGGACACCGAGAATGCCTCGGTGGTCAGCACCTTGGCCGCGGGTGTCCCCGCCGTGCTGGTTCCCAACTGAAGAGCATGTGTTCCTGTCCCCAGCGCATTGCCGCTGCCAATCTCAAGGGTTCCAGCCCGCCATTGGATGGTTCCACCAGTGGTGAAGGTGTTGTTTCCCGTCAACGTGACCGTTCCGGAGAAGGTGGCCGCGCTTTCAATTCTGGCGCTTGTGCCTCCATCGGGATTCTGGAAGTCGGCCGCGATGACCACGCTTCCCCCAGGTCCGCTGAAAGACAAAAGCCCATTGTCTGCCA
>CAYUNS010000018.1:0-5162 GCA_964446155.1 uncultured Tepidisphaeraceae bacterium | reverse complement strand
GCCAGTGGCTTGAGCGTTCCCAGCACCTTGACGGGATTGCTGTTGGACAATGTCCAGATGACGCCGTTGGCATAGGTAAGCCCGTTGTTCAGCGTCAGATTCGTGTCTCCCGTATTCCAGGAGTGGCTCGCTCCGAGGGTGACGGCCGGTGCGATGGTGGTGGTTCCGCCCCCGGTAATCAGCAGGGCCTGCAACGTTCCCTGAAGATAAAGAACGTTGTCGGATGAGGTGGTTTCGATATTATAATTGCCCTGCGAGTTGTCGATTTGAATGATTGCCAGCCGACGGCTGGTTTCCAGCGTGGGGCTTTCCGTGCTCGAAGCCGCCGGAAATACGGCGGTATCCGTGTTGGCAACGCCGATGTCCGCGCTTCCGGGGATAGCTCCGGAAATCCAGTTTCCGTTCGTGCCCCAATACGAATCCGCATTGTCGGCATCATTTGCCCAGGTTCCGTCCGCCGCCATCGCGGTCGAGGCGATGCCCACCGCTGACAGCAGGGCCACCGTTGACCACAGCCGGGACGAACGCCCTCCGCCCGGTCCATACCCCATCGCCGCCCGATTCCTATTCATCCCGTTTTTCATCGTTTCTTCTCCCATGCCTCGATTTGTTTCCATTCCCCCTTTGAATCCACCAGCTATGAATTCCGAGTTTTCTTCAAATCACGATGAATTGATGGAAAGGCAAGACACCGTACGCTTGATTCTGCCTCATCTGTCCGGCGCGTCCATGTAGTGAGTTAGCCGATTCATGTAACAATGGAACATGCCCAAAGCCGTTGCCGGGTTTGTCTCCACCATGGGCGCGAGGATGCGCTTCTTTATTACATAATCCGGCTACTTCCCTGCATGGTGTTTTTCATCAGGGCAAGGCAGGATGCGGGCCATGCTGCAGGATTGGTTTACCGCCGCAAAATTGGGGATATTCGTTCATTGGGGCATTTATTCCGCCGGTGACACCAGCGAATCATGGGCAATTTACTGCGGGGATGTTTCCCACGAACAGTACATGGCGCAGGCTCGCGCGTTTACGGCGGCGCGGTATGACCCCCAAGCCTGGGCCGACCTGTTCCAGCAAGCCGGCGCGCGATACGCCGTCCTTACCACCAAGCATCACGATGGCTTTGCCCTCTGGGACACCGGATTAAGCCGTCTGAACGCCAAAATCGGTGCGCCCGCGGGGCGGGATCTTGTCGGACCTTACTGCGATGCGATGCGCCACCACAATCTGAAGGTTGGTCTCTATTTTTCGCACGCGGACTGGTCACATCCCGACTATGCCAGCATCAAGCCGGAGAAGCCGCAGATCCACAACTTCGCCAGGGATCACGGCAACCGTTTTGCGTATCCCCAGGGTCCGGAGGATTTGCATGCCTGGGAGCGTTTTATCCAGTTTCATCGCGGGCAACTGAAGGAGCTTGCCACGCGCTATGCCCCCGATCTGTTCTGGTTTGACGGGCAGTGGGAACGAGATGCCGATCAGTGGCGCTTCCGGGAGTTGCGCGATCAACTTCATGAATGGGCGCCCGGGGTGGTTTTGAACGGCCGAATGGGTGGTTATGGCGACTATGGCACCCCGGAGCAGAGCATTCCAATCCTCCGCCCCAACGGGCCGTGGGAATTCTGCTCC
This sequence comes from uncultured Tepidisphaeraceae bacterium, assembly GCA_964446155.1. Classification (GTDB taxonomy): domain Bacteria; phylum Planctomycetota; class Phycisphaerae; order Tepidisphaerales; family Tepidisphaeraceae; genus CAYUNS01. The sequence continues at coordinate 3,533 of CAYUNS010000018.1, read as the reverse complement.
ACCATCAGCGAAACCTGGAATTACCGGAAAACCACCCGCGCATGCAAATCGCCCCGACAATGCATCCGCATGTTGGCCGAGTGCGCTGGAATGGGAGGGAATCTTCTGCTCAATGTCGGACCGATGAGCGATGGGACGATTCCACCGGAAGAAGTTGAAGTCCTCCGTAGCCTGGGCCGCTGGACCCGCAAGCACGGCGAAGCTGTTTTCAACACCGTCGCCGGCCTGCCCAACGGATACTTTTACGGCGCTTCGACACTCAACAGGGCGTCGAATGTCCTTTACCTGACATGTTTCGATCGCCCGCGCGGAGAAATCGCCGTGAAGGGAATCCTGAATCGGGTGCGCAAGACGTCCATCGTCGGTGGACCTGATGTGCCGCATCGTATCCTGGGCGGCTATGCGGCGATGGGACGCCCCGGAGTGCTCTGGATCGATGTCCCCGAGGAGTGCATCGATGTCGATGCGACCGTCATCCGGGTGGAGCTGGATGGTCCGCTTCGCCTGTACGAAAATCCCGTGGAATTGGAGTACTGACCGCGCCCGTTTCCGAGGTCGATGGACGGCGCGCCCATGTCATGTAAAATTCAAACATGGCCCAGCACCTGCTCGTGAGGAAGAAATTCGCCATCACGCCCCGCCAGGTCCGCCTGCTCAGGTGCTCCTTCGTGCTGCTGGATCAGTGGCGGCTTGCCGACCTGTCCGCGCCTTATTGGCGGCTGTATTGGCATGACCGGACCGGTGGGTCCGTTTCCATGGCCGGCAAGTGGGTTCCCCTCGGCCCGGAGGAGATTGTCCTGATCCCTCCCGGAACAGACTATGCCTCGCACAGCACCCGGCCTTTCGGGCAAGTCTATGTGCATTTTTCCACCGAATCGCGCTACACTGGTTCTTTATCCGACGCGATCATCCGGCCGGTGCGATCGGAGCATCGGGCACTGATCGAACAACTGGTGCAGGGATTGTCGCAACCCGAAAAAAACGAACCGGTGCGATTGTCATCCTGCAGTCACGCCCTCGTTCATCTGGTCCTCTCGACCGTGCCCGAAACCATGTGGCGGCGGCGACCCAACGACCCGCGCATCAACGCCGCCGTCGATCGGATACATGCCCATTATCCGTCCCATCTTCCGAACACCACCCTCGCCGAGTTGGCCGGGATGCATCCCAATGCGTTCATCCGCCTCTTTCGTGAGGCGATCGGACAAACCCCCTCGCAATATCTCCTTCATCTGCGCATCGACGAGGCGGGGGCGCTGCTCCATCACAGCGCCCACGGTATTGACGAAATCGCCGAACGAACGGGCTTCTATGACCGCTTTCATTTCTCCCGCGCATTCAAAAAAATCATCGGCAGCACCCCCGCGCAATTCCGCAAAAACACCCTCTCCTCCGCCTCTCCACCCTGACAAACCGCGGCCGCACGATTGAACGCCTGACGGCCTGAACAACCCCTGCGGGCATTGCGGTGGTTCATGCCTCGTTCAACGCCGGCAACCCCTTCACGATCTTCATCGTCTCCATGCTCACCCGCACCACCCGGCCAATCAGGTCCACGATGTACCTTGGCTGATTATGCTCTTTGCACCAGTCGTTGGGGTCGTTCACGATGCCGCTGGCCTTGTCGCGCGTGACCTGGTAGCGCTCCATGATCCATTCGATCGCCGGCTTGCCGTTGACGACATACTCGTAGGCCTCGATTGGGATTTTCGAGATCGTCAGGTGGCTGTTGTAAATGATCCTCGTCTTGTCCCACTTCGCCCCCGCAGCCTTCTGCTCCGCCGACGGGCGGGCGAAGGTCATCTTCGATACCTTGTAGGTCTCCTCCAACCCCAGGTCGAGTTTGTCGTGAATCTCCTCCACCGGCCAAGTGGGAACGGTCTCATAATTCAAATGCCATTCCGCCAACTTCCGGCCGGCATCGCTGAACGCCTTGAAATCCTTGGCTTCCTTCGTCAGCGGGATGCGCGGCAGCATCTTCTTCAAGTCCGCCGCGAAGCGGGTGCGGTACTCCGGCGAGTGCAGCACGCCGTAAACGTAATAGAAGATGTCCTCCTTCGTCACCGTCGGCCCGTACACGCCGCGGAATTTTTTCAGGATCGCATCCGTGATCGCGTCCCGACGGCGATAGCCGTCGATGATGTCGCCTTCCTTGTTACCGAGGTTTAGCTTGCCGGAATCGTCGGCGGGTTCGTAGTAATACAACGGGAAACACTGCCCCTTCGAAATGCACTCGTAGTCCGGCAATGTATCGACGATAAGCGTGGAGAATTCTTTGGTCGATCCGCGGCTATCGACACTGATCGCCTGATTGGGCAATCGTCCCTTTGGGTAGAGAGTCGGAATTCGCGCGGGATACTCGTTAAGTTTCGAGTCAAAGTACAGCCATTGCTTGGAGAATGGGCGATATACGCATGGCACTGCCGAATCGGACCGCAATGCGATCTTGTTGCCCACAATCAGATCACCCTTTAAGCCACGCGACCATGAGATGCGCTTCGGATCGGTGTTAATGACGTCGTTCATCGCTGCTTCGCGTTCGGCTTTGGGCAGGCCGGCGACGACGTCAGCTACCTTCTTTCGATCCTCCTCGTAGGTTTCGAGGAGCCTTCCCACGTTCGCCAGAAGCGGCTTTTTTCCGAAGCTGTAGCACCATTTGTCCCGAGCGGTGAGCAACCCTTGCGTGTAGGCGTCGAAGTAAAATAGCTTCTCGTCTTCCTGTTTGTCCCCAAGCACAATGAACTTCTCGAACGCGGGGTCGCGCTGGTTGATCCAGTCATTTTCAGCGTTCGGTTTCAGCGTGATCCATTTCTTGCTGTCTTCGATGCCGGCGATACTGACAAAGCCGCGAATGGTGTCCAGTTTCTCCTTGCGGCTCAGGTAGTCGCCAATATCGTGGTAGTGAAGGCTAGCCGGGCCAGCCTTTGCGGGATTCTTCACCAGCAAAGTGATGGCAATCGGCGCGCGACTCCCAGACCCGAAAATTTTACCGCCTTCTTGCCGCGACAGTTCACCACTCGTGCGCTGATTCCCACGGAGATTGAAAACGTAGACGCTCGTGAACTCATCGCACAAGCTACCACGTAATCCATCCATGTTGTTTGCGTCAACAAACGAGCCGTTTGTAACAAATCCGACAACTCCACATTTTTCGATTCGGTCGCTAGCCCATCGGATGGCACGGATGTAGCTGTCGTAGAGATTCTTGACGTTTGGCGCTTCGGATCGCTCCGCATAGGTCAAACGTATGCGGTCGTCCAGCGCAGGATAGGCGAGGTTTTGATTGTCGTCGTTCGCACTCTCCTGCTGCGCTGAATACGGTGGATTCGCGATGACCACCCGAATCGGGCTCGCCTTCTGGCGTTTCACGCGGGCGCTGTTTTCGGGGAAGGTTCCCTCAAACGCCTGCTGTTTCGATTCGTAGAGCTGGAACGTGTCGGTCAGGCAGATGCCGTCGAATGGAACATATATTGCTGCGGGCTGCGGGCTGCGGGCTGCGGGCTGCGGGCTGCGGGCTGCGGGCTGCGGGCTGC
>CAYUNS010000017.1:22678-35127 GCA_964446155.1 uncultured Tepidisphaeraceae bacterium | reverse complement strand
ACATGGTCGCGAAAACGAGCCGTGAGGCAAACCAGGTCCGTCCTCGTTTCATGCCCGATCAATACCACCTGCTGGAGTTCGATGAACATCCGCCCAGCCTCATTGGTGGACTCGCGCGAGTTGTTGCAAGTCAATCACATATGTAGCAACATAGGGAGCGGCAATTCCTCCGTCGCCTCGTGGATTAGATCATGTCCGATTTTTTACCGTTGCACCCTCTGCAAAGTAACTGGATATTATTGTCCGAGTTGCTGCCCCCCTTGGCGATGGGGATGATGTGGTCGAACTCCAGATACCGATTGTCTCCGCAGTCCACGCAAACGCCGCCGTACCTTTGCCACACCCTTTGCCGAACATCCCGAGGGATGTGGCGGGATGGAACGCCGTTCAGCTTGCTGACGACCGTTTGGTTGGCTTTCCCGATCGCAACTTCATAAATGATGGGGTATTGATGATTTTCGGATCTGAATAAATAAATCCCGCTTCCTTTTCCGCTTGTGCGAATCTCAACTCCGCCATTGATTGGAATAATGCTGATGATCCGGCGGTGGGTCACGCCAAAGGATTTTGTATCTCCCGAAAATAGCATCCGGTAATCAGTGATGACCACTTCACCCTCGTGCCTATAGGTTCGCTCGCCGGATGAAAGTTGCCGGGTGTATAGGTATGTGGCCGGGCACTGTGCGTGCGCCACTTCGCCAGCACGAAGTGATACGTCAATGGCTTCTACAACAGGCAAATTCCCGCTGCGAATGCGTTCCAGCCGGATGACGGCATCCAACTCATTCTGGACGTATGTCCGAAAAGCCGGGGATAATCCGAAGGTATCGAGCAACCAATTAATTGTGCTCGCCTCTTCATCGCTGATGGACTCGTCAGACTTGGCATCGGCCAATACATGATTCACAAGCCTTTCGGCCTGCGGCCTGACGGCTTTTTGAATTTCTTCCGTGGAAAAACCGAGTTTGCCGGCTGTGTGGGCAAGCTTGTTCCACGCAACGCCCGTGAACTGTCCGTCTTGCATCATGCCGGCAAGTGAATTTTGCAGAAAACCCTCTCCCTGTCCTCGAAAATGTTGCAACATCAGATCACGAAGATTCCGGCCCATCCCCATGGCGATTTTAGTGAGCCGCTGTATCTCATCCGATGACACATCGCCATCAACAATGGCTTCGCCAAGAGCCGCCTCAAACACCCGCAATCCCACCTGCCGGTCGATCGTCCTGGTTTGCTTGGCACTCAAATGGACGATCTCGCGGATGATATCAAGAGAGGCCCGCTCTCTATCGCTGATCTCTAAATCTTTCCATGCCCGAATCAGGGCGTTTTCATATACCTTCTCTGCAACCAAGTTCATATCATCGACGTTGCCCTGCATCTCAATCATCATGCGACGCAAATCAAATCGTGATCGACGTTCCGTTATTCCTTTCCATGCCGCCGCCGCCAATCCGTTGATTCGATCCTGCCGTCTCGGATCAGCGAGACTCAGGGTAACGGAGGAAATCCACTTCAAAATTCCCATGACTCTCTTCCCTTTCCCGATTGAATCGATTTGCCTTTTTTATCCTACCGTCTCCCCGCCGCGCCCGCTAGAATCTTCCCCCATGGAATCATGGGGGCGACACATCCTCGCCATGCTCGATCGCCTCGGTTACGAGGTGCATGTCGATTCCGTCCCCGGCTCGACGAGGGCCAGGCTGACGGCCATCCACCGCGACACCGGCCAGACGCATATCGCCCGCGACGAGGACGCGGGGATGAATCAGCGTGATGCGCGCATCGACAGGCGTTTTATCCATCGGCGCCATCCGAATGCACGAGAGGGGTCGGTGGTTTGTGGGAGGAACAAGGCGGGGATGGCATCAAAAAACGGCAGCACGCCGTCGCCATTCGCCTGGCCATGCGTCAGGTGCTTGCGCGTCTTCTCGAATGGATAGACCGCATTGCCGGGTGAAAACACCACCGCCCATTGCCCCTCCGTCTCCTGCCAGCTTCCGCCGTGGGACTGGATCACGCATTGGCCGAGGAATGAGCCGAGTACGGAGGCGAGTTGCCCGTGCAGATTCGGATCGCCTTGTTGATGCTGCTGTTCGATATACCGGTGCAGCCACGCCGCGCCGTCCCGGTCGCAGGCGAGCGTCAGGCCGAATTGATCGCGCGCCGTCGCCAGCACAAGCTGGACATTGGCTTCAATGCGTTGAAGCGGTGATGGAGCGTCGCTCATGGCATTGCCGGAGGCAAAAAGTCAACAGTCCGCAGCGTATATACCGACTATCGGTATTGAAGCGATTTTTGTTTCATATCGAGTTTATGATCTTCATCACATGAAAGGAACCGGCATGGCGGTTGAAAACTGGATGAGTTGGGAAGGCGGCGTGGACCTCGTGGCGGTGACCGATGCATCGTTGCGTCAACCCAACATCATCGTTCACGTGGCGCGGATGGTGCATACGCCCGTCGGTTCGGCGCCATCGGGGGTCGTGCTTTGGCAGCCCGATGCCAGCGCCGCGCCGAAACTCATCGGTTTCGTATCGGGCGATGCGAAGGTCGGCGCTTATTTCGGGCCGCGCATCTTCGCCGGCACACCGTTCGAGCAGGCGCCCGTGCATGACGCCTCGATCGTCATTCAGACCGATCTCCCCGGTTCGGTCAGCGCCCGCGTGGAAGTGGGAGGCATGGTGTTCGAGACCGTGTTGAGCGGACTCGCGCCGATGGAAACGATCAATCGCCCCCCGGCCGCGATGCCGCCGTTCGCCCAGATGGGCATTGAAGCGGTCGCCGGCTCGGCATCGTTGAAAGTGGACGGCAAGGCGGTGGACCTGATCGTGCCGCCGGTCGGCATCAGCGGCGGCCCGGCGGCGGTGTGGGCGCCGGCGGGCATTTATGTGCGATGACACGCCGATGACGACCGGCCAACCCAAGCCCGCCCGATCATGCGGGGCAACCCAGTGCAAGGAAGAACGTGATGCGCACCCGAGTCGATCCCGGTAGGCTACTGGCGACGGTCGTGGCCATGCTTACGCTCGGCGTTCCCGGCGTCATGGCGGATGCCGATGAGCGAGATCGACTGACGATCCATCTCGATGCCGCCCGGCAGCGGCTGTCGAGTCTGAACCACGGTCAGGTGGATGCCTATGCCGTGATGGCGAGAGTCGATGTGAAAGCCGGCCGGATGCGGCAGGCGCGCGAAAGCATGCACGCCCTGCGCGGGATGTTGGCGGAAACGGATCCTTCCGATCAGTTGAACCATCGCGTCGTCGCCAGCGCCCTGGCCGAGGCGCAGATCGCGCTGGGGCAGATCGACGAAGCCATGCGCACGCTTGAACAGGTCCGGGTGGCCGGTTCGATGGCCCATCGCGAACGCGGTTACGCGGTCGTTCATGTCTGGGAGCGGGACGGCCTGCGCGCGGCACGCACGCTCATCATGAACACCGTGCCCAATAGCTATGACCGTCGCATGATATATACGGCTCTCGCCTGGCACATGGCTGATGTCGGTCAATCCGACGAGGCGGTTCGTTTCCTCGACGACGCCATGAGTCTGCTGCCCACCTCCGATCAGATGCCGGCGTATATCGGTCTGGCGGAACGGTTGCACGGGCAGGGGCAAACGGATGACGCCCTGGACATCCTGCGATTCATGCGGATGCAACTCGATCGGAAAGATGCGGTGACCACGCAATTGCAGTTGGATACCACGATCGAGCTTGCCCAGGGCTACCGCGCCATCGGCCGATCCGACGAGGCTCGCTCCCTGCTCCATGTGGTCGCCACCGCCCTGGCCGAAAAAGAACTGAGTGCGTTTGTACGCAACCCGATCGTTCGCGATCTCGCTGCGGCCTGGGCGGACCTGGGCGACATGGACGAAGCCGAAAACCTCATTGCCACGATCGAAGCGGATACGGCCGTCAAGATGGTTCGCGCGCGGATGGCCCACCATGCTCTGTCTCAGGGTCGCATCGAGGAGATGCGAGAACTTCACAGGGCACATGAGCTGAACGTTTACCTGCCCATGCCATCCACGCTGATCCGGCATCATCTTCGGCAGGGCAACATCAACGAGGCGGCGGCGGAACTGGGCGAAGCCAATCCGTTTGCCACGGAATACCGCTCGCTGGTTCGCGAGGTTGCCCGAGCATTCATCGAACATCGGCACGACGCAGCCTTCGATGCCTGGGCCGCCCGGCACACCAGCGCCGCGGTGCAGTTCTACATGCACCTCGGCGCCGCCGAGGGCCTGCTCGCCCGCGAGCCGCGCTGAAACCGGGCGGATTCAATTCCGAAGTGGAAAGGCCGGATGCGTCCCACTCCCGTTCGAGAGGGTGTTCTCGCGCCTGTTGCGCGCCCGCCTGGTGGTGATTCGTTGAATCGCCGCTAGAATGTCCGCCGATCGAATGACCTTCGGGCTTCGCGGCGAGCACTTATGATCTCAGCGTTGACAGGAACACTCCATCGGGTGGATGAGGATCGCATTCACCTTCAGGCGGGACCGATCCTTTACGAGCTGCTCGTCCCCGCCGCCGACCTCGAGGAATTGCGGGCGAGTCTCGGAGAGGAGTTGACGATCCACACCATCCTCTATCTGGAGGGCGATCCCAATCGCGGCAATCTCGAGCCACGGCTGATCGGTTTTCGCCGGCCGGAGGACAGGAAATTCTTCGATCTGTTCACGACGGTGAAGGGCATCGGCACGAAGACCGCGCTGCGGGCGCTGACCGTGCCGATCGGGCAGATCGCCCAGGCGATCGAAAGCAAGGACACGCGATTCCTGTTCGGTCTCGATGGGATCGGCAAGCGCACCGCGGAGTTGATCGTCGCCGAGCTTGCCGGCAAGGCGTTGAAATTCGCCACCGGCTACGGGGAAAAGCCCGGCGGAGGAGCCATGCCGATGCGGCGGCGATCGGTCGTGGACGAAGACGCCATCGCCGGACTGATGGCCCTCGGCGAGCGGCGCGCCGACGCGGAGCGCCTGCTCGATGCCGTGAAGTCGGCCAATCCCGATCTCGCGACCACCGACGCGCTGCTTCGCGAAATGCTCCGCATGCGCACCGGGCGCGCCTGATGTGTCCGGCCGTCTCTTCCAAAGTCGGGGTTCATCGCTGATACTGTCGCCATGGCGCGTGAGCGAATCGTTTCAGGGGAATCCCAGGGTCCGGAGGAGGAGCAGGTCAACTACGCGCTGCGGCCGCAGCGATTCGATCAATACATCGGCCAGCCCACGCTGATCCGCAAGCTCCGAATCGCCGTCAGTGCCGCGAAAGGCCGGCAGGAGCCGGTCGAGCACGTTCTGCTGCACGGGCCTCCCGGACTCGGAAAAACCACGCTCGCGCACGTCATCGCCAACGAGGTCAACGCGCAGGTGCATGTGACCAACGGCCCGGCGCTCACCAAGGGCGCCGATCTGGTCGGCATCCTGACAAAGCTCGGGCAGGGGGATGTGCTGTTCATCGATGAGATTCATCGCCTTCCCGCCGTGGTCGAGGAATACCTTTATCCCGCGATGGAGGATTTCAAGGTGGACATCACCCTGGACGGGGGGATGCACGCGCGAACGATCACCATGTCCCTTCCGCCGTTCACGCTGATCGGCGCGACCACGCGAATCGGCCTGCTCACCGGCCCGATGAGGAGCCGCTTCGGGATCAGCAACCACCTGGAATTCTACACCCCCGACGCGCTGCATGAGATTCTGCGGCAGAACGTGAAGTTGTTGAAGCTGGAAACGGAAGATGAGGCGTTGTGGGAACTGTCGCGGCGCAGCCGGGGCACGCCGCGCATCGCCAATCGTCTGCTGCGGCGCGCCCGTGATTTTTCGGCGGTTGAAGGCGAGGGCAAAATCACCCTCGAGCTTACAAAGCTTGCATTGGATCTCGAGGGCATTGATGAACGCGGGCTGGATGCGCAGGATCGCGCTTTTCTCCGAACCCTCCTCGACACCTACGGTGGCGGGCCTGCGGGCATCGAGGCGCTGGCGGCTTCGATGGGAGAGGAACTCGACACGCTCGTCGATGTCATCGAGCCTTTTCTGCTCCAGACCAATCTGGTGATCCGCACCCGGCAGGGCCGGCGCGCGACCGAAAGCGCCTATAAGCATCTCGGGATGGTGTGCCCCGCTCCCGGCGATGCCGGTGACGAATCACTGTTCACGTCCGACGAATAGCTTCGCCGGCCTGGGTTTTTTCTGTCTTCGCAATGAAATTGCTTTATCCCGTTGCCTCCGCATGAAATGTCCCTCTACAATCATTTCACAGTTGCACCAGGGAGAATGACAAATGTCCTCAGCCGCCAGCGAACGCATGCGAAAACTCCAGGCGATGCTCGAAAAGCAGCCCGATGACACCTTTCTGCTTTATGGGCTGGCGATGGAATACAAGAAGTCCGGTGAACTGCCCGAGGCGATCAACCATTTCAACCGGGTGCTCGGTCTCGATCCGGGCTATTGTTATGCCTATCACCAGCGTGGATTGGTCCACGAAATGAACGGAGACCTCGATGCCGCCAGGGTCTCCTACCGCGAAGGCGTCGCCGCCGCTGAAAAGAAGGGGGATGCCCACGCCCGCGAGGAGATCGAGGCGGCATTGATGATGATTGAACAGGAGAGGTGAACGCGGCGTCGTGGTTCGGGATTTCGGCATCGGGATTCCGCCTTCGCCTTCCCGCCTGAATGACATGGTTCAAACCGTATTCGACTATCTCAAGACCCCCGAATGGCGCCGTCAGCAGCGCTGGCGGTCGGCGATCTGGCGAACCATGTCGCGCGTGGGGCTGACCGGCGCGCATGCGCTGCCCGTCAACCGGCGCTGGGTGGAGATTCATCGCCGTGCGATGCCCCTGGACAATCTCGATCCCGCGATGGAGGGCATGAAGATCGTCCAGATATCCGATCTCCATTACAGCCCCGTGGTCTGGCGGCGATATCTCATCCAGTGCCTTGAGTGGGTGAACAATCTCGAGCCGGACCTGGTCGTCGTCACCGGCGATCTCATCACCGGCGGGTATCGCTACGCGCACAAGATCGCGACGATCCTTTCCCATCTGAAGGCGCCACAGGGAGTGATCTGCACGTTCGGCAACCACGACTACAGCATCTACGGGCGGCATATCTCCAGCGAAGGCAGGCGGCGGGCGGATTATCTCGAACAATGCCTCTCGGGGCGCGGGATGATCGTGCTGCGCAATCACGCGCTTTACGTCCGCCGCGAAGGCGCGCGAATGCCGCTGGCGATTGTCGGATTGGATGATGAGTGGACGGGCGCGATCGATCCCGATCGTGCTTTCAAGGATGTGAATTCCGATCTTCCCATCATCTGCCTCAACCACAATCCGGCGAATTGCCGCGAGCTGTTGCGGTATCCGTGGCAATGGATGCTCAGCGGCCACACGCACGGGCGGCAGGTGGCGACGAGCAGGCTCGGGAGGATACTGTATCCCAAGCGTTACCGGCATTACACGCACGGATACTATGACGTGGACGGCCGGCATCTTTATGTGAACCGCGGGCTTTCCTATGGGCAGCGGGTGCAGCATTGGTGTCGGCCGGAGATTTCAATCTTCAAGCTGCGGCGGGGCGGCAATGGCGGAGCGGAAGAAGGGCGGACGCAGACCGTCGCCCTGGAGTGATTCTCATTTCGCGAGGGCGTCCGGGCCTGATGCGATATGCACTCCGGCCCGCAGCATTGCCTGAAGCGATTTCTCGACATCGCCGCCGTGGGGGGCTGGATGGAGAGGTCATTCCGTGACAAGCACGTGGCTTTTGCCTTCGACGAGCATTTCGTAGACGAGGTCGATGTCGCCGTCCCTGAGGCGGATGCAGCCCATGGATTCCATCTTGCCGATGCTGTCGGGTTCGATGGTTCCGTGGATGCCGTAGCTGCTTTTGCCGACGGCGTGTCCGTCGATGCCGGTGAGGCCGATCCAGAATTCACCAAGGGGATTTTTGGGATCGTCGGCCTCGATGACGCCTTCCCCTCGCGGGGAGAAGTAGGTGGGGTTTTTGATTTTTTTGTGCTTTTCCACCTCCCAGGTACCGGTGGGGGTGGAGTCATCCGCGCCCAGGCCGACGGGAAGGGTGGTCACATAGACGCTGCCCGCGCCGCCGGGAGCGCCGAAATAGAGATCCATGGTGAATCGGCTTTTGGAGACGACGGCATGGAAAGGGCCTTGAACGACCTTGAGGGTGACACCCGCGCGGAGCTTGCGGGGGTCGGAGATGCCGTTGAGTCGGCCGAGCAGTTCCCAGGTAATGTCGTGGTTGGCGGCGATTTTGGCGAGGGAGTCGCCGCTGCGGACGGAGTAGGTTCCACCGAAGGGATCGTCCGCGAATTTGCGCGGAGAGAAGACCAGGGTCTGGTTGATCTCCGCGAGCTTGTTGCGGGCCTTGACGAGATTGTCGCCGGTGAAGCGATTGGAGACGAGGGCGTCGTTGAGGACTTTGCGGGCGCCGAGGAGATCGCCGGCGGTGTTCATTTTGTCGGCCGCCGCGAAAGCCTCGCCGGCGCTCATGGCCTGGGCGGTGGCTTCGGGCGAGGCGGGGGTTTGTGCCGGCTGCTGCCGCGCGGCCGGGGGGGGATTGTTGAGCATCGCCATCTGGACGGGCGAAGGCGTCTGGGTGACGACGACGGCGGGCTTGTCCGCCGGTTCGTTCGCCTTGTCGCTTGTTTCATCAACGCCCGCCGCCTGCGGCGCGGGGGTGGACGACGCGGATTCCTCGGGCGCGTCGGCCTTGGTGTCGCTGGTGTTGTTGAAGTAGGCGAATACGCCGAGGACGATGGTGACGAGCAGAACGCCGATGAGCGTCCTGCTGATGCGCGAGCGTTTGCGACTCATGAGAACCTCCGTGTTCCCTGGTTAGGGCAGATGCTGAAACCGGCCGATCGCCACCGACCATATCCCTATGGCGGCGTCTTCCGGGTGGTTTGGTGCATTTTCCGACTGGCGACCGGCGCTTCACGCCGGCAACACTTTTTTTACTGCTGAATGCAGTTGGACGCGAAGCGTCGGATGCCCCGATCGGAAACCAGCATACTCAGGGGAACATCATGGTCAAGAACGGGAAGCTGGGGGACGATCTGATCGTCGAACGCCAGCCCGCATGACAAGCCGATGAATTCCGGTTGGGCGAGGAAGCGATCGTAAAAGCCCATGCCGCGCCCGATGCGGTGTCCCGTGGGGGTGAACCCCAGGCCGGGGACAATGACGAGATCAATGAAGTCGGTGGGGATGGGATTGCCGGAGACAGGCTCGATGATGCCCTGTCCGGTTTTGGCCAGACCGGTCTGGAGGCTGGCGATCTCAATGGGAAGCATTCGACGCTGATCCCAGGACACCTTGGGGACGGCGACGGTCTTGCCGTCCTGCCAGGCGCGCAAGGCGAGCGGCGCGGTATCGACCTCCTGCGGGGTGCTGAGATAAAGCATCACCACGCGGGCGGCGGCGAACTCGGGACTGGCGGTGATGAAACTACACGCGGAAACGCTTTTCTGATGGCGGTCGGCCTCGGTCATGCCGGCAAGCATCTCGCGGAGTTGTTTGCGAATGGCGGATTTGGTGTTGGTGTCGGACATTGCTGGTTTCCTGTCTCTCGCCCGTTCTCATATGGACGCAAGACATCGCATCCGGTTCGGGTTGACATCCATGCCCGTTGAATCATCGGCGGGTTCCGTTCTCCACCGCCGATTCGTGATTCGCGTGGCCCGATCCGTGGCCACTTGCCTGATTCTATCCGCATGAGGGTGGTGTCGGTCAACCACTTGCGCCGGAAAATCCCCCACAATTCCCGCCTCCACGTCTCGCGGGGGGGCATGTGTCCTATGACCTGTATCGACTGGGGGTTTGAGGAAACGTGAATGGGAGACCGGTTCGCAGGCGGCTTGGATATAGGCGTTGCCGGCCGCGACGAGCAAACATATGGTTTTCTCGCGACGATCATGCCGGCTCCGGTTGCTCCGGTGTTTTCGGAGGTTGGCGAAGCTGCTCCATCCGCTTCTTGATCTCCGCCTCGAAACCATGGGTGGTGGGGGTGTAATAGGTTTTTTCCACACCGAGATAATCCTGTTCGACGTAGCCGCGGGGGTCGTCGTGGGCGTACTGGTAGCCTTCGCCGTGGCCGAGGCGCTTGGCGCCTTTGTAATGGGTGTCCTTGAGATGCTTCGGGACGGGGAGGGTACGGCCTTCCTTCACATCCTTCATGGCGCTCCAGATCGCGACGGCCGAGGCGTTGGACTTGGGGGCGGTGGCCATGTAGATGGCGGCCTGACCGAGTGTGAGCTGCGCCTCGGGCATGCCGAGCTTCGTGACGAGATCGAATGCGGCGGCGGCGACCACGAGGGCGTTGGGATCGGCGTTGCCGATATCTTCGCTGGCGAGAATGGCGATACGGCGAGCGATGAAGCGAGGGTCTTCCCCGGCCTCGAGCATCCGCGCGACCCAGTAGACCGCGGCGTCGGGATCGCTGCCGCGCATCGATTTGATCAGCGCGCTGGCGGCGTCGTAATGCTCATCGCCCGTGGCGTCGTAGACGATCGCCTTGCGCTGGATCGATTGCTCGGCGACATCGAGCGTGATGTGGATCGAATCGCCGACGCCTTCCTTCCGAAGGGACAGCACCGCGACCTCCAGCGCCATCAGCGCGCGGCGGGCATCGCCGTCGCTCATGGTGGACCAGAGATCGATCGCCTCATCGTCGATGGCGATGTCAAGCGTCCCAAAGCCGCGATCGGCGTCGTCGATGGCGCGGCGGATGAGAAGCCGAATGTCTTGCTCATCGAGCGGCGAGAACTGGAAAATCTGGCTGCGACTGACAAGAGGGGAGTTGACGGCGAAGAACGGATTTTCCGTCGTCGCGCCGACGAGCAGGATCAACCCGTTCTCGACATCCGGCAGAAGAATGTCCTGCTGGGCGCGGTTGAAGCGATGGATTTCGTCGAGGAAGAGGACGGTGCGTTGTCCGGTGTTGCCGAGGCGCTCGCGGGCGGCGTCGATGACGGCGCGCACCTCCTTGACGCCCACCGCCGCGGCATTGAGCTGCTCGAAGTGGCTCTTCGTGTATTGCGCCACCAAGCCGGCCAGGGTGGTTTTGCCCGTGCCGGGCGGACCGTAAAAGATGACGCTGGTCAACCGGTCGGCCTCGAGCATCCGCCGCAGGAGCTTGCCCGGCCCGAGAAAGTGTTGCTGGCCGGAGAACTCCTCGAGCGTTCTCGGGCGCATCCGCACCGCCAGCGGCGCCACGCGACCCAGGTTTTTTTTCTTCACGTCGCCGAATAAATCCATACGAAGATTGTAGGTGCGAACCCGCTCCACCGCGACAGGGGAAAGATCGAACCCGGGAACCGGCGATCGTGCGGTCTCGTTCATGATCCGGGCAGTCCGAGCCATGGCAACCGACTGGAAAACGATCATAATTCGCTGAGGAAAGGTCCGGTATCCCGTTGCCCGATCGTCCTCGATGGAATCGAGGTTGAAACACAAGCACATAGAGAAACAACATGCGTATTGGAATTCCGAAGGAAGTGAAACCGGATGAATATCGTCTGGGCATCATCCCGGTGGGGGTGGACGCATTGGTGCGGGCCGGGCACGAGGTGCTGGTGCAGGAACAGGCGGGCATCGGCTCGGGTTTCGCCGATGAGGACTACGCCGCCGCCGGCGCCCGACTCGTGAACAGCGCAAAGGACGTTTACGCCGCCGACATGATCATCAAGGTGAAGGAGCCGCAGGTGCAGGAGATGGAGTTGTTCCATCCCGGGCAGATCGTCTTCACCTATTTCCACTTCGCCGCCGACCGGGAGCTGACGCAGGCGTGTCTGGATGCGAAGATCACCGCGATCGCCTACGAGACGATCCGTGATCGGAAGGGCGCGCTTCCCCTGTTGACGCCGATGAGTGAGGTGGCGGGGAAGATGAGCATCCAGGAAGGCGCCAAATACCTGGAGAAGCCGATGAGCGGCCGGGGCATCCTGCTCGGCGGCGTGCCGGGTGTGCCGCCGGCGCATGTCGTCGTGCTGGGCGGCGGGGTGGTTGGAACGAATGCCGCGAAAGTCGCGGCGGGCCTCGGCGCGAATGTCGTGCTGATGGATGTGAGCGTCGATCGCCTGCGTTATCTTGATGACATCATGCCCGCCAACGTCACGACGCTCTATTCCGACCGCTACAACATCAACGAGAACCTGAAGCTGGCCGACCTGGTGATCGGCGCGGTGCTCATCCCCGGCGCCAAGGCGCCGCGGCTGGTGATGCGCGAGCATCTGAAGATGATGAAGCACGGCGCGGTGATCGTCGATGTCGCGATCGACCAGGGCGGGTGCATCGAAACGAGCCGGCCGACGACGCACAGGGAGCCGACCTACATCGTTGACGGTGTCGTGCATTACTGCGTGACCAACATGCCCGGCGCGGTGGGACGGACCAGCACGATCGCGCTGTGCAACGCGACGTTGCCCTACGCGATG
>CAYUNS010000017.1:0-22668 GCA_964446155.1 uncultured Tepidisphaeraceae bacterium | reverse complement strand
ATTTTCATCGCGTAGGGCAACGTCGCGTTGCACAGCGCGATGAAAATCGCCACCGAGGGTTTCCGCGCGATGGCGGTCAAAGATGCGGGTTTCGCCGAAGGCATCAATATGACCGACGGCCGCGTGACCTACGCGCCGGTGGCCGAAGCGTTTGACATGAAGCTCGAACCGATCGGATGACGCATCCGCCTCATCGGCATCCTTGCATACATCCCTCTCGATCCTGCGGGAACAAAAGTGCGACGCCGTATATGGAAGGGAAAACGGGTTGCCTTAATCCACAAAATCGGTTCAGCCCGGAGATGAAGGCGGCTATCGGACGGCCGATTCCGTCAATTGTCTTGCCTCCTCCCTGAAACACGGTGTAAATTGTGTTTCGGGGAGGGAAATCGAATCACGGCACAATCCTCCGCGTCTCAACAGACGATATGATGAAGGAAACCCGTTAACGGAAGGGAAATCGCTCATGTGTGGAATTGTCGCGTATATCGGACGGAAGATCGCCCAGCCGGTGTTGATCGAGGGATTGAAGCGCCTCGAGTACCGCGGATACGACTCCGCCGGTGTGGCGGTGGTGGACGGCTCGGGACAATTGCACATTCGGCGATCGGTGGGGCGGATCAGCGTCCTCGAAAACGCAATACAGGCCGACGACAACAGGCTCCCCGAAGCGCACCTGGGCATGGCGCACACCCGCTGGGCGACGCATGGCGCGCCCAACGAGGCCAATGCCCATCCCCACACCGACGACACCGGACGGATCGCGCTGGTCCACAACGGCATCATCGAAAACTACGCGGCGCTCAAGGAGTTTCTCGCCGACAAGGGGCACACCTTTGTCAGCCAGACGGACACCGAAGTGCTGGCGATGCTGATCGGTGATCTTTACGAGGAACTGAAGCGGAAGAACCACACCCCGGAGGGCGTCTCCGTTCTGCAGCGCGCGGTCCAGGCCGCGCTGCACCAGGTCGAGGGCACTTACGGCATTGCCGCGATCTGTCGTGACGAGCCGGATACCCTCGTCGTCGCCCGCAAGGGCAGCCCGCTCATCATCGGCGTCGGCCCGGATGAATATGTCGTCGCCTCCGACGCCAGCGCCATCGTTGAGCACACCACCCAGGTCATCTATCTCAACGACAACGAGATGGCCGTGCTCAAGCCCGGCGGGTTTCGCACGATGACCGTTGAGGACATCGAGATCAGTCCCGTCTTCTCGCAGCTTGAAAATAAGATCGAAGAGTATGAGCTTGGCAAGTACGAGCATTACATGCTCAAGGAAATCTTCGAGCAGCCGAACGCCATCAAGAACTGTCTGCGCGGCCGGGCCGAGCAGCGCGAAGGCCGGATCGTCCTGGGCGGATTGAGCAACCTCACCCGCGAGCTGGTCAAGGCCCGGCGGATCATCCTCACCGGGCAGGGGACCGCATGGCACGCGGGACTCGTCGGCGATTACCTGATGGAGGACCTTGCGAAGGTGGTCACCGAATGCACCTACGCCTCCGAGTTCCGCTATCGCAATCCGCTGGTGGAGGAGGGGACCGTCGTCGTCGCGATCAGCCAGTCCGGTGAAACCGCCGACACCCTCGCGGCGTTGCGCGAGGCCAGGGAGAAAGGCGCGATGGCGCTGGGCGTGGTCAACGTCGTCGGCAGCACGATCGCGAGGGAAACCGACGCGGGGATTTATCTCCACGCCGGCCCGGAGATCGGCGTGGCCAGCACCAAGGCGTTCACCTGCCAGGTCGCGGTCCTCACGCTTCTTTCCCTGTTCATCGGTCGGCGCCGGTTCATGAGCCAGACCTATTGCCAGGAGATGATCGACGGGTTGTGCGCCATTCCCGATCAGATGGAGCGCGTGCTGGAGCAATGCGATCAAATCCGCGACATCACCGCGAGGTTCTGCAACCGTGAGAACTGGCTGTTCCTTGGTCGGGGATATCATTATCCGGTTGCCCTGGAAGGGGCGCTGAAACTGAAGGAAATCAGCTACATCCACGCCGAAGGCATGCCCGCGGCGGAAATGAAGCACGGCCCGATCGCCTTAATCAGCGAAGGCATGCCGGTTGTTTTCCTCGCGACGCGAGGCGTGCAGTATGACAAGGTCATCAGCAACATCGAGGAGGTTCGCGCCCGGGGCGGGCATGTGATCGCGGTGGCGACGGAGGGGGATGAAAACATCCACCGTTATTCCGATCATGTCATCTTCATCCCCGATGCGCCCGAGCCGCTTCAGCCGCTGCTGAGCGTGGTTCCCCTGCAACTCATCGCCTACCACGCCGCCGTCCTTCGCGGCTGCAACGTGGACAAGCCGAGAAACCGCGCCAAGAGCGTGACGGTCGAGTGAGCGGCCGCCGTCGGGTTTCGCCGCGCCGCCGCACAGCGAAGAAACGCGAGCGTAGCGGCCGGTCAGGATTCCACGCCGGGCGCGGTTTCCGCGACGTAGTTGAGTTGCTGCTGGTCGGTGTCGGTCCATGGGCGGTTGCCGCGCGAGAAGAGACCGGCCATCACCTCCCTGGCCTTGTCGAGGCGATATTGCTCCGTTCCCTTGTCCGTCCAGAACGTGAAGCTTGGAACGAATTTCGGAGAGCTGGTCGAGCCGGCGAGCATGCTGCAATAGCCGATGTAGGTTCCCGTCGTCAGGCGAGTGCCGATCGCGGTCTTGGTGTGATCGCCGACAATCGAACCCAGCGATCTCCGCCCGGTCTTGAATTCCTTGTCGCCGATCCGCATCGAGATCTCGCCATAGGTGGTCTTGACGTTGCTCGTCGTCGTTC
Source organism: uncultured Tepidisphaeraceae bacterium (assembly GCA_964446155.1). GTDB lineage: Bacteria > Planctomycetota > Phycisphaerae > Tepidisphaerales > Tepidisphaeraceae > CAYUNS01. Next base: position 19,897 of record CAYUNS010000017.1, on the reverse strand, counting down.
CCGCCCCGAAGTTCACCCATTCACCGAGATAACTGTTGCCGAGATATCCCTCGTGCGCCTTGTTGCTGTGGCCTTGGAGGATACTGTTGGAAATCTCTCCCCCGACCCGGCACATCGGTCCGATGCTCGTTCCGGCACGGATGTAGGACAGCGGCGCGATCGTCGCATACTCCCCGATGTAGCAGGGTCCCTGCACGACGCTGTTGGCGCCGATCGACGCGCCCGCGGCGATGCAGATCGGTCCCCTGGATGCGTCCAGCACCGCTCCCGGACCAATGCTCGCCTGATCGCCGAGGCAGATGTCGTCCGCGTCGATGAGATGATAGGGGCCTTCCTTCGGCGGGCGGAGGCAGGTCCGGGTGTGGATGAAATCCTGCACCAGCGATTCCTCGTTCCAGTTGATCAGGTCCCACACATGATGAACCATGCGGCTTTGCGACATGGTTTGCGGAAGCTCGAGCAACTCCATCCAGCGCGAGGTGCGGTTCTGCACATCGGCGGGCGCCAGCCCGGGCGATTTCGCGTATGCCGATCGAACGATGTTTCCCTCGTCAATGATGACGGACGATTCGTGCGGCCGTTCGTATTTCGCGAAGTGCAACGTCCGCCCGCTCATGAGAAGCGCCGGTTCGTCGTCCAGGGGCACATTCACCTGCGTGGGCACTTTCAGATACGGAACGATCCGCGTTCGCGTGTATTCGACCAGTCCTGGACGAACCCACAGGGTCAGGCGGGTCGGTTCGAGCGCGCGGAGCTGTTTTTCCAGCAACGTGCTCATACCCGACATCAGGGCAAAGACCGGCCGGCTCAGCGACAGCGGGGCGAACGTGTTCCAGTGAGAGCCTTCAAAAATCAGGACATGCATCGTCTCATCATACCCGATGAGACCGCAGGAAAGGGAATAAGGAAATTGGGCAAAGTGAAAATTGAGGGGGCGGGCTCATGCCGGGGCTATTGGATGGCGCAGCCGAAGACCGGCGTGAGGGGGCGATCCACCGGTTCGCCATTCAGGACCGCCTCGAGGGCGTCTTCACAGTAAGATGAATTCACGAGCGATGCGTCGTGATTGTCATCGAAAGCTCCGCGATATCGGATCACGCCGAGATTGTCGATCACGAAGAAGGTCGGCGTCATGTCGGCCGAGAAAAGCCGGGCGACACGCGACCGCTCATCGAGCAGGGTGGGGAATTCCAATCCGCAAACCTTGCTCTGCACACGGATTTCGGAAGGGTCGGTCTGCTCGTTCGCTGCGATGACGCTGTTGATGGCGAGGATCTCCACATCGGATCGGTTCGCATACGTTCGGCTGAACGCCGCGAGGCGATCGGTGTAGTCGTTGTTGGTTGGGCAGCGCGCCGAGGAAAAATAGAGGACGACGGTTTTGCCGCGGAGCGAGCTGAGGGAGACGGCATTGCCCTCGGCGCTGATCAGGGTGAAGTCGGCGGCCAGTTGTCCGGGTTGACCGGTAGCGCTGGAATAGGCGTCTTTTGCTTTGGCCACGAGGACGGTGAGGCTGCAAATGAGGACGAGACAACTGCAAAACAGCCCAAGTTGAGCGGATCGACGGGGTGACAACATGGTTTCCCTCCGCCCCTTGATTGCATTTCCTCGAGACAAGCGATGACGGATAACTCACTCAGAATATACCCCCAAAAAACCATCCTGCAAAAAAGGGAGGATAATTTGGCGGTTACTTTCTGTGGTTGCTGGGCTTATGGCCGGCCGGGATCGATCAGTCGTATCATCTGGTACAGCATTTCCAGCCGGGGCGTCTCGATGCCGGCCTGGCGGGCCACCCGCAACGGGCGACCAAAAATGGCCTCCACCTCGAAAGGCCGGCCCATCTGTCGATCCACCTGAGTACTGGTCCGATATCGGTTCATCGATCGCGTATGGATGATATTTTTCTCGATCAGCTCGCTGGGCAACTCCACTCCGCTCCCGCGAGCGGCGATCACCACCTCGCGCATGATCTCGCGCACCAGTCGCTCGCTCTCCGCGTCGGCCAGCAACTCGTCCGTCGTGCGATCCAGAATCGCCGACAACCCGTTGAACGGGATGTTCCATACCAGCTTCGTCCACCGCCCCAGCGCCAGGTCCTCCGTCACCTCGCACTTCACCCCGCTCGCGTTGAACATCGCGCTGATCCGGTCCAGCCGCGCATCCGGGCCTCGCCGCGGCGAACCGATCCGGATCAGCCCGTGGTCCGAATGATGCACCTCGCCGGGCGCGAGCCGGTTGATGCAGACAAACGCCATGCCGCCCAGCACCCGTTCGATGCCGAACAGCCGCGCCAATTCCTCCTCATTCCCCAGCCCGTTTTGCAGCGTGAGGATCGTCGTCCGCTCCTTCATCACCGGCCCGACCAGCTTCTCGAACTGATCGTTCGCCGTGCTCTTGAGCGTGACGACCACCAGGTCCGCCCTGGGCATTTCCCTTGCCTCACGATAAACGTGGATGCGCTGCGGCGGGAGGGTGAAATCCCCGTCGCAACTGCGAATGGTCCATCCGCGCGCCTTCACCGCGTCATAGTCGCCGCGCAGCAGGAAATGCACCTCGTGCCCATGCTCCGCCAGCCGTCCCCCGTAATAGGCTCCGATCGCGCCCGCGCCGATGACGGCGATGACGGGATGCTCCAGACTCATGTTCGCTCCATTGCATTCGATGGGATTAAAGTGGTCGTTGCGCTGATTCCGCAGGCCCGATCCAGAAACATCCGGATGCGGTTGGCGTATTCGCGCGGTTCGGCGGCGAGACCCATGACGTGAATCACGTCGGGAATGACGTGCCTTTCCGTCAGGGCGGCTCGCTTTCCCGCGGCCGCTTCGATCGTCCGGATGTCCGATTCGTCCACGAACAGGTCGTCGCCGCTGTGCAGGATCATGAGCGGACAGGGAACGTTCCGGATGAGATCCGTCGGCTTCACGGCATCGAAGTCCGCGCCGCTGAGGCGTTCGGCCAGGCGGATCGCCAGCTTTGTCAGGCTCGTCGCAACGCCCATGCTTCGCCCGCGCGCGGCGATGGCATGGCGGAAATCGGCGTAGGGCGATTCCATGATGATCGCGTCAATGTCCCCGCGCAGCCCGCTCGTCGCGGCGGCCACGACCCCGCCGAGGCTGACGCCGAACAGCGCCAGCGCCTCCGTCTCTCGCGGCCTGTCCGCGCGGATTCGCCCGATCACCTGGTCCAGGTCGTAACGCTCAAAATATCCCCCAGTCGAGTAAGCCCCGCCGCTCTCGCCATGCGCGCGAAGATCGATCGCGAGCAGATGATATCCCAATGATTGAAACATCGGCGCCCACGCGATCGCGCCGACCTTGGCGTCGGAATAGCCGTGAATCAGCACCACCGTCTTTTGCGACGATGCGGGATGAGGAATCCACCACCCCGCCAGCCGGATACGTCCGCCTTCCGCGCGGTCTTCGACCTCGAACGCGGTTTCCTCAAACCGCATCCCCAGGTCTCCGGGGGAAAGGCGTCGCAGCAGATACATCGCCTTGCCGTCCGTCATCCGCGGCGGGCGCAGCAGCGCCCGCGCCAGGACGATCACCGTGACGATGCACAACATCACGCCGATCGCCGACAACACCAGGATGAGTGACACGACACTGTTCATGGATCAGGGATGATAGCCCCTCGAGGGGCGATCGACGAGGCGGGGGGAAGCCCGTTTTCCTCAGGCCCTTGCGAAGATCGGAAGGCAAAGGCCGCAAGATGGGAACGGCCGGGCCTTGCCGTCTTGATTCGCTCCTGAAATCTGCCATTATCTGAAGGCCGTGCCGCCGCACCGATCGATCGGTCATTCAACGGGCCTGTAGCTCAACGGTTAGAGCAGGGGACTCATAATCCCTTGGTTCTCGGTTCGAATCCGAGCGGGCCCATTGCGGTGTGACCTGCCGACATCCAGGGGGATCGGGCGGACGTCAGTTCTGGGCCGTCCACGTTCCGTCGGGGTCGGCGTTGCGGAACGTTTCCCGAATTTGACGGACCATCTCCGGCGGCAGGGGGCCTTTGTTCGCGGCGGCGATGTTGGTCGTGACGTGATCGATGCTGGTCGTGCCGATGATCGCGGTGTGCAGCCCTTCCTGGCTGAGTGTGAATCGAAGCGCCATCTCCAGCCACGCATCGTTGCCATCGTCAGGGAATCCGAGTTGTGACGGCTTTAGTTGCATCTTCTCCATTCGCTCATAATACGGCGCTGCGTAGTCCTTGTAAAAGCCGGGTTGCTGGTCGCGCTGCTTCCAGGCGGCGTTGGCGAGGGGTCGCTTGGCGAGGACGCCGACATCGTTCTTTCGCGTTACCGGCAGCACGGCGTCGATGTTCATCTGGTCGGCAAGGCTGATCGAGGTCTCGAGGACCGCAATATCCGGCAGCCCGGCCGCGTAGACGGCCGCGTCGTTGTCGCCGGAGTAGCCCCCGAAGCGGATCTTGCCCGCATCCCGCGCCTTGTTCAGCGTGGCGATCACATCGCCTTTCCGCAGCAGGTCGAGATCGCATGAGTGCAGCAGCATGACATCGATGCAATCGGTCTTCAGACGCAGCAGTGAGCGGTCGATCGACTGTGTGAGATGCTCCTCGGACCACTGGGGCGCGGTGAACTCCTTTTTGCCGCTGCCGCATTTGCTCACGAGGACATATTCCCCCCGGCGATGGCCGATCGCCTTGCCGATCGCCTCCTCCGACCCGGCGTAGGAGGAGGCGGTGTCAATGAGATTGACGCCGTGATCGAGCAGGGTGTTGAGAATGCGATCGATTTTCGGGAACTCGACCTCGAGCAGCCCCACGGGCGCTCCACCGAAACCGAGCAGGGAAACGTCGAACCCAGTCCGTCCAAAAGGTTTTTTGTTCATGAGTAAATGCTAGCCCCCAAAGGGGCGCGGTGTCCAGCCGCAGAGACCGGCCGAATGGTGTCAGCACCAGATCGCGCCGCTGGCGATGCGACAACTTCCCGCCGACCGTGGACGGGTAATGCACTTCCCGCGCGATGGCTGAGCACATTTCCGCGGTCGGGCGTATGGATGGCCAAAGGTTCCATCAACAACCTGGCATTTGATTTATCCCCTTATGATGGCCTGCTTTATTATGGTGAAGTGTCGGCGTTTGAAAAGCGGTTGTGTCACTACGGCAAGCCGGCGATCAATACCAGTGGCAACTGGATCAGCATCCCGCCCAACAGCATCCTGGGCGATGAAATCGCCTCGGCGCGGCTGGCGATGGAACACATGCTTGAACACGGTCGAAGCGACTTGGCCGTACTCACGGTCGCGGGGTCGCCGTTCAACCAGATCCGGCTTCAGGCATTTGAACACGTCGCGCGCCAATCACGGCTCTCGCCGATCGCGATGGTTCTGCCCGGCCGCGATGAAAAAGAAGGTTGGCGGCGCGTCGTCGATGACATTCGTACTCGCGGGGGATCAGTGGGCGTCTTCGCCACTGACAACCACCTGGGCATGCGTCTCTGCCAGGAGCTGACCGACGCCGGCGTCAACGTGCCGGAGGAAGCTGCGGTTGTCGGGATCGGGAACGAGACCAACTTCTGCGAGTTTTCCATACCGCCTTTATCGGCGGTGGATACGGGAATCGACCTGCGCGGATATCGGGCGATGGAAGAACTGGTGGCCCAGATCAACGGGAAACCGCCGTTAAGCGAACCGATTCTCATCCCACCGCGTGGCGTGATCGTCCGGCATTCCAGTGACCTGACCGCGGTGCGCAACCCGGAAGTGCGTGCGGCGCTGCGATATATTCACGACCACGCCGACCGGACCATTCGCGTTGACGAAGTCGTCGAGTTCGTCAACATCAGCCGCAGGGGACTGGAACAAAAGTTTGTGAAATCCCTCAACCGAACGATTCACGAGGAAATCTGGCGCGCTCATCTTCAGTTGGCAAAGCATTTGCTCATCAACACCGACCTGTTCCTGTACCAGGTCGCATCGCAGAGCGGCTTCGGGACGTTGTCCAATTTCAGCACGCTGTTCCACCGGGCCAATGGTTTGTCACCCGGAGCATTTCGGCGGCAGCATCGTGTCAGGGGTTGATGATTCCCGGATGAAAGGATCACGGTGGCGCGGGTATTTTATACCGCTTGCGCCTGTGTCGCCCGACACCCGATATTGCATTTACTTAGGGCATGAAACGAGGACGGCGTCAATCCCGTTCGGCACGCTTGGGGAACCTTGGCCGGTGGGGAGTTGGCGAGCGGAGTTGTTGGGAGGAATGGGGGTTCGGCTGCGTCGGGGGTGCGCCGGCGCCGGCGGGGGCGGAGGGGTTTCCCTTGCTCTGGGAGCGAGGAAAACGCGTCGTCCTGTACTCCCCCAGACCAGGGCGCCGGTGAAGGGTTTCAATGGGGCCGCGCTTTGGGGGCGCGGAAAACACCATCAGCATCGACGCACTGGAAGCACTCGCCAATGCTTCAATGGGGCCGCGCTTTGGGGGCGCGGAAAACGCTTGACGCCTCGACGCTCGACCGGTTCACCGCCGGGCTTCAATGGGGCCGCGCTTTGGGGGCGCGGAAAACGATCTGCTCGCGCCCCGCCTCGATCGCGTCATCCAGCTTCAATGGGGCCGCGCTTTGGGGGCGCGGAAAACGAACAAAGGGGCGATATGAAGCCGACGGCGAAACCAGCTTCAATGGGGCCGCGCTTTGGGGGCGCGGAAAACTATCGTCGTGAAGGACGGCTGCGCAGGACGCATCGCTTCAATGGGGCCGCGCTTTGGGGGCGCGGAAAACGGCAGTGACCCGCGAGGGGGTTGGCGTGGATAACGTGCTTCAATGGGGCCGCGCTTTGGGGGCGCGGAAAACGATCGGGTTCGGGAGTGGATTCACGATCGAATCGCGAGCTTCAATGGGGCCGCGCTTTGGGGGCGCGGAAAACAACTCCCCTGTACATCCAGGGCAGCCGGCATTCACTGCTTCAATGGGGCCGCGCTTTGGGGGCGCGGAAAACGCCGACACGCTCGCGGCCCTGCCCAAGGCCGAGGCGCTTCAATGGGGCCGCGCTTTGGGGGCGCGGAAAACGTCGCCCGAGAGAGACCGACTGACCTTCGGGGACGGGCTTCAATGGGGCCGCGCTTTGGGGGCGCGGAAAACGATGCGAACCCAATCCTCTTGCTCACCATTAATGCGCGCTTCAATGGGGCCGCGCTTTGGGGGCGCGGAAAACGCTCAAATCATCGCCAGGGAAGAAGAAGAACGAAAGCTTCAATGGGGCCGCGCTTTGGGGGCGCGGAAAACGTAGGATCGCGGTTCCCAGCCTCGCTCGCGGGCCGCGCTTCAATGGGGCCGCGCTTTGGGGGCGCGGAAAACCATGGCTACGAAATCTGTTGGTTCGGGGTTTGCTGCTTCAATGGGGCCGCGCTTTGGGGGCGCGGAAAACGCTGAATATGAAGATGTTTGCTCTGGCCGTCGAAGCTTCAATGGGGCCGCGCTTTGGGGGCGCGGAAAACGCTGACCCGCGAACTGCCGCTGACCGCCGCACTATCGCTTCAATGGGGCCGCGCTTTGGGGGCGCGGAAAACATCCCGCGCATGACTTCCAAGCAGTCACCGCAATGCTTCAATGGGGCCGCGCTTTGGGGGCGCGGAAAACGAGGCGGCGGCATTCCAACACTTTTATTAATTTCAGGCTTCAATGGGGCCGCGCTTTGGGGGCGCGGAAAACGGCGCGGGCGCGTGTTCGCGATCTACGTTGAACGCAGCTTCAATGGGGCCGCGCTTTGGGGGCGCGGAAAACCGGACACCAGAGCCTTGAATTGATGCAGCCGGAACTCGCTTCAATGGGGCCGCGCTTTGGGGGCGCGGAAAACAAGATTGGTCATGGCATGTCCTGATATAGTCCTCGCGCTTCAATGGGGCCGCGCTTTGGGGGCGCGGAAAACGCCGTGGGAATTGGACCGCGACGGGGATGAATTGGCTTCAATGGGGCCGCGCTTTGGGGGCGCGGAAAACGATACGGAGATCGGCGCCATTGAGCGGCAGACGGCGCTTCAATGGGGCCGCGCTTTGGGGGCGCGGAAAACGCGACGATGGCCGAGAGGGAGAGATTGTTCTGCCACAGCTTCAATGGGGCCGCGCTTTGGGGGCGCGGAAAACGCGAATACAGCAATCGTCTTTACCACCAACCACGCGCTTCAATGGGGCCGCGCTTTGGGGGCGCGGAAAACACGCCCGAGGTCTCGTCTGTTCTGGGATATCGCGGGCTTCAATGGGGCCGCGCTTTGGGGGCGCGGAAAACGTCGATCACGACGGCGAGTTTGTCCACCTCGCTTACGCTTCAATGGGGCCGCGCTTTGGGGGCGCGGAAAACCGCCCGTCTCGTCCCTCTACCTCACTATTAACCGTGCTTCAATGGGGCCGCGCTTTGGGGGCGCGGAAAACTCGCTGGTTGGGCCGATTGGGCTGGCCAGGCCGCAGTGCTTCAATGGGGCCGCGCTTTGGGGGCGCGGAAAACCCTGGTCGTTCAGGCCCAGCGGGTCGATCCTCTGGCTTCAATGGGGCCGCGCTTTGGGGGCGCGGAAAACCAGCGTACCGCCCGGAGTCGCGCCCGGGCGCGGGATGCTTCAATGGGGCCGCGCTTTGGGGGCGCGGAAAACGCCATCGCATCCTTCCGGCTTTCCAGCAGGGCCGCGCTTCAATGGGGCCGCGCTTTGGGGGCGCGGAAAACCCCTGGTCATGCACTTGAGTTTACAGGCTCAGAGGCTTCAATGGGGCCGCGCTTTGGGGGCGCGGAAAACGGAGGCCGATCGCCGCGCCAAGCGGTGGCGCATCGCTTCAATGGGGCCGCGCTTTGGGGGCGCGGAAAACTGGGCAGAGCGGGAATGTAATGGCGAGATCCAACGGGCTTCAATGGGGCCGCGCTTTGGGGGCGCGGAAAACGTCCGCATCCGAAAGATGCACCTTGAGCGGACGGAGCTTCAATGGGGCCGCGCTTTGGGGGCGCGGAAAACGCCTTGACCGCAGCCGGGCATGAGACGGAGCGCGCTGCTTCAATGGGGCCGCGCTTTGGGGGCGCGGAAAACCCTTCAGTCCCTCCCCCATCGGCATATCCACCTTGGCTTCAATGGGGCCGCGCTTTGGGGGCGCGGAAAACGTCGAGGCGGCCGCTGACTGATCTTCCCGCCCGCGCTTCAATGGGGCCGCGCTTTGGGGGCGCGGAAAACTCTCGTGTTCACCATGATCTTGTTCTGATCCCACAGCTTCAATGGGGCCGCGCTTTGGGGGCGCGGAAAACAAGACATTGCGCTCGGCCCTGCGCCGGGCGCGAAAAGCTTCAATGGGGCCGCGCTTTGGGGGCGCGGAAAACGGCGGACTAACCCCGCCCCATGCAGGAGCAAGACATGCTTCAATGGGGCCGCGCTTTGGGGGCGCGGAAAACGGTCGTACTCGTACATGCCCTCCCTCCCAAGCTCCGCTTCAATGGGGCCGCGCTTTGGGGGCGCGGAAAACTCGCTGCGTGCCCAACAACTCGTCCGCCGCGTTCCAGCTTCAATGGGGCCGCGCTTTGGGGGCGCGGAAAACGCTGACACCTTCCGCGAGATATGGGCATGCCCAAAGCTTCAATGGGGCCGCGCTTTGGGGGCGCGGAAAACAGCAACGGTCGTCAAGCATGTGCGCACCGCCAAGCGGCTTCAATGGGGCCGCGCTTTGGGGGCGCGGAAAACGGGTGATTGGCATCGACAAATGGCGGTTCAATCGCGCTTCAATGGGGCCGCGCTTTGGGGGCGCGGAAAACCTCCGGTGTGCCGGATGCACTGAACCGGCTGAACTTACTTCAATGGGGCCGCGCTTTGGGGGCGCGGAAAACCTGCTAAGGGGAATCCTTCGGAAGATGCTTCAAGACTTCAATGGGGCCGCGCTTTGGGGGCGCGGAAAACAGCAGCACGTCATCCGCAAGATCGACACGATGCGACTTCAATGGGGCCGCGCTTTGGGGGCGCGGAAAACGCGAGGCAAACGAGAATCAGGTCAGTCAGCGCGAAACTTCAATGGGGCCGCGCTTTGGGGGCGCGGAAAACGTCGAATCATCGACGGTGCTGCTCCAGGGAGTGCGCGCTTCAATGGGGCCGCGCTTTGGGGGCGCGGAAAACTGGACAACAGCTACGGGCGCGGCGGCGGTCGCGTGCTTCAATGGGGCCGCGCTTTGGGGGCGCGGAAAACGTGTTTTCAACGGGACAGAAAACGATGTCCGAAATTGCTTCAATGGGGCCGCGCTTTGGGGGCGCGGAAAACGACATGCTACAAGGTGGATGTCGGCAATCCGACAATGCTTCAATGGGGCCGCGCTTTGGGGGCGCGGAAAACATTCATCGCCAATCCCCACGCCGTATTCCGTACCAGCTTCAATGGGGCCGCGCTTTGGGGGCGCGGAAAACATCGAGGCGGGCGATTCAATCAAGGCGGGCGGTTCGCTTCAATGGGGCCGCGCTTTGGGGGCGCGGAAAACGACCTCCGAACCCGTCAAGGCAATCACGGACGACGTTGCTTCAATGGGGCCGCGCTTTGGGGGCGCGGAAAACCAGCGGACAAACCCGCACGCGGACGCTTAAGGGCGGCTTCAATGGGGCCGCGCTTTGGGGGCGCGGAAAACGCGCACGACGGGGCGAGGGGTGCGGAGTCGAGGGATACGCTTCAATGGGGCCGCGCTTTGGGGGCGCGGAAAACGGGCGTGAGGTGGTGAAGCTGGCGGCGCGTCGGCGGCTTCAATGGGGCCGCGCTTTGGGGGCGCGGAAAACGGCGGAGGCGTCCCTTTCCGAACGTGACGACATGCTTCAATGGGGCCGCGCTTTGGGGGCGCGGAAAACGCGTTGTTGATGTGGAAGAAGTCGTTCCCGAACGGGAGCTTCAATGGGGCCGCGCTTTGGGGGCGCGGAAAACCGCGCCGGTCTCGTCATGCCTGCTTGAGTTTTCTGCTTCAATGGGGCCGCGCTTTGGGGGCGCGGAAAACCTCAATATTTGAAGGACATCCGCGATGCGCTCAAAGCTTCAATGGGGCCGCGCTTTGGGGGCGCGGAAAACCAAAGAGGAACGGGAGCCGCGACTTGTCCACGAACCGCTTCAATGGGGCCGCGCTTTGGGGGCGCGGAAAACCTTGCCGATGCCGCCGACGCCGTACAACACCGCCTTGCTTCAATGGGGCCGCGCTTTGGGGGCGCGGAAAACTCCACACGCTCACGGGTGGCCTCCATACGCTTCTCGCTTCAATGGGGCCGCGCTTTGGGGGCGCGGAAAACGATTTGCAGGGATGATCCGGGATTATCTGGGACTGGCTTCAATGGGGCCGCGCTTTGGGGGCGCGGAAAACGAAGTGAGGACTGATGGAATGGCAAAATACAGAAGCTTCAATGGGGCCGCGCTTTGGGGGCGCGGAAAACTTCGCAGACCCGGATGAGGAAGTATTCGTCGAGCAAGCTTCAATGGGGCCGCGCTTTGGGGGCGCGGAAAACAGCGTTCGCCGTGGCAAGTCCGAGGTCGGCGACATTGCTTCAATGGGGCCGCGCTTTGGGGGCGCGGAAAACCATGTGCTTGAAGTGATCTTCACCCAGGTGGGTGAAGCTTCAATGGGGCCGCGCTTTGGGGGCGCGGAAAACACACCAGCTCCGATCCGCCTCCATCGGCGGGACGGGCTTCAATGGGGCCGCGCTTTGGGGGCGCGGAAAACGCGTTGCTGTAGGGGATTCTACGCCCCTCGGAGTAGCTTCAATGGGGCCGCGCTTTGGGGGCGCGGAAAACGCGTTGGTGTAGGGGATTCGACGCCCCTCGGAGTAGCTTCAATGGGGCCGCGCTTTGGGGGCGCGGAAAACCGCTTGCAGGCGTCCTCAATTTGCTTAATCGCCTGCTTCAATGGGGCCGCGCTTTGGGGGCGCGGAAAACGACAATTGCCCAATCTCATACGCCAGCCAGACCCCCGCTTCAATGGGGCCGCGCTTTGGGGGCGCGGAAAACAACGAGGTGACGACGATGGCGAAGATCGATCTACCAGCTTCAATGGGGCCGCGCTTTGGGGGCGCGGAAAACGGGACTACCTGAAAAGGCGTCAGGCGAAGTTGCAACGCTTCAATGGGGCCGCGCTTTGGGGGCGCGGAAAACATGTCTGCAGAAGAGGCTCCCAAAGACGCGAAAAAGCTTCAATGGGGCCGCGCTTTGGGGGCGCGGAAAACGATGGCTTTGGTGAGGGATACATCCAGCCTCAGAGGCTTCAATGGGGCCGCGCTTTGGGGGCGCGGAAAACCACGTTTCCGTGCCGACGTATGATGTCATGTATGGTGATGCTTCAATGGGGCCGCGCTTTGGGGGCGCGGAAAACGCCCAATATCGAACCGTGACCTCGTCGCCCTCACGCTTCAATGGGGCCGCGCTTTGGGGGCGCGGAAAACCCACTTTCCAGACCCGGCGAACGGGTCGAAATCAGGCTTCAATGGGGCCGCGCTTTGGGGGCGCGGAAAACTGGGCTGCGCGGGCAGCTCGCACGACGCAATCCGCTTCAATGGGGCCGCGCTTTGGGGGCGCGGAAAACCAGGAATCCACTCACCAGTCTTGACGAGGCGTATGCTTCAATGGGGCCGCGCTTTGGGGGCGCGGAAAACGACGGAAGGCTGACCGGGATATCCGCCCAGGAGATTGCTTCAATGGGGCCGCGCTTTGGGGGCGCGGAAAACGCGTCGGATTCGCCAAGCCCCTTCCCGGCCAGGCGCTTCAATGGGGCCGCGCTTTGGGGGCGCGGAAAACACAAGCCGAGTGGCGATATTCACCGTAATGATTCCGCTTCAATGGGGCCGCGCTTTGGGGGCGCGGAAAACCCGCCTTGATTGAATCGCCCGCCTTGATTGAACCGGGCTTCAATGGGGCCGCGCTTTGGGGGCGCGGAAAACGCGACGTCGCCCGTGACGATGGGAGTCTGGAACTCGGCTTCAATGGGGCCGCGCTTTGGGGGCGCGGAAAACGTCGTCCTGCGACATCCACGCGGCAAAGTCCCCCGTGCTTCAATGGGGCCGCGCTTTGGGGGCGCGGAAAACGCCTGCACCGCCCGCACTGGCTCTCAAACATCATGCTTCAATGGGGCCGCGCTTTGGGGGCGCGGAAAACCGCGCCAGCCTTAACCGGCTGGCGCGGGCTTATACCACGCTTCAATGGGGCCGCGCTTTGGGGGCGCGGAAAACAAGTGAGTCCATGACGAAGATTGCGGCGGCGCTCGTGCTTCAATGGGGCCGCGCTTTGGGGGCGCGGAAAACACGGCTGCGAAAATAGATACCGTCGAACCACGTTTGCTTCAATGGGGCCGCGCTTTGGGGGCGCGGAAAACGAGCATTCGCGGGGATCTCCACCAACGTCTTCACCTTGCTTCAATGGGGCCGCGCTTTGGGGGCGCGGAAAACATCGGTGCTGGGATGAAGCGTATGTCGGAAATGGCTTCAATGGGGCCGCGCTTTGGGGGCGCGGAAAACCGGGCGCTGACAGGCTTTTCGTTCTTAACCCGCTCGCTTCAATGGGGCCGCGCTTTGGGGGCGCGGAAAACGGACAGTCTGTAAGGATGACGGCAGTCAATGGCAAGCTTCAATGGGGCCGCGCTTTGGGGGCGCGGAAAACGCCGCCCGAATCAGATCCATGACGTTCTGTTTCGTGCTTCAATGGGGCCGCGCTTTGGGGGCGCGGAAAACGGAGCAACGTATGACCACCACAACCCCCATCCCCGGCTTCAATGGGGCCGCGCTTTGGGGGCGCGGAAAACGGCGTCTCGCTGCTCCAGGTCTATCGAGATAAGCCGGCTTCAATGGGGCCGCGCTTTGGGGGCGCGGAAAACCTCGCGACCCGTCAGCCCCCAGGCCGTAGGTGTACGCTTCAATGGGGCCGCGCTTTGGGGGCGCGGAAAACGTCACTGGCCGCGCAAAGCGACGTTCTCGCATGAACGCTTCAATGGGGCCGCGCTTTGGGGGCGCGGAAAACATGCGAATAAAGGCGGAAATCGGTTTCACATTGTCGCTTCAATGGGGCCGCGCTTTGGGGGCGCGGAAAACTCGACGCCCGCCGTGGCGGAGTGCTGATCCATGGTGCTTCAATGGGGCCGCGCTTTGGGGGCGCGGAAAACAGCTGGAGTTGCGTCAAGTGGAGGGTCCGCTCGCGGCTTCAATGGGGCCGCGCTTTGGGGGCGCGGAAAACGCAGCAGCAACATTGAATGGACCGACGCCACCTGGCTTCAATGGGGCCGCGCTTTGGGGGCGCGGAAAACCCGGACGCACCTATCCCTTATGCGGCTGGAATCTTGCTTCAATGGGGCCGCGCTTTGGGGGCGCGGAAAACGACGGCGAAGGCCGTGTCGTCGGTGCGTCCGAAGCCCGCGCTTCAATGGGGCCGCGCTTTGGGGGCGCGGAAAACCTCGTCACCATGTCAAACACGGCGGACGCACTGAAGCTTCAATGGGGCCGCGCTTTGGGGGCGCGGAAAACAATCTCTGGCGAGTTCTCTTCGCTAGATTGATTCCAGCTTCAATGGGGCCGCGCTTTGGGGGCGCGGAAAACGCGTTTTGGGATGACGTTCTAAAGCTTGATGTGATTGCTTCAATGGGGCCGCGCTTTGGGGGCGCGGAAAACGGTTGTTTGGCACATCCCGGTCGATGCCGGCGGTGCTTCAATGGGGCCGCGCTTTGGGGGCGCGGAAAACCGCCGGCCTTGTAAAGGGCGTGGGCGGTGGGGGTTATGGGGGCGTTGGCGAGCATGGGGTGGTCGGGGGGTCTTTCGCTCGGCTGATTGGGCCGAGGAAAATGCCGTAACTATTTGATTGTCAAAGAGCACGAGCATGCCCTGCACCTCCTTTCATCACCTTCGCACTCGCAGACGGTTTTTCGGCGAATGATTCAGCACATCGCCGGCCGCTCAACGTGAGACGGATGGATGCCGGTCGAGCGAACTTCCCGGCATTATATACTTTTCCTTTTTCAAGGGCGAATCCGCGCATGGAACAAGACAGATTCGCGGGTTTCGGGCAGGCCGCTCATATTACATGCGGCAGGACAGTAGCGGGGGGGCATGTTCCGGTCATTCAATAAAATCATAAACGCGAATGCGATCAAAGTTCGGCTTGTTGCGGGAGATGAATTCGAGGTGGTTGGGATGCACCTGGTAGGCGTCGTGCCCCGCACTGTCGTCGAGGACGACGCACAGCGCGGCGTCATAGCTGTTGTCGACGACGTCGCGTGGCGTCATCGCCGTCTTGCCGGCCCAGAGCTGCCGCACCGTCGGGATTTCCTTGAGAAGCCGCCGGCAGTCATCCACGAGTTGCCGCTTCGCGGCGTCGGAAGTGTCTGCCTTCAGCCAGAAGTAAACTTGATGGATGAACATGGCGATGTTTTCCTTTCGGGTTCCGCCCGCGCTCGCCGGCGTTTCCTCGCCTCTTGGCGCGCGGCGCCGCTGGACTATAATGCCTCGGTCGGCTAAGTTGTAGCGACATTCGGGCGGTTGGCGCAGTTGGCTAGCGCACCAGCATGACACGCTGGGGGTCACAGGTTCGAGCCCTGTACCGCCCACTTTCCCACCTTGCAAAGACTCGCACTCTTTCGCACCACCTGAAAAACCAGTTATTTTTTGTCCCTTGGGGTTTTCCCGCGTTTTCTGGTGCGGCCGTTTCCGCGCCGTACTGTGCCGGATTCTGCGCTGGGCCGGTGTCAGTGGATGGCTGAACAGCTTTTTCAAAGTGCGCGTGGGTGGTCTGTCGGTGGAAGGCGTGGCAATCCTCGACAGGCGCTTTTCATGCCGGTTGTGGCGGGTAGAATGCCGGGTTTGTCCGGCCGGTCTTACCTCGAGGATATTTCATGCCCTGGTTTCATCGAGAAGCGGATTCGATTCCCCGTCACGAAGTGGAGGAGATGTGTCAGCGTCTGCTGGACGAGGCTCGCGGCCGATTGAAGTGCGATTTTCGCAGGGTTCTGCTGCTGCCTCCCGATCTCACCCGCGCGCACAGCGGGGCGGGGTGGATCACCGAGACGCTTTACAAGCTGCTGCCGAAGACGTGCGACACGCATGTCATCCCGACGCTCGGGCAACATGTGCCGCACACGCCGGCCGAGAACCAGTGGATGTTCGGGTCGATTCCCAATGACCGCATTCACGCGCACGACTGGCGGAACGGCTGCGTGCGCATCGGTGAAATTCCCGCGAGCCTGGTGCGCGAACAGACCGGCGGGAAAGTCGATTGGGCGTTTCCCCTCGATCTCAACAGGATGCTGATGGAGGAGAAGTGGGATCTGATCGTCAACGTCGGTCACATCGTTCCGCATGAAGTGCTCGGTTTCGCGAACCACAACAAGAACTATTTCATCGGCCTGGGTGGGAAGGACCTGATCTGCGCCTCGCATCTCGCCGCCGCGACATGCGGGATCGAGAACAACCTGGGGCATCTCATCACCCCGGTACGCGCCTGCTTCAACTGGGCGGAGGAGAAGTACCTCGGCCGGCTGCCCGATGTCTATCTCCAGGTCGTCATGCAGCGCGATCCGGCGAATCGGCTGGTTCACAGCGGGGTGTTCATCGGTGACGACCTTGAAACCTACCTGATGGCGGCGCGTCTCAGCGGGCGGCAGAACATCACGCTGTTCGATGAGCCGATACCGAAGGTGATCGCGGTGATGCAGCCGGACGAATTTCGCGCCACCTGGGTTGCCAACAAGGCGGTCTACCGGACGCGAATGGCGATCGCCGACGGCGGCGAGCTGCTGGTGATCGCCCCCGGCGTCGAGCGGTTCGGCGAGCAGAAGGATGTCGATGCGCTGATCCGCAAATACGGCTACTGCGGCACGCCGCGCGCCCTGGAGCAATATAAGGCGAACCGGGACATGCAGGATCTCGCGCACGCGACCGCGCACCTGATGCACGGCTCATCCGAAGGCCGCTTCACCATCCGCTACGCGCCGGGCAAGCTTTCGCGCGAGGAGGTGGAGGGCGTTCACTTTCAATATGCGGACCTGCGTGAAACGCTCGATCGCTACCCGATCGACCGGATGAAGGAAGGATGGAACACGATGCCCGACGGGGAGCGTGTTTTCTTCATCAGCACCCCCTCGGCCGGACTCTGGGCGACGCGGCAGCGGATGCGGGACCGCATGGAGGCATGAGCGTTCGCACCGCTCGATCGGGGCATTCATGCCGTTGAAATTGCAGTCGGGATCTTCACCACTGCGCTTCTTCAAACGGGCTGGAGGGCGGTTTTACCTTTGGTTTGGGCAGCATGGCGATCATTGATTTCATCAGTGACGCATCGCCTGATCCGGAGATCCGCAGATTGAGCGGGGAGCCTTTCACGAGCGTGATTTCGGATGCGTGCGCCTCGGTTTTGGAGGCCGCCATCTTCAGGAACCGCTCTCGCGTGTAGACCTGAGGGGTGAGGACATGCATGAAGCGGTCGGCGGGATGATAAGCCATGGGATGGCCGCCTTCGTCGAGTTCGACGAGGGCATTTCGCATCGGCGCGACCAGCGTGGCCGCGACATTTTTCTCCCCCGCATCGAGCAGGGCGTCGATGTCGGAATACGAGACCGCCGGTCGGGCCGCGTCGTGGACGACGACATGGGTTGCCTTGGGGTCGATGCGATCTCCCGCCGCCGCGATCTGATCCATCCAGCGCGGTCCGGCGCTGAAGACCTTCACGCCGGAAAAGCTGAGATGCCCGCCGTATTTTCGCTTTCCCTCTTCGAGCGCCTCGGGCATGAAACAAAGCTGAATCTGCGGGATATTGTCTCGATTAAGAAACAATTCGACGCATCGCAGCAGCGATTCGCGTCCGTCGATCTTGACGTATGCGCCTCCGGACTCGGCGGCCTGCCCTGGGGGGGCGGCGGTGAGAATAATCACGCTGAAGTTGGCCATGGTGTCGCTCCCTTTGCAAAGAGCGAATACTGGGTGTGATCGCGGAGGATGTCAAGGCTCATTTCAGTTCGCGACTCAGCCGGGCTTCGATCGCGGCGGCGAGGCGCTTTTCCAAAGCCTCGTCCCGTCCAATCGGCAACCAGTAACTGGAGGGGATTTCCAGGCCGCGGTCGCGCTCGCGCGTCGTTTGCGGTGGGGCATCGGTGAAGGTCTGGCGGTACTGCACCGGCGAGGTCACCTGCCGTTCGATCGTGACCTGCCGCTCGATCAGAACGCGCGGCGTGACGCTGAAGCGGTCGGACTCCTCCCGCTCGAATTGAAAATGAACGGTGCGGCGCAGCGTGGTGAGGGAACTGTGCAGAACCCCGTACAGATCGCCCGCATCGGGGCGCCAGACCTCGAAAAACTGTGGTGAGACCTGGGGAACGGTCGTCATCAGCCCCCCGCGCGGATCGATTCGGTCGATCTGGAACAGGAATCGCCGGGCCGCCTTTTCGCTGGCTTGCCAGAGGTCTTCAAAATTTCCCGACCGCACCTGGGCGATGCCGGGCTTGTCGAGCCAGTAGGAGGGTTCGGTCGTGGTGGGATCGAGTCCATCCTCGCCCGGTGCGGATTGTGTGGTGAGAACCGCATCGGGGCGCGGCGGCGATGGATGGGAGGCGCATCCGGTCGCGCCGATCATCACGCCCGCGACGATCCATCGTCCGGGGTGGATCATTGCTTCTCCAGCGCCTCGGCCGCGGCGCGGACGCCCTGGGCGCCGGGGCTGGTCGGTGTCCATTTCTGACCGACGGTATGCACGATGATCCCGTTCATTGTCAGCGGCATGGCGGGGGACCAGCCGGCGATGAGCAGGATGCGATCCGACACTTCCGCGAATTTTTTCGCCAGGAGCAGCTTATCCACCAGTTCGAACAGGTCCGTGAAATTGTCGGGGCGGTCCATCTCCTGGCCGATGACGCCGTAATTCATCGTCATGCGCCGCAGCACGCGCTGATCGCTCGATAGGGCGATGATCGGCACGGGGAAGTGATGCTTTGAGAACACCCTGGCCGTGATGCCGTTCTGGCTGTAGATGACGACGAGTTTCACCTTCATGTCCTGCACGATTCGCCAGGCCCCGCGCGCCAGCGCCGCCGAGGGGGATTCCTCCGCGATCTTGGGCGCGGAACTGCCGAACATCTCGGGCGCGTTGACGAGATAATTCTCCGTCACCTCCGCCACGTGGGCCATCGTATGCACCGCGATGGAGGGGAATTTTCCCACCGAGGTCTCGGCGCTGAGCATCACCGCGTCCGTGCCGTCGAAGATCGCATTGGCGACATCACTGACTTCCGCGCGGGTGGGGGAGGCGTGTTCGACCATGCTCTGGAGCATTTGCGTCGCCACGATCACTGGCTTTCCAGCGTACTGGCAGCGGCGAATGAGGTCTTTCTGGATGATGGGGACTTCGGCGACATCCATCTCCACGCCGAGATCGCCGCGGGCGATCATCAGCCCGTCGCTGGCGTCGATGATGTCGTCGATCTGCTTCATCGCCTCCGGCTTCTCGATCTTGGCGATGAGGCTGATGTCGCTGGCTTTGTAAGTGAGATGGCCTCGAAGCAGCTTCATGTCGTCGGCTTTGCGGACGAACGATAGCGCCAGGTAATCCAGGTCGTTGGCGACCGCCCAGTCCGCGGCCTCCCAGTCCCTGGGGGTGATGGACGAGGCGTTGACGATCGTATTGGGCAGATTGATTCCCTTGGCGCTTTTCAACACCCCTCCGGCGGTGCAGCGGCAATGAATCTCATCGGCGTTCTTGTCGAAGACCACGAGTCGGATCAGCCCGTCCTCGACGAGGACGCGATGCCCGACCTCGACGTCATCAACGAAGTTGGGATAGATGCTGCTGGCACGGTTGTCGCGTCCGACGATCGGTTGGCGTTGGATGATCAATTCATCCCCCACCGCCAGGGGCATTCCGCCGGATCCGTCGTGATCGGCGATTTCCGCGAGGCGGCGAGCCAATGGCATCATCCGATCGCGGTCCTCGGCGACCTTTG
>CAYUNS010000016.1:32092-35550 GCA_964446155.1 uncultured Tepidisphaeraceae bacterium | reverse complement strand
CATCGACATCGACCCCTCGAGCATCAGCAAGACGGTGGATGTCGATTGCCCCGTGATCGGCGACGCCAGGACCAGCCTCGAACTCATGCTGCCGCACATCGAACATCATGATCGCGGCGCGTGGTTCGCGCGGATCAACGCATGGAAGCAGCGCTACCCGTTCAAGTACCTCGACGACTCCGTGCATTCCAAGCCGCAGTACGTCATCGAGGAGATCAACCGGCAAACCGACAGCGACGCGATCATCACCACCGGCGTCGGGCAGCACCAGATGTGGGCCGCCCAGTTTTACCGCTGGCGCCACCCGCGCCAGTTCGTCACCTCGGGCGGACTGGGCACGATGGGCTTCGGTCTCCCCGCGGCCATGGGCGCCGCGCTGGGCGCGCCCGGCAAGACCGTCATCGACATCGACGGCGACGGCTCCTACCTCATGACCTGCTACGAGCTGGCGACCATCGCCGAGTATGACATTCCAGTGAAAGCAGTCATTTTGAACAACGACTTCCAGGGAATGATCAAGCAGTGGCAGGACCTGTTCTACGACCGCCGCTATTCGATGAGTCCCATGAAGAATCCGCACTTCGCCAAGATGGCCGAGGCCTTCGGCGTGCGCGGCATCCGCTTCGAGCACAAGTGCGACGTCGAAAAGACCGTCAAGGAGATGCTCGCCCACAAAGGCCCGGTGGTCGTCGATTTCCACGTCGAACCCAACGAGCACGTCTACCCCATGGTCCCCGCCGGCAAAGGCCTGCACGAAATGGAACTGGGCACGCTCGCGTAACGCGCCCGCTCGACAACGCAGGGGCGGCTCCCGCGGGAGCCGCCCTTCCCGTTTCTCCGGCAGTACCACCGCCACGCCGGGCAGCAGCCACACGGTTCGTCCCGCGCTGGCGTTTTTCCGCATCATCCCTATCTTCGTCCCCCATGGAACTCACCTACGATCCTCCGCTTCCCCGCAAGCCCGGCATCGCGCCGTTCGTGCAGACGATTCGACTCATGGACGGCGACGAAACGATCGGCCGCGCGATGTGGCACAGCGCGGGCGACGACGGAATCGTGCAAATCCTGACCCTCACCGTCTTCCCCCCGCATCAGCGCGTGGGACATGGTCGGCGGTTGATGAACGCGATCTTCGATCAGGGTCGAAAGCTCGGCGCGGCGCGGACGCAGCCCCTTCGACGGATGTGGATCTGCGTCGAGCAGAAGTCGCAGATCATCGGCCGGGCGTTTTTGACCGGCAGCGGGTTCCATCATGTCGCGACATTGACCGATCTCCTGAAAAAGCAGGACGCCCTGCTCTATACGCGCACCTTCGATTGACGATCGCCCCGCCCGGCCGGGGCGCCCGAATCCGGCAAGGCTCCATTTTCTTCATTTGACCGCCGCATGAGGTTTGCTCTACATTTGCAAACAACGCACTCTTTTGTACGATGCGGGACTTTCGCGGTCCGGGCAGAACCGGCTCGCGGGCTTGACTGATTGACTAAATTCAGAGGTCTGACAATGGCTGAGAACGAAACGGCTACCGCCGTCGAGGAACAGGACACGTTTACCTACAACGTCACGATCGAGGACGCCGGCCCGGCCACCAAAAAGGTGACCGTCGAAATCCCCGAGGATCGCATCGCGACCAAGCTCGCCGAACAATACAAGGAAATTCGCCAGCAGGCCGCCATCCCCGGCTTCCGTCCCGGTCATGCCCCGGCCAAGCTGATCGAGAAACGGTTCTCCGCCGATGTTAAGGACCAGGTCCGCAGCACGCTCATTCGCGAAAGCTATGAGCAGGCCGTCGAAAAGAACGCCCTCCAGGTTCTGGGTGAACCCGAGTTCGACAATCCCGACGCCATCCAGCTTCCCGAGAGCGGCGCGCTCAACTACTCGTTCCAGGTGGAGGTCCAGCCGGAGATCACGCTGCCGGAACTGGCCAACCTCAAGATCAGCAAGCCGAAGGTCGCCATCAATGACGAGAACATCGATCAGGCGATGAGCAATCTCCGCGAGCAGCAGGGAACGCTCGTGCCCGTTGACAATCGCGGCGCGCAGTCCAAAGACTATCTCTCCGCCGATGTGCATGTGAAGGTTGAGGGCAACGAGGTCGCGCATCAGCACGATGCCGCGATCGTCGCCCGCCCCGGCCGGGTCTTCGGCATCCAGATCGACGACCTCGATCAGCAGCTTGACGGGCTGAAGACCGGCGAAACCCGCACCCTCAAAGCCAAGGCCGCCGACACCCATCCCAACGAAGCGATCAAGGGCAGGGAAGTCGAGATCGACATCACGCTCAAGGACATCAAGCAGCTCGAACTGGCCGAGATCAACGACGAGTTCCTCGCCGATCTCGGGTTTGAAAACGAGCAGGAGCTTCGCGACGCCCTTCGCGAGCAGATGGAGGAGCGGATTCAGGCCGATGTCCAGCAGAACATGCGCGAGCAGGTCAACAAGTATCTTCTGGACAACGTCACGATCGAGCTGCCGGAAAAGCTCTCCGATCGCCAGGCCGAGCGCGTCATCAACCGCCGCGGCACCGAACTCCTGATGCGCGGCATTCCCCGCGAGCAGATCGAGTCGAACCTCGAGGCGCTCAAGGGCGGCGCGAAGGAGGAGGCCGTTCAGGAACTGAAGCTGTTCTTCATCCTTCAGAAGATCGCCGCCGATCAGAACCTCGACATCGACGAGGCCGAGTTGAACGGACGCATCGCCATGCTCGCCGCCCAGCGCGGCCGACGCCCGGAAAAAATGAAGCAGGAAATGTCCGCCGACGGTACGCTCGCCAACATGTACATCCAGCTTCGCGAGCAAAAAGCCATCGACAAAATCCTCGAATCGGCCCAGATCGAGGAAACCGAAGTGAAGAAGCCGGAATAATACCGTTGCTGGTTGCGAGTTGCCGGCAACCAGCAACTCGCAACCAACAACCAGCAATCCCCCATGCCTTCCCCCCGCATCCAGGCGCCCAAGGGCACTTACGACATTTTCCCGACCGGGCATCCCGGGGATCCGTGGACCGTCAGCGCCAACTGGCAGACGATCGAGCGCATCGCGCGCGAGGTGGCGCGGGTCTATCATTTCGAGGAGATCCGCACACCGATCTTCGAGCATAGCGAGTTGTTCCATCGCGGCGTCGGCGAGACGACCGACATCGTCAGCAAGGAAACCTATACCTTCGCCGATCGCGAGAACCGATCACTGACGCTTCGCCCGGAAGGGACCGCCGGCGTGGTCCGCGCCGCGATCGAGAACGGGCTGCTCAACGACCAGGGCGCCCGCGCCAAGGTCTATTACATCGCCCCCAACTTCCGCTACGAAAAGCCCCAGCGCGGCCGCTACCGGCAGCACCACCAGTTCGGCGTCGAGGCCTTCGGCGTCGCCGAACCGCAGCAGGATGTCGAGTGCATCCTCCTCCAGTTGGAGTTCTATCGCCGTTGCGGGGTGCGCGATCTGTCGCTGCGCATCAACAG
>CAYUNS010000016.1:25482-32082 GCA_964446155.1 uncultured Tepidisphaeraceae bacterium | reverse complement strand
CGGGAGAGCAAGCGGAAATACCGCGACGAACTGGTGAAGTTCCTGTCACCCAAGGCATTGAGCCTGAGCGAGGACAGCCGCCGGCGACTGGACACCAATCCGCTGCGCATCCTCGACAGCAAAGACCCGCGCGATATCGAGGCCTGCACCGGCGCGCCATCGGCGGGCGAAAGCCTGTCGGACAAGTCGCGCGCCCATTTCGATCGCGTGCAGGCGCTGCTGAATGCCGCGAACGTGACTCATGTCGTCGATGGCGCGCTCGTCCGTGGATTCGACTACTACACCGACACGCTCTGGGAAGTGACCGCCGGCGGACTGGGAGCGCAAAACGCCATCGGCGGCGGCGGACGATACGACAACCTCGTCGAAATGCTCGGTGGACGACCGACCCCCGGCGTTGGTTTCGGCAGCGGCCTTGAGCGACTGCTCATCGCGCTCGAGATGCAGGGCGTCGCGCTTCCGGCTTCAACGGGAAAGCTCGTCTGGTTGATTACCCAGGGCGATGCCGCCATCGACGCCAACTGGAAGCTGCTGCATGAGCTTCGCATCCAGGGCATCGCCGCCGACATGGACGCCTCCGGCCGCAGCGTCAAGAGCCAGTTCAAGCTCGCCGACCGCGAAAAGGCGTCCTTCTGTCTCATCACCGGCGACACCGAACTCGCCGCCGGCACAGTCGTCGTCAAAGACCTCGCGACCGGAGAGCAAACAACGTCCCCGCGCGACCAGATCGTGAGCCACCTCCAGCGCGTTCTCGCGCAGTGACGCAACCCCGCGCGGCGGTACGGGTTTCCAACCCGTCGCACACGATCATCGGGAGAGCCTTGCCGTGCTGACCCTTCACGAACAAACGCCGGAAGAAAACCCCTTGCCCCAGGATACGGGTGAGAGGAAACAAGGCGATCGGCTCGACTACGCCCCCGCCTTGCCATGGCGAAAACGCCGCAGGACGCACCGGGTCATCGCCCTCGCCCTCATCGCCCTGTTCATCGCTTCCGGCTATTGGTGGGGACCGATCGCGAAGGATCGGATCGAGATCCTGTATCTCCAGTATCAGTGCATGAACTATGAACCGCCGACGGGACAGGTGGTATACGGCACGGACGGAACCGCGGTGATCCCGGCGGAATGGACCCGACTTTATTCGCATCTGTCCGGACCGGGTTCCAGCGCGCAGGCGGTGGTGTTCATGCGCGAGCGCCGCAACAGGCATGGAGCGCGGCTGGTGGTCTACGAATTGTGGGACCGAGGCGACGAAGTCGATTTTCACTCCCGGGTCTTCGAGCCTGGCTCGCTGTTTAAGATGCCGCAGGAACAGTGGTGGACCGGCAATGTCATAACACCGACGCTCGTGGGGAACGATATCACGGTGCTGGCCGGTGTGCCGGACCCTGACGACGAATCGCACTTCAGCTTCGAATACATCATCGACGGCGAACACCATTACATGGACGGCTGGCTGGAGGACGATGGCAGGGTCGTCCTGTCCCATCGCCGATTCGCTAAAGAGCCGGCTCCGGCGCCCTGATCGATGCGTCCTTTCGCTCGATATCGCCCAGTCGCGCGATCAGCGGGCAGGAGGACACGGCGACGACCATCATCGCCGCCAGCAATCCGAAGATCGGCGCATACGCCAGCGGTTCGGTGGCGCGGTCGCCAAGAAGATCGACCCAGAATCCCATCGCCCACGGCGAGAGGCTCGCGAATGTGCCGGCCAGCGTCAGAAACAACCCCACGACGCGCCCGCGCACTTCGGCGGGGACGCGCTCCAGCATCGCCGCGTCACTCACCGCATATGAACCGAGTTGGAACGTCTGGAAGACGCACAGCACCGGCAGCGCCATCGCCACCGGCCACCACGGCGTCGTCACCAGCGCGACCCCGCCGGCGATGAGAACGATCGCGAGCGTGGGCAGCCGCCGCCTTCCGGGGCTGAGCCACACCGCCAGCGGATTCACGACAATGCTGATGAGCATCATCGCCCCGATGGTGAACCCGGCTTGTGCCGCCGTGTAACCGTGCGCTTTCTGAAGGTAAATGCTCGCGATGGTGAGCGACGCCACCCCCGCGAAATCGCGGCATCCCGGCGCCGCGGCGACGCCCGCGACCCGCCGGTGCATCGCCCGGCTGAGATGCACCCGCTGCGGACGGGGCTCATACTCGAACACAAGCTCCTCCGTCTCCAGCCGCGCCGGCAGCACCGCCCTCGGCGGAGAGCCGTTTCCATTCGGCCTCGCCGATGAATTCGGATGTTTCCCACCCGCGCGCCCCACCTCGCGCGCGAACAGGAGAAAGAGGATGCCGAACACCGCACCGATCGCGCCCAGTTCCACCAGCGGGCGTTGCCAGTCGGCCATCGCGCCCCACAGCCATCCCCCGTGTTCCGCGCGCCAACCGGCGTATTGCGGCCCGGCGAAAAACCCCAGTCCGCTGCCGATACCCAGCAGTCCGATCGCCATGCCGGGCGATTTGGGATAATGCGCCGGCGCCAGCGCGTTGGCCGCCGGATGAAACAGCGTTCCGAAAAGCCCTCCCAGCACACCGAGCGCAATGAGAACCTCGTATTGTCGCGTCAACCCCATCGCCGCAATCGCCAGCCCGTTGCCGATCAAACCGACCCCGAGCAGCATCTTGCGGTTGAACCGGTCCGCCATTACCCCGGCCGCATAGCTCCCCAGGCAATAGACCAGCCCGTAAACCGTCACGATCAACGACGCCTTCCCCACTCCGCTCAACCCCAGGTCCGCCACCATCAACAGGTACAGCGGCACGAGCATCGTGCCATACGCATGGGTGAAACCGTGCAGGATCGTACACAACCCCAAAGTCACATGGCTCATCGCCGCCGTTCGCTCCGTCATGGAGCGGAATTATAGGCGAGACTTCCTAAAAAACCCGCCTCCCCCTCACGTCTTCACGTTTCACGTTTCACATCTATGATGTCCCCCATGTCTTCGATGGCTTCGCCGCGCTCCATCCTCCATGTTGACATGGACGCCTTTTTCGCGGCGGTCGAGCAGCTCGACAATCCCGCGCTGCGCGGCAAGGCGATTCTCATCGGCTCGGATCGGCCACGCAGCGTCGTCACCACCGCTTCCTACGAGGCGCGCCCCTACGACTGCCGCTCGGCACAGCCGATGGCGCAGGCCAGGCGGCTCTGCCCGCACGCCCTGGTCATCCCCCCGCGATTTTGGCGGTATCGCGAAATCTCCGATCGCATGTTCGCCATCCTCGAATCGTTCACGCCGCTCGTGCAGCCCGTCAGCATCGATGAGGCGTTTCTCGATGTCACCGGCAGCGAGCGTCTTTTCGGATCGGCCGAAGACATCGCGCGCCGGATCAGGCGACGGGTGAAGGAGGAACTGAATCTGACGGTCTCGGTGGGCGTCGCGCCCAATCGGTTTCTCGCCAAGCTGGCGTCCGACATGAACAAGCCGGACGGGCTGACGGTCGTTCCCTCGGACAACCTCACGGCGTGGCTCGCCCCCCTGCCGATCAGCCGAATCTGGGGCGTCGGTCCCAGGACAGTCGCCCGGCTGGGACAATTCGGCATTCGCACGGTGAGGGATCTTCAGAAACTTGGTCCGGAAGAACTGCGGCGTCATTTCGGCAATGATGCCGATCACTATCGGCGGCTCGCGATCGGTCTGGATGATCGACCGGTCACTCCCGACAGCCAGGCCAAGAGCATCGGGCAGGAGCAGACCTTCGAGACCGACCTGCTCGATCTCGACGATCTGCGGGACATTCTTCTCGGTCAGGTCGAGCAGGTCGCGCGCAGGCTCCGCCGATATGGTTTGCAGGCCCGCACGATCACACTGAAAATCCGTGACGGGCAGTTCAACACGATCACCCGATCCAACACCCTGGAGAATGCGACGGATTCGACCAAGGCGATGTGGGACTGCACCCGGGCGATCCTGGAAGCCTGGGCCGGCAGGCAATTCCGCCCGGTGCGTCTGCTCGGCATGTCGGCCACGCAATTCTCCCGCGGCGAAGGCCAGCTCCCCCTCTTCATCGCCGAAGACCAGCAAAAGCAGCGAAAGCTCGACCGCGCCCTCGACAGCATCACCACGAAGTTCGGCGCCGCCTCCATCCATCGCGGCGCGCGGAAGGAACGGTAGTCCGCGCGCTTTCCCCCTTCATCATCGCAAGGATGGACTTCGCGTCACCGCAAGCCGGGCCAGCAGTACACCCGCCACGCCGGGCAGCAGCCACACGGTTCGTCCCGCGATGAACCCCATCCAGAACATCGGCATCGCCGTGAGAACGGCGGCGGCGTACACCCCCAGCGCCTTCCGCGTCGGTGATCCACCGCGAAAGGGGACCATGCACAGCCACACATAGGCGGGGAAGACCAGCCCATAAAAGCCCATGAAAATGCGATAGACATCCTCCCCCTGATCGAATCGCCCCCCGCCGACGCGAAACACCACTCCCGCGACCACGCCCGCCAGCGGAACCACGCCCGCCGCCGCATACGATCGTCGCGTCACCGAAGAAATCCTCCCCAGCGCGCGAGCGTGCATCGCGATGGTGAAAGCGCTCTGAATGAGCATGTGGATTCCAATGATCGTAAACACCTCATCCACCCGCGCGCGGGCATACATCCAGGTGAAAACGATCATCACCAGAAACAGCGCGCCGAATCCAAGGGTGAAGGCGATTCGCGCATCGCGGCGGGAAGTATGTTGCCTGGCACGATGAAACGTGAGATCGAGATAGGGGCAGAGTAGAAAGCCGAAGACGCACACCGGCGCGAGCAGCCACGCGCCGGCTGGATCGCTCACCGGGATCGGCGCGGGATGGCGCATCTCGGCGAAGAAAAGCATGATGCCCATCGACACCAGCCAGACCGCAACCGCCGACAGGACATCCCCCCGCCCGCGCCATCGACCGGCGACCCAGAAGCCCGCCGCCGCGACAACCAGCCCCGCCATGCCGATCCCGCCAAGATGGAAATAGATGATCCATCCCGAAAAGAACAGGTGAAACGCGATGGTGACGATGGAGAACCACGCCCCCGCCGCCTCATGATCGGCGACCAGTCGCCGGCTTTGGGCGCGCGAGGTCAACACCCATCCCATCGCTGCGGCGCCGATGACATTGGGAATCGCGAACACCCACCATCCCGTCGCGCCGTGGTCGCGAAGCAGGATCACCGGAAGGTACATCCCGATGCACCAGGTCCAGCTCGACGCGAGGAAGAACGCCCATCCCAGCGCGCCCATCGATGAATCGCGATCCACCGACGGCGCGGCAGGGTCGAGAACCGCGGGCTGAGGCGCTTCGTCGCTCACTTGCCGCTCTTTCGGGATCGCTTTTTCTTGTGATGAATCTTCGGCGTGACGTGGAACGTCGCTTCGCATTTGCCCACGCGCTTGTCACGGTCGCCGGGACGGAAGCCCTGCTGGCTGATCTCCAGGTCCAGCGTGATGTTGAACTCCCCGCCGTGCTGAAGATGCTCCCTGATGTTTTCACGCGGGGTCATGCGATAAACCGCCGGGCCGAAGCAGGGGCGAAGAAACGTGTAGCTGAGATTCTTGCAGACCACCGTGTAATCGCCCCCGGCGATGCCGAACACATACATCCCTCCCGCGATCTCGCTGTTGGCCAGCAGCGCCCCGCCGGCCATGGCGCGATACCAGTTCCGGTTGAACCTGCGGAACGGCAGCACGGCGGCAAAGGTGTCACCGTCCAGTTGCTTCATCCGCACCCCGCTGAAAAAGGCCAGCGGCAGCCAGATCAACGAGCAGATGCTGGCCCAGAAATTGTCGCGCACCGACAACCGGCTCACGAACGCCTCGACGCGATCGAAAAAACCCTGCTTCTCCGGGCGCGGATAAACCCGCCCGTTCGCCCGCCGCGCCTCCGCGGCCTTGCCGGGAGCCATGTCCACGGCATCACCATGAACCGTCTCGGGCGCGGATTGGCTGTCGTTCAGTGTGGCGAATTCACTCATAAACGGTCCCAACCGGTCGGATGCATGTGAAAAAACTACACTTCACCCGGACCAATGACAATGATACGGCCAAATCATAGTGAAAGTGACGGGCTTTCCCTGAAAAACTCCGACCTTTCTATTTCACCAACAATTTCTCCACATCCTGTCGCGAGGGCAGCGACGGCTGCGCGCCGAATCCCGCGCAGCAGACCGCTCCGGCGGCGTTGGCCAGCCTCGCGGCGTCGGGGAGTTCCAATCCCTCCGCGTGCCCCACCGCCAACCCGGCGGTGAAGGCGTCCCCCGCCGCGGTCGTATCGACCACCTTGACTCGAAACGGCCGCACCGAACGAATCTCCCCGCCTCGACCGACGATCATCGCCCCCTTTGATCCCAGCTTCAACACCACCGTCGTCGCTCCGCGCGACAGCAGCGCCGCGCCCACCTGCCGCGGATCGGCGATCCGCGAGGTCTTCACCTCATGCGTCCGCTCCATCCCCAGCAGAATCTCTCCCTCGCTCTGGTTCGGCGTGAACACGTCCACCCCGAACAGCGCCCGGGGCAACGCCTTCACCGGCGCCGGCGCGGGATCGAGAATCGTATGAACCCCCAGCCGCTGGCACATCGCAATCGCGTGCTTCACCGTCGCAAGCGGAATCTCC
>CAYUNS010000016.1:22587-25472 GCA_964446155.1 uncultured Tepidisphaeraceae bacterium | reverse complement strand
TCCAATTGCAGCACCACCACCGCCGCCGACCGGATCAAGCCCTCCGCGGCGTCGATGTCGCGCGACGAAAGCTTCGCATTCGCCCCCGGCGCGACCACGATCGAATTCTCCCCCTTTCCATCCACCAGGATCATCGCGACCCCGCTCGACACGCCTTCCGTGACGGTGACATGATCGATCCTCACGTCATGCAGGCGCAGCCCGTTCAGCAGCCGCTGCCCGAAATCATCATCCCCCACGCGGCCGACCAGATGCACCGGCGTCCCCCGTTTCGCCAGCTTTGCCGCCGCGACCGCCTGGTTCGCGCCCTTCCCTCCGGGAATGGTGACGAAATGGTCCCCCAGGATCGTCTCCCCGCCGCGCGGCATGTGCGGCGTGCGGCAGACGAGATCCATGTTGATCGAACCAATGACGACAATGGGGCGTTGCGATTTGGGCATGATGGATGCGTGGGTTTTATCGGAGGAATGAAAGAACGTCCAACACCGTGACTATGCCCCTTTCAATGCCTTCAGGAATGCTTCCCCGTACATCCTCACCTTGTGCGGTCCCATGCCCTTGATCCGTTCAAGCCCGGCCGCATCATCGGGCGCGTTGAAGGCGATCGCCTTCAGCGTGCTGTCGTGACAGATGCGATACGACGGCAATTGCCGCTCCCGCGCCAATTGCAGCCTGACGCCGCGCAGCCGCTCGAAACGCGACGCCGTTTCGGGATCGATCTCCCCATCCGGCTCGTCCATCACGATTTTACGTTCGGTTGATCCCGATGATCGATTCGAGTTGGATGATTCGCGGCGTCGGGGCAGCAGGTCGGCCAGCACCGCCGGCGGAGGTTGTTCCGCTTTCATCACCGCGATGCCGGGCACGGTCAATTCGACGATCGGCCGAAAATTCCGCTCGGGATCGCGCTGCCGCGCCAACCCCGACTCGATAAGCCGATGCAGCATTGCAATGACCCGCTTGGGCGAATGCGCCTCGAGCAGCCCGAAGACGGTGAGCTTGTCGAGCTGCCAGCGCTGGGCCCGTTCGCTGTCGACGCCCGTCAGCACCTCGGCGATTGCCCCAACGCCGAACTTCCCATTCATCCACGCCACGCCGGCCAGCAGCTTGCGGACCAGGTCGATCACTTCGTCGCTCAGCGGCTTGCTGTGGTCGACGATGAACCCGCTGTCGCCGCGACACACATCGCACTGGCATTCGGTCATTTCGCCCATGTCGCCGAAGTAGTCGAGGATCTGCTGGCGGCGGCAGCGGTGGGTTTGGGCGTACTGCGCCACCAGGTCCAGCTTCTGCCGCGCCCGCGATTGCCGTTCTTCAATCATCGCCGGGTCGTCGTGCTCGACTTCGGCCAGCTTGTCGATGAAGAAGTTTTGTGTCTTGCGATCCTGGAAGCTGTACAGCAGTGCGCAGCGGCTCATCCCTCCGTCACGACCGGCGCGGCCGGCCTCCTGGTAGTAGGCCTCCAGCGTGCCGGGCATGTTGTAATGGACGACCAGGCGAATGTCCGGCTTGTTGATCCCCATCCCGAACGCGTTGGTCGCCACCGCGACCGCGCGCGGGGTCTGCATGAAACGCTCCTGGTTCGCGGTTCGCGCGGCCTGGTCCATCCCGGCGTGGTACGAAAAGATCGACCGATCCCCGAGCGCGCCCGACAGGTCCGCCGTCACCTCATCCACCCCTTTGCGCGTCGCGCAATAAATGATCGCGCTGCCCATCTCCCGCTGAAGCAAGTCTCTGAGCAGGTTCGATTTCTCCCGCACCTTTGTGACGCGGCGCACTTCATACAGCAGGTTGGTTCGATCAAATCCGGTGACGACGATCGTCGGCTCGCGAAGATCCAACCGCTGGATGATGTCCTGTCGGACGTCCTCCGTCGCCGTCGCAGTCAGGGCGATCGTCGGCGGCGAGCCGAGCTTCCGCCTCACCTCGCCCAGTTGCGAATATTCCGGCCGAAAATCGTGACCCCACTGACTGATGCAATGCGCCTCGTCGATCGCGAACAGCTTCGGTTCCAGCTTCTCCATCAGCGACTGAAAACCGCCCGTGAAAAATCGCTCGGGCGCGACGTACAACAGCCCCTCAAACCCCTGGTGCAGCCCCGCGAGCACCTCCCGTTGCCTCGCCGACGTGAGCGAGCTGTTCAACAGCTCCGCCGATATCCCCTCGTCGCGCAACTGCTGAACCTGGTCCTCCATCAACGAAATGAGGGGGGAAACGACAATCGTCAATCCGCCCCTCACCGCCGCCGGCAGTTGATAGCACAAACTCTTTCCCGCCCCGGTCGGCATGACGCACAACACATCCCGTCCGGCCAGCACATCCTCGATCACCTCGCGCTGCGCCGGACGAAAATCATCCAGCCCGAAATGCTGCTGCAACTGTTCGCGGAGATCGACCATTCCTGAAAAATCCTGCTGTCGAACCAAACCAAAACGCAAGCCGGGACGGCATTTCGCCGCGACGGCTATTCCCCGGCCGAACGCGCCCATTCCTCGAATCGCCTGACATGCTCGCGCGACACCGACCGCGGGGTCGTCTCGATCGATTCGGCCAGAATCTCGCGCGTGATCAACGCCTCCTCCGTTCCCGCGACCGCGCGCAGGAAGGGGATGACCGCGGCGCGGTCGCAGAAGTATTTGATGTCGGCGCCGCTGTATCCATCGAGCTTTTTCGCCACCGCATCGAGATCGACGGCATCCTCGACCGGACGATGGCCGAGATAAATGTCGAGCATCCTCCGCCGCGCCGGCAGATCCGGCAGGGGAATGTAAATCTTCTCGTCAAACCGCCCCGGCCGAAGCACCGCGGGATCGAGCTGCCACGGCACATTGGTCGCACCCATGAACAGGATCGGCTTCGTTTTGCGGTCAAACCCCTCCATCTCC
>CAYUNS010000016.1:0-22577 GCA_964446155.1 uncultured Tepidisphaeraceae bacterium | reverse complement strand
GAAGAATCTGCGGAACGACGCGCTGCATGACGCTCGCGCCCGCATCCTGGCGAGCGGGGATGAGCGCCTCGATCTCATCGATGAAAATGATGCTTCGCTCCTGCTCGCGCGCGGCGTCGAACAGTTTTTTCACGTTCTGCTCGGCCTCCCCGACCCACTTGCTCATGATGTCCGCCGGTGAAACGCGAAAGAACGCCGCGTCGATTTCTCCCGCGGTCGCTTTCGCGAGCATGGTCTTGCCCGTGCCCGGCGGGCCATACATCAGCACGCCGCCTCCGGCGCGAATCCCGAATTTCTCCGCCAGTTCCGGATGCTGAAACGGATGGATCATTTTGAGGCGGATATCCTCCTTCACCTCCTCCAGTCCCGCGACATCCTCGAACCGAATGCCGGGCCTCTTCCTTACGATCCACTGATCCGCCGACGTCTCCTCCCCTCCTTCCGACGATCCCTGCATCGCCCCTCCCGGGCAGCGCGTTGGCCCCGGCTGCCGCCGATGCTCCCGCTGCGCCGCTTCGCAATCGCGCGCCAGTTCCAGCAGCCTTCGTCCCATCTCCCGTCGTCCCTCGCGCAGTTCCTCGGTGTGCGCGCTCCCGGACAGTTCCGTGATCGACCTGGCCGCCTCCAGCAGATACACCCGCGCCGAATCCCACTGCCCCGCCCGCCGGGCGTCCAGCCCCTTCTGTCGATATCGCTCAAAAGTTTCCCACGACACCATGGCGTCCCCGCTATTCTTTCCGCTCGATGTTCCGGCTCGCGGCGTACCCCATGACGCCCATGTACGCCACCATGAATCCCACCAGCAACAGCGCCATTCCCATCGATGCGGTGAACTTCACAAACAGCAGCACCAGCAGCCCCGCCACCAGCAGGAAAAACAGCATATACGCCATCAATCCCATCCATCGCCGTTTGCCGGAAATGTCGATCTCCATGTAGCGCGGCTCACCGTCGCCGGCGGGCAGCGAAGGATCGTCATGGCCGATGCGTCGCATCTCATCTTGCTTTTCGCCGGCAGGCTTCTCGTGCATGTCGCAATCCCTGTAAAACCGAAATCCCGCCCGCCGCCAGGATTACCCAGCGAAACCACCATCCCGACAACACCACGAACAACAACGCGAAGAAAATTCCAAACCCCACGAACAATCCCGCGCCGATCCATCGTTCGCGCACCGTCGGTTCGCGAAACCACTCCCGATCCGCATCGCCCGATGGTCTTCCCTGCTGCTCCGGCATGACGGGAAGGATTATAGACGAAAGAACCGGCGGACGCCTTCCTCCCACTCAGGTCGCGCCGGCATCCTGGTCGCTTGCGGCCGGGACGAAAAGCTGGCGTTCATAGAGCTGCGCGTAAGTCGAGCACGTTTGCAGCAGTTCCTCGTGTCGGCCTTGTCCCACCACTTCTCCGCGATCGACCACCACGATGCGGTCGGCGCTGAGAATGGTGCTGAACCGATGGGCGATGACGAAGGTCGTGCGATCGTGAATGAGGGATTCAATCGCCTGCTGAATGAGGTGCTCGCTCTCGGCGTCCACCTGGCTGGTGGCTTCATCGAGAATGAGGATCGGGGTTTTGCGGAGAATGGCGCGGGCGATGTTGAGCCGCTGCTTCTGTCCCCCGGACAGATTGCCCCCCAGGCCGTCGAGAAGCGTGTCGTAGCCGGCGGGTTTCTCCATGATGAAGTCATGGGCGAACGCCTGCGTCGCCGCGGCGACGACCTGCTCGCGCGAGGCCCGGGGCTGACCGTAGGCGATGTTGTCGTGAATGGTCCCCGGAAAGATCACGCTATCCTGGGTGACGATGCTGATCTGCCTGCGCAATGAACGCAGCGACACGTTTCGGATGTCAACGCCGTCGATGGTGATGCGTCCGGTGTCGGGATCGTAAAAGCGAGGCAGCAGCGCGAGCAGCGTGGTCTTGCCGCTGCCGTTTCGACCGACGATGGCGATGGATTCGCCCCGGCGCACGGTGAGATTCACCCCCTTGATCGCCGGTGATGCCCCACCGCCGTAGGTGAAGGTGACGTTCTCGAATTTCACCTCCTGCCGCATCTCCGGCAACCTGACGAGCCGCGCGCCCGCCGCATCGCCGTTCAAGCGGGCCGCCTGGGCGGATCGCAGCTTGCGCGGGCGCTCGACGGGCATGTCGAGAATCTCGAAGATGCGCGCCGCCGCCGCGTTGGATTTCTGCAACGTGTTGTTCACCTTGCCGATCTTGCGCAGCGACTGCCCCACCCCGACAAGGCACGCCATCACCAGGAGAAAAATCGTCGGCTTCAACTCGTGAACGATCAGGACGAGGTAAGCGGCGTACAGCACGATGGCGCCCGCGACGAACAGCGTGAGGGTCTCGATGATCGGCGCGCTCATCGCGTCGATGCGGCTCATCTTGATGTTGTTGCGGACCAGCCCGCCCATGATGTTGACGTAGCGCCTTCGCTCGAACCGCTCCGCGCCGGCGGCCTTCACCACGCGAATGCCGATCAGGGTGCTTTCAAGCTGGCCGAGCATTTCCGCGCTGTTGCGCAGCGCGCGATCGCTGGCGCGGCGCATTTTCCGGCCGAACTTCTGAATCACCACCATCATCACCGGCGCGAACAGCACGATGAACAAGGTGAGCTTCCAGCTCAGCAGGAACGCGAAACCGAGATAGAACAGCGAGTTGATCGGCTCGAGGATGCTCGGACCCAGCACGGTGCGAAACCCCTGCTGAAGCGTCTGGGCGTCCTGCACCAGCCGGCTGGTCACGTTGCTCGTTCCCTGCAATCCGAAATAATTCATCGGCATGTGCAGCGTGTGGTCGTAAAGATGCCGTCGCATGTCCTCGACGGCGAGGATCGCGGATTTTTCCGACAGGTATTCCTGAAAAAACCGCATCGTGTTCGCGAGGATCGCGAGGATCGCGAGAATCGCGAACACCGCGGCGATCGCCCGTACCGGCGAGGTGGGCATTCGCCGCACGATCGATCGTCCCAGCTCATAATGCTTCGGCAGCGGTTGCAGCGTAAACGTCACCGGCCGGTCATCCGCAAGGACCATGACCTCGCTCGCGCCCGGCACGGCCAGTGCCGACAGCACGACGGCGGAATCCCCGGATTCATCCGTCGCCCAACTTTCCCCGGCGGGCAGATGCAACTCCTCTCCCGGACGAAGGCCGGCCAGAGATGCCGGCCCGCCTGCCAAAACCCGGGACACCCTCGCCACGCCGGGTTCCTCCGCGAGGCTCACCTCCAGCCGATGCTCGACCAGCCGCTGGTCGTACCATGCCTGGAGCGAGCTGTTGTTGAACAACACCTGCATGATCGGCAGCATCGCGCTCAGCCCGCTGACCGCCAGCGCGCTCGAAGCGATCGCGCACACCACGGAGATGGCGATGATCTTCCGCTGCGGCGCGAGATACCGACAGGCCCGCCAGAAATCGGAGACGCTCTTTTTCGATCGTTTACGCTCGGAACTCATGCACCCTCGAAAAACCGGACATACTCCTCAACGATCCGCCAAACAGGCGACCGCCCGTTGCCCGCCCTGGCAGGCCCCGTATCCTCGTCCACAATGAAATCCAGTGTCGCTGAATGACGGCTTCCCATGCAGTATAACGCATCCGGCCGTGAATCTCCCGCAGGGACAACCCCCGCAATGCGAAACAATCCCGGAATCCGCTCCGCCGCCGCTCCTGCTTTTATATGCCCGACATCAAACGGCAACGCCCGGGTGAAAAAACCCGGGCGTTGGCATGATGTTGTGTGGGATGGATTGTCAGGGAATCACAAGCGTCTGCCCCACCTTCAGGCTGGTCGCGTGAACGCCGGGATTGGCCTGCGCGATCCGCTGCCACTGCTTGCCGTCACCGTATTCGCTCGCGGCGATTCTCCAGTAGGTATCGCCCTTCTTCACGGTGTAACGACCCTGGGCGGGCGTGGACGTGACGGCCGGCTGATACGTCACCGGCTCCGCCGGCGGCTGATACGCCACCGGCACCGCGACGGGCGCGGGGGCGATCGTCAAATCCATCACGGAATCCGTCGCGGACAAACCCTCCGCCGCATCATCCTTGTTGGTGACGCATCCGGCGGACGAGACGAGCAGCGTCAATGACGCCAGACCGACCAGCACTTTCACGGTGGACTCCTTTCGACGATTCTCATGGCGCATCCCATCGAATACGCCGTCAGAATCCCTTATCGGACGAGTCCCCGTCAAAGCATGAAAACGGACGCTCACCATCCTGTTCGTCGCCGGCGATGAAGCATCGTCAATCCGCCCAGGCCGAGAGCCATGAGCGCCGACGGTTCGGGAACGACCGTCACAAAGCCGTTTTCAGCATCGAACGACGCGCTGTAGCCCGACGCCAGGCCGGTCACGTTCACGAGACCGAAATCGCCCGCATAGGTGTCGAAATCGAAAATGGCGATGGAGCCGGTGGTGTTGAATCCCGACGCGAAGGTGAGATTCAACGTTCCGCCAAAGCTCACGCCCTGCTCGCCATCCACCGCCGCCAGCGCCAGGTCGAATTCCCCGGTGTCGAAGCCCTCGATCTCGAAGGTGCTGACGCTGCCGTCGTTGAGCACGAGATCCCCGCCGAAGGTGAGCGTGCCGGGGCTGGCGCCGATGGCGAGCGCGCCGTCCTCGTTGATGGTGGTGACGCCATGGATCGTTCCCGTGCCGCCGAGCGTCCCGCCGTTGACGTTGACATTCCCCGCAACGCTGCCGGTGATGAGCAGCGTCCCCTCGGCGACGACCGTGTTGCCGGCATAGGTGTTGTCGGCGGACAACTCCAGCGTGCCCGCGCCGGTCTTATTCAATCCCGCATTGCCCGTACCGGTCAAAACTCCGCTGAGTTTTCCATCGACGGCGGCGACGCCATCGCGCACTTCAACCGTTCTCAACGCCGCGTTGAAATCAATTGGATTCTGAAAATCAATCCTGTGCGTCGCATCCGCCGCGCCGAGGAGGAGGACATTCTTGACGAATTTATTCGTTCCATTTTCGGTCGAGCTGCTGTTCCAGATCAGGGCGCCGCCGTCGCCTCCCAGGTTGACGACGCGATCGCCGCCATAGGCGGCGAATCCACCGGTTCCGCGTAATCCACCTCCTGTTTCCCCCAGCGAAACCTCTCCCGCCTCGGTCCCCAGCGCGCGGGTGAAATCGCCGGCGCCCAGACCAAGAACGCCGCCGACGTTCTCAGGCAAGGCGTTCGTGCCGCCGAGAACCAGGTTGCCGCTTCCCATCGCCCCGTTCAGTCGCAGCACTCCATCGCGCACCGTGGTTGTTCCAGCGTGCGTCGCATCACCTTCGACCACCAGCGTGCCTGTGCCAAACTTCGCCAAACTCCTTGCCGTGTCATCGTTCTGCCCAATGCTGTCGAGCGTGACGGTCGAGGCGGACACCTCGATGACGCCGCCCCTGTCGAGAACAAGCCCCGTCTCGATATTCCAGTCCCCGCCCTGGAAGTCGATCTGCCCGCTGCCGCCGTTGTGCAGGCGCAACTCGGAATAACCGGTGACGTTCAGCGTCGCACCCGTGTTGTTCACGATGGGGACGCGCCAATTCGCATTGCCGAGAGTGATCACCCCGGAGCCATTCAGCCCATTGGCGTGATCGACATAAAGAGCCGCCGTTGTCGCGCTGCTGCTATAGATAAGCCCCGTAAAATGATTGGCGGCCGAAAGATGGACGCTCGCGCCTCCAACCAGGCTGATCGCAATCCTTCTCCCGCTGCCCGTCAACGACCCGGACAAGGTCAGCGCGCCGGCACGCACCTCGATGGTCTGGGGATTGCCCCCCGATCCGGTCTGGGTGAAGGTGATGGGA
Source organism: uncultured Tepidisphaeraceae bacterium (assembly GCA_964446155.1). Lineage (GTDB taxonomy): Bacteria > Planctomycetota > Phycisphaerae > Tepidisphaerales > Tepidisphaeraceae > CAYUNS01. The sequence continues at coordinate 16,766 of CAYUNS010000016.1, read as the reverse complement.
GCGGAGATTTCGTTGCTGCCGGTGGTGTTCTGATAAATCGCCCGGTCGTTTGAGTTGCCGCCCGCCGCGGAGAGCAGGAGACGCGCATCCGGCGCGGCCGAGAGCGTGTATCCTCCGCCGGATGCGCCGGGAACCGTGCCCGTGACCGTGTCGGGCGCGAAAATCAATCCCTGCATCGTGATCGACGAGCCGATCTGGGGGTTCAGCGTGGTGGATGTGGTGAACTGCGCCTTGTCTCCCGTGCCGGGCAGGGCGTCCGTCCAGTTGTCCGCGAGATTGAAGTCGCTCGACACATCCCCTTCCCACACCCGGTTCGCCGCGTACCCCGCTTGCCCCAGCATCGTCGCACCCACCGCCGCCGCCAGAACCGTGTGTGTTCCTTTTACCCTGATCATTTTCGTCTCCTTTTCGAAAGATGTGATTCGTCCGACTGAACCGCTTTAATGACCGATAGGCTTTCCCTTTAAGGCCACCGCCTAGTACTCCGACAGCGCGAAGTCATTTGCCTGAGCTATGCTATGATCGTATGTCCTGTACTCATGAATATCCCGATTGGCCGAGATGATGTCTTGGCTATACATGTAGACTGGCTTCTTCAGTACGGCGGCGTGTCCATCGGCGAACAGAGTTGGCCGGCCGTAGGAACCATTCGGTCCATGCCACGAGCCGCTGCCGATGTCGCCCGTCCCATGACGGAGCACGGAGCAGAAATGCATCGGCACGCCGTATGGCTTCTTAAAGTAACTCTGCCGCCAACTGGGTCGCCAGCCGTCCTCGGTTCGATCCATCGCCCAATGACGCACCCAATGGTAATACAGGCCGGTGTAGGTATTTTTGGTGGAATTCACTTGAGGGAAACCGCCATAACCCGGCCAGTTGTTGTACATTGCTCGCGGAAATACTGCGATTCCCGATGCTGGACAGATCCAGATCCCGCCACCGACCTGGCGATCCTGCCCATTTTGTTTTGCTTTGATGCCTGTGTATGGCGCCAGCAACTCTTCCAAATGAAGACCCTCATAGGTCTTATTGACATGCCCCCCCGGATCGCGACCGAGTGTCGGCCAATACCCGCGATATTCATTCGCGTACATCAGCCACCCCATTCCAATCTGCCGCAGGTTGCTGCTGCATGCGACCAGTTGCGCCGATGCCCTCGCCTTGCTCAGCGCGGGCATCAGGATCGAAATCAGCACCGCGATAATGCCGATCACCACCAATAATTCGACCAGGGTAAATCCTCTGATGCGTGAACGGCTGATCGATGGTGTCGTGAGGTGAACGATTGGACTCATCTGAACCTCCACGGTTTTGATAATTCGTCAACCCTGGCGAAGTCGATCGCGGATGCCTCGAAATGATGGGATGAGGCGCCGTATCCGCTGATGCCGATGTTCCTCGATTGTCGTCAATTGCCTGCCTCATCCAGCGGCTGGCCACAAAATGCACAACCATGCGAATGATTTGCAACTGTTGCAAACTATACCTCAAAAACTCCGCCCGTCAAAAATTTTATTGGAACACAAAGCAATTTGTGACGAGCCTCATCCCTCTTTTCTCAGGACATTCGCTGGTTTCAGCGGCGAAACGCCTCTCAATCCCCCGATGGTGACAGGCCGGAAATTTCGCGAAATGAGAGACTTATGAGGATCGCACCAAGCCAATCGCCTTCCCCGAAAACCGTTTCAGCCCCATTGAAAATTCCAGCTTTGCAAAATTTGCAACGCATCGGAGGAAAAGGTGGGGTAAGATGCTTCAGGCGACATCCCCCCACAACGTCGCACCCTTGCCATACGGCCGCAGACAAGGAAAGCGAGAAAGCGAATGCGTCTGAAAGCGCGAAGCCCTTCAGATAAATTGTCCATCACCGAACTCGCCGGACGAGCGGGGGTTTCCGCCGCCACCGTCAGCCGGGTGTTGAACGACCGGCCGGGGATCAAACTGGAAACCCGCCGACGCGTGCTCGATGCGGCCCACAAATCCGGATTCCGCCCACGGGTCGCCACCCGCACCATCACCGTCGGCATTGTCGTCGATTATGTCGCGGGGGAATTCGGCGTCGGCGAGGTCGACGCCCTGGCGACCGGTTCCGCGACGGCGCTGGCGAATCTCGATGTCGCCATCGAGATATTCGCCGCCGGGCACGTCGAATCCCTTCCGCGCCGATTTCTCGATGGGATCATCGCCATCGCATGGAAGCCCGCGACCCTCGCCGCTCTCCAGCATTTGAAAAACGTTCCCATCGTCATTTACAACCGCGCCGAGCTGGGGCTGTTCAGTTGCGTCACCCTGGACGATTTTCAGGTCGGATACCGTGCGGCGAAGCACCTCATCGAGAACGGGCATCGACGAATCGGATACATCGCCAACCAGCAGGATTACGAAACCACCAGGCGCATCGAGGGCTTCCAGCACGCCGCCGCCGAAGCGGGGATCACGCTGAACGAGGATTCGATCGCGATGACGCACTTTCGCCCAGCGCTGACCACGCTGCGCCGGGCGGTTGAACAGAACATCACCGGTCTGTTCGTCGCGCAAACGCAACTGACCCAGGAAATCGCCTACCTCGCCAGCGAAGGGCTGCGGCTGTCCATTCCGCGGGATCTGTCCCTGATCGGCCTGGGAATGGAGCGAACCATGCAGTATTACCGCCCGCCGATGACGCTCATCGCCCCTCCCATCGATCAGCTCACCGAAACCGCCGTCAAAATGCTGAAGGCGCAAATGACCACCGGCGATCGAACCCTCCATGTCGAGACGGTCATGCCCAAGCTCATCCGGCGCGACTCCGTCGCCCGCCCTCCCGTGTAATAAAATCGTCGCGACCTTGCGCGCACCGGCGATTAATCCGCGCTTCATCGATCCGTGGATGTTTCCCGGCGATGACGATGCGACCAGACGTTGGAGAACAACGTCGCCAGCGCGAGCCAGCCGGCGGTCTGCGCGGTTTGAATGTGCGCCACGCTCCACCATTCGATGATGATGCGATCGCGCAGCACATCCAGCAACTGCCGCTTCAGCGCCTCCTCGAACAACCGGATGAACGGCCCGGCCTGGGCAAGCTCGCTCGCGAAGACGAGCCGGGACGGACGAACGAGTTGCACCGCGTTGGCCACGCCCAGCGACAGCGACTCGATGACCTCGCGCAGCATCGGCTCATCCTCCCCCGGATCGTGCGCCACCTCGACAAACGACCGTGACGCGCCCAGTCGCCGAAGTTGTTCCGTGCTCGCAATCCGCTCCAGGCAACCGACGCCCCCGCAATAGCATCTCGCCGTCCGCACGGGCAGCCGGGTATGACCCAACTCGTTCGCCGCCAGCACGCATCCCCGATTGGGCACTCCCTCGATCAGCATCGCGGCGCCGAGCCGGCCGTCGTTCAACCCGATCAGCAGCGTGTCCTCCGTCGCGCCCCGGCGATGCTCCAGCGACCATTGCGCCGCCAGCGCATGCAGGTCATTGCCGAGAATCACCGGCGCTTCCCCGGATCGCCGGCGAATCTCATCGAGCATCCCCCGCAGGGAAAAACCGTGCGTGTCCGGCGTCGCGGAGCTGAGCAGCAGCGCCGCATGTTCGACATCGACAAAGCCGGTGACGCTCACCCCCACCGCGATGGCGCGGTCATCAACCATCGCGTCGATCAGCGCCCGCGCGCCGCGCATCATCTGCGCCGGCGTTTCATAGTGCCGCCGGCCAACCGGCTGCTTTTCCTGCCCCAGCAGATTCAGTGGAACGGCCTGCACGATCCCCGGCATGATGGACAGCCCGACCACGCGGCGCTGATCGGGATCGATCTCCAGCCCCACCTGCGGCCGGCCCAGACCGGTGGACGGCCCCGCCGCCTCCATCTCCCGAGCCACCCCCGCGCGACGAAGTTTTTCAACCGCCGATCCGATGAGATTGGGATGCGCCCCGCTCAATTGCCTGATCTGGCTGCGGCTGAGAGGCCCGCGCTGCCAGAGCAGTTCCGCCACCGCCGACGCCCGAACCGCGTCCGCGCTGGCATGCCGCAGGTAGCTGTCGTCATAGACCGTTTTCTCCGAAATCACGCCTCCAACAATAATATTGCTTTTTATACAATCAACTGTAATATTTTCGGGCATGAGACATTCCGCATCCATTGCCCCTTCCGTAGCGCCGGCGCATGAGAAGATTCCCCTCCAGATTTACTCCCACGCCTCCGACGCCTCGCGCGAAGTCGCGGCCGAAATCGCGACGCTCATCCGCTCCCGCCAGAAGGAAGGCAAGCACTGCGTTCTTGGCCTGGCGACCGGATCCTCGCCCACCAGCGTCTACCGCGAGCTGGTCCGCCTCCATCGCGAGGAAGGCCTCTCCTTCAAAAACGTCGTCACCTTCAACCTCGACGAGTACCATCCGATGCGCTCCGACGAGCCGCAGAGCTATGTGCGGTTCATGCGGGAGCATCTCTTTGACGACATCGACATCGATCCGAACAACATCAACATCCCCGACGGCGCCATCGCCCCCGAGGAGATTCCTGCCTTCTGCCAGGCTTACGAGCGGAAGATTCGCGACGCCGGCGGGATCGACATCCAGCTCCTGGGCATCGGCCGCAGCGGGCATGTCGGCTTCAACGAACCGGGCAGCCCGCGGGATTCGCGAACGCGACTCATCGTGCTTGATCGTGTCACCCGACTCGACGCCGCCGCCGGTTTCCTCGGTGAGGAAAACGTCCCTCGGCGCGCCATCACCATGGGGATCGGAACCATCCTCGACGCCCGTCGCGTGCTCCTCCTCGCGTTCGGCGAGGGCAAGGCGCGCGTCATCGCCAACGCCGTGGAAGGCCTCGTCACCTCCAATGTGCCCGCGACCTATCTGCAACTGCATTCCAATGTGAAGATCTGCCTCGATCCCGCCGCCGCCGCACACCTGCTGCGCACGCGCTGCCCCTGGACCGTCACGCCCATCACCCAGTGGAGCGATCTCGACGTTCGCAACGCCGTCATCTGGCTGGCGCTCGATCATAAAAAATCCATCCTCGAACTGGTGGACGAGGACTACAACGAGGCCGGGCTTCAGGACCTGCTCGCGGCACACGGCAGCGCCTACGAGATCAACCTCGACGTCTTCCGCTACCTGCAATCCACCGTCACCGGCTGGCCGGGCGGAAAACCCTCGAGCGAAAAACGCCCCGGCGACATCGATCGCCCCGGTGACAACATCTTCCCAAAACGCGTGGTCGTCTTCTCACCCCATCCCGATGACGACGTCATCAGCATGGGCGGCACGCTGTCGCGCCTCTGCGACCAGGGGCACGAGGTGCATGTCGCGTACCAGACCAGCGGCAACATCGCGGTCTTCGACCACGATGTCCGGCGCTTCGCCGATTTCGCCCGGCATCTCGCCCTGGAACTGGGCGAACCCCGGCAGTCGAAGCTGTGCGACGAGGTGCTCGCCGCCATCGCGGCCAAAACCCCCGGGCAGATCGACGTTCCCCAGGTCCGTCGGATCAAGGGGTTGATCCGACGCGGCGAAGCGACCGCCGGCGCGCTGGTGGCCGGCATCGCCGAGGAACGAATCCACTTCCTCGATCTCCCCTTCTACGAAACCGGCACGATCAAGAAGGAGCCGGTCGGCGAGGCGGATGTCGCCATCACCGTCGAGCTGCTTCGGAAAATCAAGCCGCAGCAGATCTACGCCGCCGGCGACTTGTCCGACCCGCACGGAACGCACCGCGTCTGCCTCGACGCGATCATCCGCGCGCTGCGACAGGTCAAGGACGAGGAGTGGATGAAACATTGCGAAGTGTGGCTGTATCGAGGCGCGTGGCAGGAATGGGAGCCGCAGTTCATCGAGATGGCCGTGCCGCTCTCCCCTGACGAGGTTCAACGCAAGCGCGAGGCGATTTTCCGCCATCAAAGCCAGAAGGATCGCGCGATGTTCCCCGGCGTCGATCCGCGCGAATTCTGGCAGCGCGCCGAGGACCGCAACCGGGAAACCGCCCGGACCTATGATGACCTCGGACTGCCGAAATACGCCGCGCTCGAGGCGTTTGTCCGCCTCTCCTCGATCACGAACCTGGGACTTCATTGATGAATCGTCCAACCGACAAGGCCCTGATTCTCGCCCGCGGGCTTGGAACGCGCATGCGCAAGCCCGACGCCGAGGCGTCGATCGACTCGCGACAGGCGGCGGTCGCCGACACCGGTGTGAAGGCGATGATCCCGATCGGCCGGCCGTTTCTCGATTATGTCCTTTCAGCCCTCGCCGACGCGGGATATCGCAGCGCATGCCTCGTCATCGGTCCCGAACATGACGCGATCCGCGACTATTACGGGCGTCAACTCAAGACCGATCGCATCCACATCGAATTCGCCGTCCAGCCCGAGCCGCTCGGCACGGCCAATGCGGTCCTCGCCGGCGAGGCCTGGGCGGGCGACGACGCCTTCGTCATGCTCAACAGCGACAACTATTATCCCGTCGCCGCCCTGCGGCAATTGCGCGAGCTGCGCGCCCCCGGCGCCGCGCTGTTCGACCGCGATGCGATGCTGGCCGGCAGCAACATCGCCGCCGACCGCATCCGCTCGTTCGCGATCGCGGAATTGAACGCCGACGGCTCGCTCTCGCGCATCATCGAAAAACCCGACGAGGCCACCCTCGCCGCCGTCGCGTCCCGCGCGGGCGGATCGACGCTGCTCAGCATGAACTGCTGGCTGTTCGACCCAGGCGTCTTCGACGCCTGCCGCGCCATCCCCAAAAGCCCGCGCGGCGAATTTGAAATCACCGACGCCGTCGCGCTCCAGCTTCGCAACGGCGTCCCTTACGCCGTCGCCCAGGTCAAGGCGCCTGTCCTGGATTTGTCCAGCCGGTCGGACATCGAGCCGGTGCGCGCCCGGCTCGCCGATATCGAGGTTGTCCTGTGACCGATCCCCGGGTCCGGCGAATCTTCATCCCTCCGCAATCGCTCACGCTCGCGGACCTGCTCGGACGCGACGCGGTCGCGCGGCGGTTCACCGACGCCGGTATGGCGTCTTCCCCCGCGGGCGCGAAGGCGGACATGATCGTCCGCGCCGCGGGCACGCTGCTCGAAGCCGGGCATCCGCGCGGCGCCCGCGCCTTCGCCGTCCACGCGCCCGGGCGCATCGAAGTCCTTGGCAAGCATACCGATTACTGCGGCGGACGATCTCTTCTCTGCGCCGTCGATCACGGCATCTGCATGGTCGCCGTCGCGAAAACCGACGCGACCATCCGCATTCACGGAAGCGACAACCAGACCGCGAGCTTCGCGCTGTCGCGCGAGATCCAGCCCGTCATGGGGCACTGGAGCAACTATGCGATGACCGCCGCACGGCGGGTCGCCATGAATTTCCCCACCGCGAAAATCGGCCTCGATGTCGCGATCGAAAGCGATCTTCCGATGGCCGCCGGATTGAGCAGCAGCAGCGCCCTCGTCACCGGATTGTTCGTCCTGCTCGCGCAGTCCAACGCACTGGCCGAGACGCCCTCTTTCGACACTGCCTTCAGAACGCTCGAGGATGTCGCGGCTTACTGCGGCTGTATCGAAAATGGATCGAGCTTCGGCAAGTTGATCGGCGACCGCGGCGTCGGCACGTTCGGCGGCAGTCAGGATCATACCGCCATCCTCTGCTGCAAGCCCGGCGTCATCAGCCGATACCGCTTCGGGCCGATCGCCCACGAGGGCGACATCCCGCTTCCCGATGATCTGCGGTTCGCGATCATCAACAGCGGTGTCATCGCGCAAAAAACCGGAAACGCGCTCGCGCTCTATAACGAAGTCGCCGCCCGCGCCAGGCGCGTCGTCCGGTTGTGGAACGAATCCACCGGACAGAGCTGTCCCGATCTGAACGGCGTCTTCACCGCCAACGCCGACGCCCCGCAGCGCCTCGATCAGCTTCTGAAAACGCTCGATGCCGCCGAAGAGCAATCGCTTCGTCTGCGCATCGAGCAGTTCCGCGCCGAGGCCGGCAACCTGATCCCCGCCGCCGCCGAAGCCCTGCACCTGGGGCAATGGGATCGGCTCGGTGAATTGGTCGATGCGTCCCAATACCTCGCGGAGACACACCTTCGCAATCAGATCCCCGAAACGATCGCCCTGCAGCGCGACGCGCGCGGCGCCGGCGCGCTCGCCGCCAGCGCCTTTGGCGCCGGTTTCGGTGGAAGCGTCTGGGCGCTGATCCGCCAGGACGACCCCGTCCCCCCCCATGCCTGTCTCACCCGGCCGTCCATTCCATTGACGACCCTTGATTAAACACAGACGTTTTCATTCGATAAGAGGATGCCGCGCGGATCAGGAGGAAAGAGCATCCGATTGGTCGCGGGAACGCGAGAGCGACGGGCAAAGCATGAGAACGATCGGACTATCGAGCTTCTCGCCCCGTCGGGCGGAAACGTCGTCGGCGTATTGTCGGATGCGCTTGATTTCCGCCGGCCGCAATCCAAGACGCTGAGAGACTTCCTTGAAAAGCCGCTTCTGGTGATTCAGAGGTTTGGGACGCACCTGCCGCTTCATCCGCTGATTGATCAACGCCAGGATGATGAGCACCCCCACGCTGCACGCGAGCAGCGCGAGCATCCGGCTGGTGTCCACTGATTCACCAACGCTCTGCTCGATGCTGCGGAAGACATCTTCCTGGGTCGGCGCCGCCCATGCCGGCGACGCGAAAGCCGCGATCGCCGCGAGGCCCGCGCCCGCTCGTCCCGCCGCGCCGGCAAGAGCCGATTTCATCCCTGTTCGCATTCGCATCAGACCGCCTGCTCCGTATACCCCAGTTGCGCGGCCACGTCGCGAAGTACCGACAGCGCATACCGCCGGACCCGCAGGTTGCCGTCCTCCTTCGCCAGCCGCCCCACTTCATGCAGAAGTCGCCACCATCCGATCTTCCGAAGCGTCCACAAAGCGGAAATGCGATGCTCCGATCGCTGATCCCGCAACATGACGGCAAGCTGCGTGTTGGCCACCCCGACGCGCATCTTGTTCATGGCCTTGATGGCGTTGGCCCGTTCGCGATTGTTCGCCGATCGCGCCCGCTGCGCGAGCAGGGGCAGGAAATCCTCGCGATGCCGGGACTCGAGCACTTCGATCGCATTGGATCGCACGCGCGCGTCGGCATCGTTCAACACGCGCTCCAGGAGCGAATCCGGCGCCGGACCGGGAAGCTCGCCGAGCATGGTGACGGCCTTGGATCGCACCTTCGCGTTGGGATGCTGCGTCAGTTCGAGGAGCGTCTGCCGCATCGACGCGACGAGCTGAAGCTCCTGCGCCATCTGCATCGCCTTCAGCCGCTGCTCGACCGGTCCGCTCGCCAGCCGCCTTGCCAGCCGGGACGCGGCATCGGGCAGGATTTTGAGCATGGCTCGTCCGGCTTGCCGCCGCGTCTCCCGGTCCAGGCGATCGAAACGCTGCCAATACTGCTCGAATCCCGCCTGTCCGATCGACCGGCTGATGACCCGCCGCACCGATTCAGGCGCGGCCGTCATCAACTGCAACAGCATGTTCTCATAGTCCGTCGGACGACGACGGAGGATTTCCCTCGCCGCCATGCGCATGAGCCGCTCATCGGGATCATTCAGGAAATCCCGCAACAGCGCCGCCGACGCCCCCTGCCTGCGCCGGGCCGCGATGCGGAACAGCCGGAGCCGCGCGTCGAAATCGTCGCCCGCGTGCGCCTTGAGGCGCGCCATCCGCTCATCCTGAAGCACATCGTGCATCCCCGACGCCGCCAGCCATTCCGCAATCCTCGCCGCATCGCACGGCGTGCGACGCTCGATGTCGTGCTGGAGATCCGAATCGCTCCACCACACTCCGCGCGTCACCTGGTGGATGCACAGGCGAAGCTGCTGATCCTTCAGCCAGTGTGTCTTGCGCAGCAGCGCATCCAGCACCGGCGCCTCGTTGATGTGCGAGAAGACGATCCCGAAATGCGATCGCAACTGCCCGTGACTCGCACCGAGCAGGAACGCCTCGGCGTGCTCGCTCGCCGGCGGTTGCTGGAGGCGACGGACCATCGGGCTTTGCCCGCCATGCTTGGTTGTCCGCAGGATCGCCAGCGTCCTGCTGCCCGGCCAGTCCGCCAGCAACAGCGCCGCGCGCAACAAATCCTGCCCATGCCTGCCACGATGCACATCCATCGCCCGCGCGACGGCCGCCTCGATTTCAGGACGGTTCTCCATCAGTTGTGCATGAAGGGTAGAGAACGCCTCGGCGCATGGGGTGGGAGAGGACGCCTTCGGGTCGCCGTCCATCGGCTCCCTCCCCCGTGCCCCATGCACCAATGATTGTTCAGGCCCGCGCTGAAGCGCCCGTGTTTCCGTCGAAACCCACCTCGCCAACGCCACCATCGCCTCGACCGCGGCTTTGGCGGGAATGTCGTTGGCGTCGTGCAGATTCTCCAGGATCACATGCGCCAGCCGGCCCTGCCGGCCGAGCGCGATCAGCTTCATCGCCGCGAGCCGCAGGTTCAAGTCGGCGTTGCGACCGCATTCACGCAGCACCGGATGCATCTGCGCGATGTTTTTCAGAATTTCGCCCTGCAGCGCCTCGTCAAGCTGCTCATACCGCCCGATCAACCCGCCCAGCCCGCGAACCGTCTTGCGGCGAAGCAACGCCTCGAATGCGATCAACCGCTCGCGTTCGTTCCCGAGACGCACCGCCTCCAGCAGCACGTCGTCGGCTGCCTCGTTTTTCGATTGCACGAGTGTATCGATGAGGCGATCAATCATGAGGCTCAAGGATTATCGGACCGCGCACCGCACAAGCTTGAGGAATCGCCCATTCCCCCTCCGTTCCTCCCGTGGCGATGCGGAGATCGACCCGTATTCCAGGGCCATCGCCCGCTTGCATTCCCCCTCGCGGTCTCATACCGTTACCGGCCCGAAATAAGGAGCCTATTGAAATGTTTCCCCTTGCCGACCGCATGCAGCTTGTTTCCGAATCGATCACCCTGGCCGTCAGCGCCAAGGCCAACGCGATGAAAAAATCGGGGATCGATGTCGTCGGATTCGGCGCCGGCGAACCGGATTTCGACACCCCCGCCTTCATCAAGGACGCCGCCAAGGCCGCTCTGGACAAGGGGCAGACCAAGTACACGCCCACGCCCTGTTATCCCGAGTTGAAGGCCGCCATCGCCGACAAGTTCAACAGGGAAAACAACCTTCCCTACAAGCCTGAAAACATCACCGTCGGCGCCGGTGGAAAGCATTGCCTTTATCTCGCCTTCATGGCCGTGCTCAATCCCGGCGACGAGGTGCTCATCCCCTCGCCATACTGGGTCAGCTATCCCGAGCAGGTGAAGCTCGCGGGAGGCGTCAACCGAATCCTCCGCGGCGAAGAAGGCAACGGCTTCAAAATCACCCCGCGGCAGTTGGAACAGGCGATCACCCCGAAGACAAAGGTGCTGATCCTCAACAGCCCCTCCAACCCCGCCGGCCATGCCTACACGCCGGACGAGCTGAAGGCGCTGGCGGACGTGGTGGTGAGGCATCCCAACCTCATCGTCTTCTCGGATGAAATCTATGAAAAGCTCGTCTACGACGGGCTGGAGTTCGTCAGCTTCGCGACACTGCATCCCCAACTCATCGAGCAGACACTGACGTTCAACTGCCACAGCAAGAGCTTTGCGATGACCGGCTGGCGAATCGGATACGTCGGCGGGCCTAAAGCCGCCATCGATGCCATGAACAAGCTGCAAAGCCAGATGACCAGCCACATCACCAGCTTCACGCAGCACCCCGCCGCGCTCGCCTTGACCGACCCCCGCGGCGCGGAAAGCATTGAATCGATGCGGCGGCAGTTCGAGAAGCGCGGCCGCCATATGGCGGACCGCCTCTCCGCCCTGCCCGGCATCACCTGTGTCAAGCCCCAGGGCGCTTTCTATTGCTTCCCCAATGTCAGCGCCTATTTCGGCAAAACCGCCGGCGACACGAAAATCACCGACGCCGTCTCCTTCAGCGCCGCTTTGCTGGAACAAAGCCATGTCGCCGTCGTCCCCGGCAACGACAGCGGCTTCGACACCCATGTGCGGCTCAGCTTCGCGACCAGCATGGAACAGATCGACAAGGGCATCGACCGCATCGCGGAATTCCTGAAAAAGCTCGCGTGATCGCTTCGTCAGCCGGTCCCACGCCACCTGCGATTGTCGCTTTTTCGCCATATTTCAGCCAAAGCACGGTCCGCATGCTCTTTGCCCTTGTTCGCAACCTTCACTGTCGCTAACGTACTTCCTCGCAAAATTTCTCATTGACACTTTCTACAGGAGTTGTTCCATGGCATTGGTCGCGCCGCACGGTGGCAAGTTGGTGAATCGGATTCTTGAAGGCAATGCAGCCGAGGCAGTCAAAAAAGAAGCGGCGGCGCTCACAAGTGTAACCCTGTCGGCCCGTGAAGCGGGCGACCTGGAGATGATCGCCATCGGTGCGTTTTCTCCTCTCAGCGGGTTCATGGGGCAAGCCGACTTCACCCGCGTCTGCAAGGAGATGCGGCTCGCCGATGGAACCGTCTGGCCGATCCCCGTCATCCTCTCGCCATCCGATGAAGTCACCGCCAAAATCAACGTCGGCCAGAAGATCGCCCTCAACGACGACAAAGGCCGTCTCCTCGGCGTCATGACCGTCACTGAAAAGTATCCGCATGACAAGGCGCTGGAGATTCCCAACGTCTACAAGACCGAGGAAGACGCCCACCCCGGCGTCGCCATCGTCAAGGCCCAGGGCAACCACTGCCTCGCCGGCGACATCGATGTCGTCACTCCCAACCATGAGCCGGAGTTCCCCGAATATCGCCTTCCCCCCGCCAAAACACGCGAGGCGTTCGAGAAAAAGGGCTGGAGCACGATCAGCGCCTTCCAGACGCGCAATCCGATCCATCGCAGCCACGAGTATCTCACCAAGTGCGCGCTGGAGATGACCGACGGCCTGCTCATCCATCCCCTCGTCGGTGAAACGAAGAAGGATGACATCCCGGCGGAAACCCGCATGGCGTGCTACACCACGCTGCTCGACAAGTATTACAACAAGGACAAGACAATGCTGACCGTCATGCCCCTTGCCATGCGTTATGCCGGCCCGCGCGAAGCGGTGCTGCACACGCTGATCCGCAAGAACTACGGCATCACGCACTTTATCGTCGGCCGCGACCACGCCGGCGTCGGCAAATACTACGGAACCTACGACGCACAGCAGATCTTCAACCAGTTCGATCTTCCCACGGACATCAACGTGACGATCCTCAAGTTCGAGCACACCGCCTGGTGCAACAAGTGCGCCGCGATCGTCTCCACCAAAACCTGCCCGCACGGACCGGAAGACAAGGTCGCCCCGAGCGGCACGAAGGTCCGCGAGTTGCTTCGCGCCGGAGAGCGCCCGCCGGGCGAATTCTCCCGACCGGAGATCGCCGACATCCTCATCAAGTGGGCGCAGTCCGTCGGATAAGCTTCCGCCCGACGATCGCACTCGGTCAAAGCCCACGGAGCGCCCTCCGTGGGCTTTGACGGTTTAAGGAATCATTCCATGACCACCATCGGCATGCATTACGACGTTGTCGCCGGCAGGGAAAAAGAGTTCGAGAAAGGCTTCCTCGACATCATCGCGTTTCTCAAAACCTTCCCCGGCCATGTCGAATCACGGATGTATGAAGATGTCGCGGCCGTCGGAAGCTATGTCATCCTGAGCCGATGGGAATCACGCGAGGCGTTTCAGCGATTCATGCAAAGCCCGGAATTCGCCAAAGTCACGGAGTGGGGCCGCACCGAGATGCTGCGCGGCCGGCCACAACATAAAGTCTACGCCGAACCGTAAAAGACCCCGGATTTGAATCTGCCCCTTTCGACGCATACAACATTCTCGTGCAAGACCTTTCCATCAATCTCGCGGGCATCCCGCTTTCCAATCCCACGCTCACCTGCTCGGGAACGTGTGGGTATGCGTTTGAATACGCCGACTTCATGGACCTCTCGCAACTTGGCGCTTTCGTCACCAAGTCGATCACCCGCGAGGAGCGACCGGGCAATGAACCGACCCGCATCGTCGAGGTCCGCGCCGGTATGCTCAACGCCATCGGACTGGCCAACGTCGGGCTGGATCGGTTCCTGGCCGAGAAAGTCCCCCAACTCGAGAAAATGCCCTGTCCGGTCATTGTCAACGTCGCCGGTCACAGTTTCGATGATTACACCGAAACCTGCGCCGCGATGGATTCACTCGGTTGCATCGCGGGCGTCGAGTTGAACGTCTCCTGTCCCAACGTCAAGGACGGGCTGACCTTCGGCACCCATCCCGGCCGGCTGAAAGAGCTGACGGCGATGGTGAAAAAAGTCCTCCCGCACAAACCGCTGATCGTAAAGCTCAGCCCCAACGTCGAGGATATCACCCTCACCGCCCAGGCCGCGGTGGACGGCGGCGCGGATGTCCTCAGCCTCGTCAATACCTTCACCGCGATGGCCGTCGATATCCACAAACGCCGGCCGCGACTGGCGAATGTCACCGGCGGGCTTTCCGGACCGGCCATCAAGCCGATCGCACTCCACCTCGTCAGCCGCGTCTATCGTAATGTCACCAGACACAGTGGAACCCCCCTCATCGGCATGGGCGGAGTGCAATACTGGCAGGACGCCGTCGAGTTCCTCCTCGCCGGCGCCAGCGCCGTCGCCATCGGCACCGCCCTGTTCGTCGATCCCGCCACCCCCAACAAAATCCGCGAAGGACTGCGGCAATACATGGAAAAAGCGAAGATCAACCGCCTGGCCGACCTGATCGGCGCCCTCGAGCTTCCCGGCGACCAACCCCGTTCCTCGCCCTATCCCTGATTCGCTGGACTTGAGATTTCTCCCGACACGACTAGAATATCCCCCGTTCGCAAATTCAGGGCGATTAGCTCAGCTGGCTAGAGCGTTCGGATCACACCCGAAAGGTCAGGGGTTCAAGTCCCTTATCGCCCATGTTATGCTTTTGTACGGTATCGCAAGGAGCGGAATACACCGGAAAAACAGGATTTTCCTGAATTTCGGAGTGGTCCGCTTTCCGCCCCTTGCGGCCTGCTTCCGCTCCATACTGCGCCGGATTCTGCACCGCCTTGTCTTTCCGTTTCATGGTTGCCCTCTCGTAGTGTTCCTCCGTGACCTGCCGGTAGAAGGCATCGGCGATCTTCTCGGAATGGCCAAGCCACGCCGCGCAGACGTGCGAGGCGACGGTATCCGCCAGTTCCGTTGCCCGGCTCACCCGCAGGTTCTGCCATAACTTCGCCCAGGGCTTTTCTCCCGCCCGGACGATGTACCGCTTGAACTGCGTTCTCAGGTTCAGCGTGCCGTTGCCGCAAATGGGCAGCACTCGGGTTTCACCTTCGCTTGCAGCGTCGAACGCCGCCTGAAACAACGGTTCGAGCTCGGGGAACATCGGGACGACGCGAACACCTTCGCCTTCGTGGTGTTCGGTTTTGGTCGCGCGGATGATGAAACGCCTGCGCTCGAAGTTCACGTCACCCCACGTCAGCGCCGCCGCCTCGGATGGAACGCGGATACCGCCCCACCTTGCCAGCCCGATCAACAACCGCCACTGTGGGCACGTCACTTCCTCCAGCACCTTGACGATCCTTTCGGCGGGTATGAACACCCGCCGCGATGGATCACCCTTCACCGCGCCCTTGATATGCTCAAAGGGGTTCTCCTCGATCAGCTTCCGCCGCCTGGCTATCGCGAAGAAATGGCGGGCGTACCGGCAACGCTTGGCTATCGTCGCTTTGGCCAGCTTGCTTGCGACCATATGAGCGCGGTAGGCGTCGGCGTCGGCCGTGGTCACTTTGTCCAAGCGGACTTTTTCACCCATGAACCGCACCAGCCAGATGCGCGACTGTTGCAGCACGGTGACGGTCGTAGATTTCAGGTCATTACGCTGGGCAATGTACCCGTCGATAAAGTCCGCCACCGTCGGGCAGTCCCGACCATGCCGCGCCTTCACCAGTCCAACCGAAGCCAGCCGGGCGTGCATCGTGTCATCCAGTTTGGCCAGCCATCGGGAGGTCTCATCGTCGGGAACGCTCGACGTGATGGACGCGCTAACAATCGCCTCGACATGGGTACGGAACATCTGCGATTGCTTGGCGCTGCATTTGCCCAGGCGAATCGTTCTTCGTTTGCCGTCGAGCATGAATTGAATGCGACGACGGCCGGCGCCGTCATGGCTGATACTAGCCATGCCGCACCACCTTCCCTTGTTTGATCCATTCGACCAGATCGGGAACGTGATATCGCACGGCCCGACCAATCCGCCTGCACACAATTTCCCCCTTCTTCGTCAACGTCCACAACGTGCGCTCCGAGATCGAAAGCCTTTTCGCCGTCTCCGCTGGCGTGAGGAGCAGCTTATTTTCCACGGAAAACCTCCTGCTTTCGGCCGGATTTAACCGAGTCTCCAAGCCGTTCAATCAGCCGCTTGGCTGGCGCGGCGATGTTCTGAATCAGCCACGCATGATCCGCGACCGCATCGGCCAGCAACTGCGAGGCAACCGAAGCCTTCGACCGGCCCAGCGCCGCGGCCAATTCCTCGATCTTCCTGATTACGTCCTGATCCAGCGGAACTTGAAGCCGCTCGCGTCTATCCAACTCTGCCATGATGAAACCTCCAGTAAAACCCTTTCAACACCGGAGCACTCCGGTTGTGTCAGACAGGCTTTTAGCAATTTGGTTAGTCCTGTCAAGAGAAAAAATAAAAAAATCTCGTCAGTTGACGAACCGTTCGATGCTCCGCCGCCGATCGAATTCCGAATGCCTGGAGGAATCGCGAAAGCGTTCAACCAGATC
>CAYUNS010000015.1:18764-36290 GCA_964446155.1 uncultured Tepidisphaeraceae bacterium | reverse complement strand
GGCGTGCTGGTGACGGCGGCCAATCTCAACAAGGATACGATGACGACGATCAACCCCGCGCTGAACAAGTGATCGGCCCGTGAAATCCGTCGAAACGAAAACACCCCGCGAGCGAATCGTGGGGTGTTTTTTTGTTTCATTCGTTCCAGGCGATCGCTGGATTTTTCCACCCGCCCCGGTTGGTTTGTCAATGGGGATGCGTGTCGGGTGGTTCTTCGCCGGGCGGGTTGATCTCGACGACGACGCCCACCGCCGCCGCCGTGACGAACAAGCCGCCGACGATCAGCGCCATCACGCCCGGCCAGGCGGATGGGGCGGGAATGACCGGGCGGGGGTCTTCGATGCGCTCGATGATCGATGTCACTTCGATGGGCGCGGTAAGCGACGTTTCCGCCGATGCAAGCCCGGCGGTCGCGAGCACAATGATGACTGCACAGTGTTTCATGAGGCGCTCCCTGGGATTTGAATGGCCGTTCACCGGGTGAACACGAGTTGCGGAATCCGTCGCGCCGCATCGTCGATGTTCAGCCGTGGGATGATCCAGTCGGCATCCGACAGCTTATCCTCCGGATACGTCGTCGCAACCGCCAGCGTGGGGAATCCCGCCTTCCGGACGGATGCAATAACGGCCGGGGCATCTTCGATCACCAGGCAATCCTTCGGTGACAGCGCCCTGCGGCATCGCTCCGACATCAGTCGCATCGTCAGCAGATATCCCTGCGGATCGGGCTTGCCGACCGTCACATCCTCGGCCGACACGATCACCGGGAAACAGTCGCGCAGGCTGATCCCCTCGAGCATCGTCTCGATTTCCTCCCGCAGCGCGCCCGAGCAGATCGCCAGTGGATGGTTGCGCCACAAGCCCCGGATGAATTCCTCGACCCCCGGCAGCGCCGAATACTTTCGTCGCCGGATCAGGTCCATCAGCGTCCGGCTTTTTCGCGTCATCATGCGCAGAAACGTCTTCGGGTCCGGCTCGCGTCCATGCTTGGTGAACATGTGCCGGAAAGCGCCGCGATCATCAAACCCGATCAGTTCCCGGTAATATTCCTGCTCGGTCAGCTCGATTTTTTCGGCGGCGAGAACTTCCTGAAACGCGAAGAAGTGCAACGGTTCGCTATTGACGATCACCCCATCGAAATCAAACAGAATCGCGGCAGGCCAAATCGACATATTGACCGACACTCTACCGTGGAAGCTTTACCGCACAAGTCGCCGTCTCGCGCGAAGCGAGGACTCATTCGGTTGTCCCCCGCTTGTGATTGCGGGTATCATCGCATCGCAAGTCATGTCGAATTCCGAACTTCAGTCCGATGTGCTGATTCTGGGCGATCATCCGGCCGCTTACCTCGCCGCGGCGCTGTTGCGTCAGAAGGGATCGTTGCGCATCGTTCATGCGACCATTCCGGAGGAAATCACCCCTGATCGCATCGTCCTCATCAACCCCGCGTTCTTTTCACTGCACAAGCTTCTCGAGCCTGTTCGTCGCAAGCTCGATCTGACCTCGATTTACGGCGTCACCTTTCTTGCCGACGATCCGGAAACGCGCAGCGGCTATCGCGGTAAGGCCGCCATCGTCCACACCGCCGTTTATTCCCAGGTGCGAGACGCGCTTAAGGCCATCGCGCAAACCCATGAAGTGAAATTCCTGCATCCCAGGAAGCTCCGGGTCCTCCGCATCGACGAGCAGGGGTTGGAAGTTTCGATCGGAAAATCCACGCACCATACCGGCTCGCTCATTCTCGCGGGCCGGCTGCCGTCCGATCAGCGCAAGCTTCTCGGCATTCCCGATCAGTGGGATGATGATGCCTTGCGGCGATATTCCTGTCTCATGCTCAAGGCCTCGAAGTGGATGGAGTCGAGCAACCGGCCGATCATTCCCATGTCGCTCGACATCGGCGGGACGCTGTCGTGGGGCTGGATGCTCCCACATGGGGAGGCGATCCAGCTTGCCGTCGAGAGTTCCGCGGATCGACCGCTCGAAGCCTCCCTGGACCTCCTGGCCGGCTGGATCAGGACGCTCCAGGCGCACGGGGCGCTGGCATCGGGCAACATTCCGCTCGGCGCGACGAAGCATTTCATCGCTCCGATGGGTGGGGCGCTGTCGCATGAGGGCGTCGCCAACCGCACGCTGCTCATCGGTCCGGCCGGAGGGTTCTACAGCGCGTCGGGGGAGGACATTTATCCCAACTGCTGGTCCGCCGTTCATGCCGCCGATGTCCTCCGAAAGGCGCTCCGGGAGCCGCATCTTCAGGATGCCCTCCAGCCCTATCGCCACAAGTGGCGCACCACCCTCGGAGAATATCTTCGCGGGCCGCAGCAGAATCTCCGTTTCCTTCTTCCACTGGTCTACCGCAACGAGGTCATGACGCAGCGTCTCGCGGAATCGATTCTGCTTGGCAAGGGCGTCGTTCGATAGAAGCGGATCGGCCGATCCGACCTGTCGTGCGTTGAATCCACCGACAATCCGATATACTTTCCGCGCGGCGATGAGAATGATGGGAGTCCAAGGGAGGAATTGAGGAACCAGGTCCAATGCGTTGCATCATGGTCATGTTTGATTCGTTGAATCGGCACATGCTGCCGCCTTATGGGTGTGACTGGACGGATGCGCCCAACTTCAGGCGTTTGGCGGAGCGGACGGTGACATTTGATCGGTCGTATGTCTGTTCGATGCCGTGCATGCCGGCGCGGCGGGACTTGTTGACGGGCCGACCCAATTTTCTGCACCGATCGTGGGGGCCGATCGAGCCGTTTGACGACTCGATGCCGGCGATGCTTCGCGATGCCGGGGTGCATTCGGCGCTGATAACGGATCACCAGCATTATTTCGAGCCTGGTGGATGCACCTATCACACGCAGTACAGCACCTGGCAGTTCAATCGCGGGCAGGAGGGCGATGCCTGGATGGGGCAGGTGTGGGCCGAGCCGGTGGGGGACGTGACCGGACGAAACGCCGAGACGAAGGGGTTGCCGGCGCAGGATCGGATCAACCGGAAGTTTTTGCGGGATGAGGCGGCTTTGCCGCAGTCGAAGACGTTCGCCGGCGGGATCGACTTCATCCGGCGGAATCACGGGCACGACAACTGGTTTGTGCAGATCGAGACGTTCGATCCGCACGAGCCGTTCTTCTCCCCGCAAAAGTACAAGGACCGCTACGCGGCGCACTACGACGGCTATGACGGGCCGGGCTGCGACTGGCCTGTGTATGCGAAGGTGACCGAGCCGCGAGAGGTCGTTGAGCATGTGCGGCACGAGTACGCGTCGCTGCTGAGCATGTGCGACTCCCGCCTGGGGGATGTGCTGGACACGATGGACGAGTTGAACCTGTGGGATGACACGATGCTGATCGTGTGGACGGATCACGGGTTCATGCTGGGGGAACATGAATGCTGGGCGAAGGTCTGGATGCCGTTTTACCAGGAGGTGGCGAACACGCCGTTCTTCGTGTGGGATCCGCGCAGCGGCAAGCGGGGGGAGCGAAGGGAGGCGCTGGTGCAGCCGTCGATCGACCTGGCGCCGACGCTCCTGCGGTTCTTCGGTGTCGAGCCGACGAAGGACATGCTGGGGAAGGATCTCGCGGCGGCGATCGACACCGATGCGTCCGTCCGCGAGGCGGCGATGTTCGGGGTCTTCGGTGGGCAACTCAATGTGACCGATGGAAAATACGTTTACATGCGGGCGAAAGACCCGGCGTACACCGGTCCGCTTTACGAGCACACCCTCATGCCCACGCATATGAATCGGCCGTTTGCTCCCGCTGAACTACAGGATCGGATCGAGTTGGCCGAGCCGATGGGATTTACGAAGGGATGCCGCACGATGCGCATCCGCCTGCCGGATTATGGCAAGTCCCGGGCCGGGGAACTGGTGAGCCGGTCGTACCTGTTCGATGTGGAGAATGATCCGCGGCAGACAACGCTCCTGGACGATGCGGCGATCGAAAAACGAATGATCGCGCATCTGGTGGGATTGATGCGGGAATGCGAATCGCCGAAGGAGCAATTCGAGCGGGCGGGCCTGGAAAGGTGAGGCGTTGTCGGCCGGGGTTCTCCGCCAGGGTCCGAGAATATTTCAGTTCCCTGAAGTGGGTGGTCGATGATCGGAGTTGGGACATCCTATGCTCCGATCGATCCGCCGTTGTCTTGGTTTGTTCACGCGCTCACGCCGACCGGCGGTTGATGCGCGGGCGGATCTTCACGATCTGCTCGGCCGCGCGCCGGTGAACCTGGACACCCCCGAGTTGCAGCGGTTTCTCGCGGGCAAACGCGTGCTGGTCACGGGCGCCGGGGGAAGCATCGGATCGGAAATCTGCCGGCAGATCATGAAGTTCTGTCCGGGAAAACTCATTCCGCTCGATCGCGCGGAGAACGCGCTGTTCGAGATCGACCGTGAGTTGCGGCATCGATGGGTGGGATCGAGCATCCATCCCGTGGTGGCCGACATCTGCGATGCGCGGCGAATCCGGGGCCTTTTTCAAGTCGAGCGCCCACAGGTGGTGTTTCACTGTGCGGCCCACAAGCATGTGCCCATGATGGAACTGCACCCCGGCGAGGCGGTGAAGAACAACGCGCTGGGGACGAAGACCGTCGCGGATGCGGCGCAGGCGGCGGGCGTGAGCGCGTTCGTCATGGTCAGCACCGACAAGGCGGTGAATCCGACCAGCGTGATGGGAGCGACGAAGCGCATCGCGGAGCTTTACGTTCAATCGCTCAATTCGCCTGAATCGTTCGATGATCCGTCGGCGGAGATCGCTCATCCGTCCACAACGCGATTCGTCGCGGTGCGTTTCGGCAACGTGCTGGGCAGCAGCGGGAGCGTGGTGCCGATTTTTCGCAAGCAGATCGAGGTGGGCGGGCCGGTGACGGTGACCCATCCGGAAATGCGGCGGTTCTTCATGACCATTCCCGAGGCCAGCCAGCTCGTCATGCAGGCCGGCGCGATCGGAGGAGGCGGGGAAATCTTCGTCCTCGACATGGGCGAACCGATGAAAATCCTCGATTTGGCGCGCGAGATGATCCGCCGCAGCGGATTGCGTGAAGGGGAGGACATCCTCATTCGCTTCACGGGGATTCGCCCCGGCGAAAAGCTGTATGAGGAACTCGCGGGGGAGTCGGAGACAACCTCGCCGACCTCGCATCCGAAGATTCGCGTGTGGCGGCTCCCAGCCGCGTCGCGCGAGCAGGCGGGGGAGATGATGGACCGCCTCGCGGGGGTGGTGAACGCCCCGCGCGACCAGGTGATCGCGACGCTCGCGGCGTTTGTTCCCGAGTACGCCTTTCCGAAGGCATCCGCCTCGCCGCACCCGCCCCTGGAGCCTGATGCTCCCCCGCTGCGCCTCGCGCCGGCGGCGTGAGGGGGAATATTCCTTTCATTTTCAACCAAACCAATCGCTTGGTTGTAGTAAGGGCGACGGCGCTGATCCCAGTGCCGATCCTGAAAGGAATCACGAATGAGACAGGTCCTGTCCGGTATGATCGTTCTGGTGATGTTGTCCGCGCCGTGCTGCGTCCTCGCACAGGAATCGCCGGCCGATGCGCCCCATCGATTGCCGCTGTATGACTTCCATCGGTTCGATCTGGAGACGGCCAAGGGCAACGGTGGGATGGCGACGCCGGGCGGAACCCCGGACAAGCCCGCGCTGCGCATCACCACGCCGGCGCGGAAGGACTGGCCGGGCGTGGTCATCAAGGCGCCCGAGGGGAAGTGGGATTTGTCGGCGTATGAATACATCAGCGTCGATATCCACAATATCGACACGCACGACATCGACGTCTTCATTCGCGTGGACAATCCGGGCGCGACGGGACTGAAAAACTGCATCACCGAGCGCGCCTTTGTTCAGCCGGATCAGCGCGTGACGCTGACGATTCCCCTGAAGCGCATCTCCGACAGCACGATCCGGTTGTTCGGAATGAACGGATATCCGCAGGGGCTTTATCCCGATGGGGTGGGGTTGGATCTGACGAACATCGTGGCGATCACGCCGTTCACGGGCAAGGGCACGCCCAGAGACAACATCTTCGAGATTTCCAACATCTACGCCGGTGGAAGATACGAAACCCCCAGGTGGCTGGAGATGACGGAGGAGGCGTTCTTCCCATTCGTGGACAAGTTCGGACAGTTCATCCACAAGGATTGGCCGGGGAAAATCCATTCGCTGGAGGAGTTGGCGTTGTCGCGCGACGCCGAAGCCAGGCGACTCGCGGACGATCGCGGACCGGAGGACTGGAACCAGTGGGGCGGTTGGGCGAACGGGCCGACGCTGAAGGCGACGGGGCATTTCCGTGTCGAGAAATACCAGGACAAGTGGTGGATGGTCGATCCTGACGGGCGGCTGTTTTTCAGCACGGGGCTGTGCGTCGTGGGGACCGGCTGGGCCGCCACGCCGGTGGAGGGACGCGACGGCTGGTTTGCCGAGCTGCCCGCGAACGATGCGGCGCACCAGACGTTCTATCGCAAATCGTACAAGCTGTGGAGCGGGCATTACAAAGGCCAGGAGCCGCTGATGTTCGATTTCTCGACGATGAACCTGGCCCGCAAGTATGGGGAAAACTGGCGGGAGGTTTATCCGCAAGTCGTGCATCGGCGCCTGCGGGCGTGGGGGATCAACACCATCGGCAACTGGTCGAACTCGAACTGGTGCAGGATGCGGAAGACGCCCTACACGATGACGTTCTTCTACGAGAGCCGGAAACTGCGCGGGACGGGAAGCGGGTTTCCGGACGTGTTCGATCCCGCATTCGCGCCGGCGGTGTTGAAAGGGGCGCGGCAGTTTCTCGCCGGGACGACGGACGATCCCTGGTGCATCGGCTATTTCCTCGACAATGAAATGCCATGGGGCGGTGAGAGGACGCTGGCGGAGAACACGCTGAAATCACCCGCCGATCAACCGGCGAAGATGGAGATGATCCGATGGTTGAAGGAGCGATACCCGGCGGTCGCGGACCTCAACCACGCATGGGGAACATCGTTCAATTCGTGGGACGCCTTCGCGACGACGACCACCGCCGCACCAAAGACCGCCGCCGCCGGGAAGGATCTGGCGGAGTTCACGGGGCACATCGCCGAAACCTATTTCCGCACGGTCCGCGACGCCATTCGGAGCATCGCCCCCGACAAGCTCTATCTCGGTTGCCGCAGCGTCGGTGGATCGCGCAACATCGTCGCGCCGGCGATCGAGTTCTGCGACATCGTCACCTATAACCGCTACTGCCATTCGGTGCTGGACATGACCTTTCCCGAAGGCATGGACGCGCCGATGATGCTCGGTGAATTTCATTTCGGCGCTTCCGATCGAGGGTTGTTCTGGAATGGCCTGGTGTCGTGCGACGATCAGCGGGATCGCGCCCGCAAGTACAAGGAGTACGTCAACAGCGCGCTGGACAATCCGCAGATCGTCGGAACGCATTGGTTTCAGTACGGGGACGAGTCCGTGACCGGCCGTGGCGACGGGGAGAACGCACAATGTGGATTCGTCGATGTCTGCGATACGCCTTATGAGGAAACGATCCGCGCCGCGAGGGAGATCGGGGAATCGATGTATGGGAGAAGGTTGGGTGGTCGGTAGCCCGGTGATTTCATCACCGGTTCACAGGCCGGTCGTCCCCGAATTGCCCCTGGAAATCCGGCTTGGCGGGCCGCTGTCCCATAATCCTAAAGTTCCCAGCCTCACCTTCCCGATGAGCTTAAAGGGCGCGGGGCGCTTGAAAACTCGCTCCCTCATTCTGCGCGGCCGAAGGATTGGTCGCCAATTCAGCAATCAAGGAAGGTTGCTTCATGCGGATTATTGCCATCATCAATCAAAAGGGCGGTTGCGGAAAAACCACCACCAGCATCAATCTCGCCGCGTGCATGGCGAGATTGGGACACAAGACGCTGCTTGTCGATATGGACCCGCAAGGCCATTGCGGGGTGGGGCTGGCCGTGCCGGAGGACCAGGTCGAGCGCACGATTTATGACGCGCTGATCGAACCTCAGGACGGCAAGACGGCGCGGATCAACGAGATCGTCTGGCAGATCGCCAGCGACTTCGATCTGGCGCCGTCGAACATCCGCCTGGCGGGGTTCGAGCAGGTGTTCGCCGGCCGCACCGGTCGCGAGGACCGGCTGGCCCAGGCGCTGGAGGTGGTGAAGGACCATTATCAGTGGTGCATCATCGACTGCCCCCCGAGCGTGGGATTGATCACCTTCAACGCGCTGCGCGCCTGCGATGAAGTCATCGTGCCCGTCGAAACCGGATTCTTCAGCCTGCACGGGCTGGCGAAGATGATGGAGACCCTGGAGATCCTCCGGGACAAATGCAGCAAGGAAATCCTGATCCGGGTTCTACCCACGCTGTATGATACGCGCACCAAGCTGGCCCGCGAGGTGCTGTCCGAGCTGCGCGGCAAGTTCCGCGACTATCTCATGGAGAGCACCGTCAACTTCAACACCAAGCTGAAGGAAGCCGCGAGCTTTGGGCAGCCGATCACCGAATATGATCCGGGCAGCCGGGGCTACAAAGATTTCGTCAATCTCGCGAGGGAATTGATGGGGCATCGCCCCGTCGATGTCGAGCCTTCATCGAGCGAACGTCTTTCGCGTCCGGCGGAGCTGGTGCAGCGCGCCAAGCAACTCGCGCAACTCACCAACTATCAGTTCGGGCGCAATTCCGTGACCGCGCCGCAACCCGCGCCGGCGGCGTCGAGCACCGCCGTCCTGGAGCCGGAGCCGGAAACGCCTTCATCGTCGCCAGCCATGACGAACGGCCGCCTCATCAGCTCGTTCATCGATGGAGAGGATTCCACGAAGCTGCAATCCGAAGCCCAGCGGCGCCGCATGGAAACGCCGGTCGCGGAGGTGGCTCAGAAGACGACCGAGCAGAAGATCGAGGAGTTCTATGGCGTGAAGCAGGTCGGCGACGAGGTGCTCTTCGCCGCCCGGTTCGACGGCGCCCGCAAGGTGCTCATTGCCGGCGATTTCAACAACTGGTCGCCCATGTCCACCCCGATGCGCTCCGGTGAGGTCGATGGCGCGTGGCGGATGCGGCTTCCCCTCCGACCGGGACGCTATCGCTACCGCTTCATCGTGGATGGGCAATGGGTGACGGACCCGAACAACACTTACGTCGAGACCAACCAGTTTGGGGAATTGAACAATGTCGTCGAGGTCGATTAGCCATGTCAGACCAACCTGAACCCAAGCGCAGCCTCAGTGAGATCAGTCACCTGTTCCTGAGCGGCATTCGTGATCGCCAGACCCAGGGCGCGCCCCGTCCGGTGCGCAAGCCGCCGCCGAAGGCGGCCGTCAGCATTGATCTCAGCCCCGAGGAGTTCGCACAGGTCTTTGGCAACGGCGAGCCTGAGCCGCGGAATCCGAACGCGAGGATCGCCCCGATCACCGCGCTGATCGGCGCGCACCTCAACGGCAAGCAATTCGACTACGCCAAGCGATACGCGCGGCATCTCGCGATGCGCATCGGGCGCATCGGGCTGATCGAACTGGACGCCTCCGAGTTCCGGTTGATGTGTTTCGATCGTTCCGACGAATCCATGCCCGTCGCGCACGGCGAGGCGATGCCCGTCGAATCCTACGATCCGCGCCAGATGGTCGAGGCCATGGAGGAGATGAACTGCGATGTACGGGCGTGGCTGCTCCTGCTGCCCAGCCCGCGGGTTCCCGAGGCGCGGCGACTGCTGCGCGATGTCGAGCGATGGGTCATGCTTTCCACCTGCGACCACGACGGCGTCGTTTCCTGCTATCGCAACCTCAAGGGGCTGGCCGACCTGCACCGTCCGAGCCTTTCACTGGCGTTGCTCGACGCCACCAGCGAAGACGACGCGGCCCGCGTGGCGCGCAAGCTCACGGGCGTCTGTCAGCAATTCCTGGGATGGCATGTGGACGATCAAACGGTCGTCCACGACACCGACAGGGTTTCCGAGCATCTGGTCATGTGCTGCCGGCCGACGCGCGACAAGGCGCAACTCGCTTCCGCGCCGCAGTGGGACATCGTTTCCGATTTTCTGACCCGCGCCAAATCGCAACCAATGGAGGAGGAGAAGTTGTCACACGCTCCCACGATGGAAGTCGATCATGCCGAATCCACCGCCGCCGCCGAGCGGGACTTGAAACAAATGGTCGCCGAGGTGGTGGTGACGCCTGCGGAGGCTTCCGCCGCGGTGTCGGGTGGAACGTCCGGCGCGCCGGTGGAAGCCGCGCCCATGGCATTTTCCGCCGCTTCATCGTCGGGCGCGCCGATGCCGCCGGTTGATGCGGCTGACAATGAAGTGATCGATCTGGTCGCCGGTGATTCGGCCGATGCGATCCTCGCCTCGGTGCTGCACGCCGCCCCCCGCGACCTCATCGAGTGCCCGATCCGCCCGCCGATGTGCCCCGGCGCGCGCCTCGCGGTCACGCGAGAGCGCGGCTTGGCGCTGCTCGCCGTCACCGGCAAAGGCCTCACCGATCTCCGCGCCATCGGGCAATCCTACCGCTGGCTTATTGAAAACCGGCCCCTGATCGCGATGGCAATGCCGCAGTTCGCCATTGACGCGCACCGTCTGCCGAGCCTGCGCCTGTTCGTCGATCATGCCGATCTCACCGCCGATGTCCTTCAGCCGATGCTCCAGACCGGCAACGTCACCGTCCAGGCTTATCGCAAGCTCCGCTGGGGTGGCAAAACCGGCCTGCTGCTTGAAGCGGCGTGATCGTCGGAAACTGGTTCGCGGGGGGATTCATCGGTGTCGGGAAGCGGGCGTCTTACTCGGCCGTTTCCCCTGGCGGGGGGCCTTGGTCTTCCACGTCGCCGGCTTCAACGGCCTCATCGAAATCCATCAGAAAATGAATCCGCTTCATCCGCTCGTCGCCGATGCGCTTGCGCAGCAGGTGCTTGGCGCGGCGGATGCCCGTCCGGCGGGTCACGTGGGTGAGGATGATGTGCTGATTGTTCAGCCTGGGCAGCAGTTCCGCGAAATGATCGACATGCGTGTGCCGCCCGAGCTTGGCTTTGGCACGGTGCGCCAGATCGAAGAACGTGCATTCGGTGATGAGGATCTCCGCGTTCCGCACATCGGGATGATCGAACACCGGGCCGGGCGCGGTGTCGCCCAGAAAGGTTATCAACGGCACTTCGAGCCGGTATTGAATCTCGATTCCGTCCTTGCGCATCCGCGCCAGTTCCTGTCCGGAACGATCCATGTATTCGGGCTTGAGCTTCTCGCGCACCTGGATGAGTGAATACCCCACGCTCGTCCCGCCGTGGTGCGTGGCAAGGGCGCGGATGACGAAATCCCGCCTTACCGCATAATCCTGTCCCGGCGACATCGGCAGGAGCTTGTAGGGGGTCTGCTGTCGTTCCACATCCCGCCAGCACTGGAGCATCGCATCGACCGGCCGGTGCAGCTCGCGCGGCAGGAGGACGGTTCCCGCCTTCATCCCCTGGAAATATCGTTGCGACAGGTAATACGCCACCCCCGCCAGGTGATCCATGTGCCCGTGGGTGATGCACACATAATCGCTCGTCAACGCGAAATGCGGCGCCCGTCCGATGTCGAAGCAGACATTCAGCTCGGGGATCTGAATCACCGTCTCCTCGCCGGCGACGCTGTAGCCCAGAACGTGATACTGCCCGAGCCGGATCTTCGCGAACTTCTGAACCAGGAACGACTTTTCCACCATAAGCGTGCGGACAATACGCCCCTCAACCCCCCGCGCCAAGCGGGAGAGCGCTTGTAGTGTCGGCGGCCAGTTTCTATAGTGCCGTTTCCTTGTGAATTCCTTAGTGTGTGTTCATGCGAAGGGGGAAGGGATGAGTCGAATTTCACGACGTGATATGCTGGCTTGGGGCTTGGGGCTTGGGGCTTGGGTGGCCTTTCGGCAATCCTGAAGGGGATCCTGGGTTCTGATTCCGTTGGCGCGGAATTGCCTCTCCCCGCACGCAAGCCGAACGTTCTCTGCATTGTCATAGACGACCTGCGGCCCGATCTGGGCTGCTATGGCGTCCCCGAAATGGTCACACCCAATCTTGATCGCCTGGCCGCGACCGGGGTTCTGTTTGAGCGAGCCTATAGCCAGTATGCCTTGTGCGGTCCGTCTCGCGAGAGTTTTTTCACCGGTTGCCGGCCTGATACGACGGGCTTCTTTTTTAATACGACGGGCACCCGGGGCGTCAACGGCCCGCCGCTTGATGTCGCATCGTTTCCGCTGCATTTCAAGAACCATGGTTATCTCACCCGCGGATTCGGCAAGACGCATGACCATACGGAAAGCTGGTGGAGCGAGCCGCTTTGGTCGGCGCCTTATGAATATCGATATGCGAAGAAGGAAAATCGCGCCCGCTATAAGCGGCTGCACGCCCAGGGGGTTCGCGGGACCGGCAAGCTCGGGCCGATCATCGAGCGCGCCGACGCGCCGGACAATGCCTATCGGGACGGCATGGTCGTGGACGAAATCGTCGAAACCCTGCATGAGCGCGACGACCGGCCTTTCTTCTTCGTGGTCGGGTTGGAGAAACCCCATCGACCTTATGCCGTGCCGAAACGGTATTGGAAGATGTATCCGACCAGGGATGTCGAGATAGCGCCCATCGATTTTCCGCATGACGTGCCGAAAATCGCTTTGAAGGATGATGGAGACGACGAGGATGACGTCCCTGAACCCGAGCCGAGAACGGAAAAACGGGAGGATGAGCTTCGCCAGTTGAATCGCGGATACTACGCCTGCGTGAGTTATGTCGATGCACAGGTGGGGCGGCTGCTCGATGGGCTGGAGTCCGCCGGATGCGCGGACAACACCATCGTCGTGCTGTTCAGCGACCACGGGTTTCATCTGGGCGAGAATGGGCTTCGCGCGAAAAACACCGCCTTCGAGCGGGCGCTGCATGTTCCGCTGATTGTTCGCGCGCCCGGTCTGCATCCACCGGGTCAGCGCGTTTCGGCACTGACGGAATTGGTCGATGTCTATCCGTTCCTCTGCGATGTCTGCGGCATTCCACGGCCTGAACATCTCGAGGGCGCCAGTTTCAAGCCGCTCATGGCGAATCCCAATCGTCCGTGGAAGAAGATGGCCGTCAGCCAATGCGCGCGTGAGCGAGGGGATGTGATGGGCTATTCCATCCGCACCGAGCGATATCGGTTTGTGCGCTGGCAATGGAAGGATGGCGACCGGGTGGAATATGAGTTGTATGACCACCAGGTGGATCCTGGGGAGATGGTGAATATCGCCGACGATCCGGCACAGGTGGAGACGCTGCGAAAACTCGATGCGCTGCTGGATGCCGGATGGCAGGCCGCCCGCCCGCCGGGAGGATAGAGAGGGTTCTCCATTTATCAGGATCGGCACACTGGGCGGCAAAAAATGCCTGTTCTTTGTGATTTGACTCCAAGTTCAGTACACTTCCGATAATGCGTTGCCCCTTCTGTGATGCCGACAAGGAAAGCCTGAAGGTGATCGACTCGCGCACCTGTGACGGGGGCAAGTCGATCCGGCGGCGGAGGGAGTGCCTGAAGTGTGAAAAACGCTTCACCACCTATGAACGCATCGAGGAAAACATCCGTATCACCGTGGTCAAGAAAGACGGTCGGCGGATTCCCTGGGATCGGGGCAAGATTCTCATCGGCCTTGAACGGGCCTGCTTCAAGCGGCCCGTGCCTGAAAGCGAGTTGATGCGCATCGTCGAGGCCGTCGAGGACGACGTGTTCAAGACCTACGACCGCGAGGTTCCCTCCACCGTCATCGGCCAACTCGTCACCGAACGCCTTCGACGGGTGGACCAGGTGGCGTATGTGCGATTTGCCAGCGTATATCGGCAATTCAAGACGTTGGAGGAACTGGTGGACGAAGCCCGGGCGGTTCTCGACGCCAAACGCTTTGAAGATCCCGAGCAGGGGAGGCTTTTCATCGAGTCTTCCCCGTCGGACAACGGCAAGAGACCCGCTTCGCCTCGTCGGCGCCGCAAGGCCGCCGGAACCGGAAAAACCTGAAAATGCCCGCCTCGCCGGGAGGCGATGGCCTGCCCGTTGACGCCTGTTTTCCCTGAAGAACTCCCTCTGGATCGTCCGATAAGTTGAGGAGGCCATGACATGCATCGGCGAATGACACACCCCGGGTTCCGCTCGGCGATCATCGTGTTCGCGGCGATCGCGACGCTCTGTGGCGTCGGCTGCTCGAACAAACAGAAGCCTGAACTGGTTCTTCCGTCGCGATATCCCCAGAAGGAAAAACGCGAAGTCCCCAGGGTCTTCGAGGACTCGATCCTCCAGCATGTCGATCTCGGGGGCACGGAGATGGCCGTGATCTCCGGGTATGGGCTGGTGACCGATCTCCGCGGCACGGGAGACAGCACGGCGTCCACGCCGGTGCGCGAGTTCATGATCAAGACGATGCACAAGCGTGGATTCGGATCGCCCAACACCGGATACACCACCTCGCCGGAACGGGTTCTCGCGGACCCGCGGGTGGCCATCGTGCGCGTGGACGGGCTGATCCCGCCGGGCGCGCGGCAGGGACAGTTGTTCGACGTGTTCGTCTCTCCACCCACCGAGCGAAACACCACCCGCAGCCTCGTCAACGGGCAGCTTTACACGACCGATCTTCGCGTCAACGGCGCCAACGAATTCAATCTCAACAGCCTCGTTCACACTGTCGGCAAGGCGGCCGGACCGGTCACGGTCAACCCCGCCTACGCGCTGCTGGCCAATCCCTCCGAACCGGCGGCTCAGCGCAGTCTGCGGCACGGGCTGGTCATGGACGGGGGGGTTTATTACGGAGACCGCCCGCTCATTCTTCAACTTCGTCAGCCTCAGCGCAGCCTGGCGCGGATGATCGAGTACCGCATCCGCGAACATTTTCAGGACGAGTCCGTCGCCTCGGCCCAGGACGAGGGGATCATCCATCTCCATGTTCCGAAAAAATACGGAGAGGACTGGGCGCATTTTGCGGGCGTGGTCACGCATCTTTATTTGCGCAGTTCCGTCGAGATGGCGACCGTCAAGGCGGCCGAACTTGCCGAAGAGGCCGTCAAGCCCGATGCGCCGCTGGCCGACATCTCCTACGCATGGGAGGGGCTTGGTCCACCGGCGATAAAGGCCATTCGGCCGCTGATGACGCACGCCAATCCCGACGTCGCCTTCGCCGCCGCACGAGCCGCGGCGTTCATCGGCGATTCATCCGCCCGCAACGCTCTGCTCGCGATGGCGAACGATCCGCGGCATAAATTCCAGCTTGACGCGGTGCGCGTCCTCGGCGCGATGCCCGCGTCCGCCGAGATCAACGGCATGCTCCGCAAGCTCCTCGACACCAACCAGGCGATGCTGCGCATCGAGGCCTATCGCGTGTTGGCGAGAAACCGCGATCCGCTCATCTATTCGCGGGTCATCCGGCGTCCAAGGCAGACACTCGAGAAATTCGTCCTCGACATCGTTCCCTGCAACGGACCGCCGATGATCTATGCCACCCGCGAAGGCATGCCCCGCATCGTCATTTTCGGCAACAAGCCGTCCATCGATCAACCGATGATGTTCAGTGCGATCGACAATGCGTTCACCATTTCCTCCACCGAGGAAAACGTGCTCACGTTGTTCTATCGCGGCGGCAATGCCGGAAAAGCGGTGAAGGTGCTGTCGCAGCCCGACGTGGCCGAACTGGTCGCCCGCCTTGGCGGGGAAGGGGCGCCCGGAATGGACCGCCTGGACTTCAGTTACAGCGAAATTGTCGGTATGCTTCAAAAAATGGCCGACGGCGGAAAATTGTCGTCCGTCGCCGATGGCCGTCGAATCCGCGCCTCCGTCGTGCTCGAGGAAATGCCCGACGTGGACGCCGCACTGGGCGGCGCGCCGGTCATCCCCGACGGCGGACGACCGCAGTCCACCGAAGGCGGACAACTTGGAATGAATTCGTCCGAATCGAACATCAACGCCTCGGCGAGATAGAGGATTGAACGGCTGCATCTCGAATCCCGGGTTTCAAGAGTGAAATCCCAAAACCGAGCCTGAAGCTCCAAATGAATCAACACGGTCAGGGAGGACCGCATTCCATGCGTTTGAAGAAACTCATCCTTCACGGTTTCAAGAGCTTTGCGGACCGCACCGAGTTCGTCTTCGATTCCCCCATCACGGGCATCGTCGGACCCAACGGCTGCGGCAAGTCCAACGTCGTGGACGGCTTCAAATGGGTGCTCGGCGAGCAGTCCGCCAAGAGTCTCCGCGGCGAGGCGATGATGGACGTCATCTTCAACGGCTCGGGCAACCGCAAGCCCGCCGGCATGGCCGAGGTCGTCCTGGTCTTCGACAATCCCAGACGCGACGACGGCGCCCGCGTGCTCAATCTCGACACCGACGAGGTTTCCGTCGGGCGACGACTCTTCCGCGACGGCACGAGCGAATATCAGCTCAACAACCACACCTCGCGCCTGAAGGACATCCGCGAACTGTTCCTCGACACCGGCGTGGGCGTCGACGCCTACTCGGTCATCGAGCAAGGCCGCGTCGCCGCGCTGCTCGAAGCCAACCCCGACGAGCGCCGGCTCATCTTCGAGGAAGCCGCGGGCATCAGCAAATTCAAGGTCAAGAAAAAGGAATCCCAGCGCAAGCTCGAGCGGGTGGATCAGAACCTGCTTCGCGTCAACGACATTGTCGAGGAGGTCGAGAAGCGCCTCCGCAGCGTCAAGTTGCAGGCCGGCAAGGCCCGCAATTACCAGGAATACATGGTCCGCCTCAACGAGTTGCGGCTTTCCTATTCTCTCCAGGAGTATCATACGCAGCATCAGCGTTCGGGAGAGCTTCAGCAAAAGCTGGAGGATGCGCAGTTCCGACTCGAGGATCTGTCCACGGACCTGGCGCGCAAACAAAACGCCCTCGCTGAGAACCGCCGTGAGCTGGAAGCCCTCACCGAGCGACGCCAGGGCATCGAGTATGAACTGGTGCAGGTGCGCGCCGACATGCAGTCCGCACAACAGCGGCAGCAATATGCGCGGCAGCAGCTCGCGCAGATCGCCGAACAGATCGCGTCCTTCGAGCAGGATAAGCGCTCCGCCGAGGAGAAACTTGCCCTTGCCGCGCAATCCCTCGACGCTGAAACCGAAACCCTCCATCGTCTCACCACCGAGCTTGAGGAACACCGCGCGCTGATCGAGCAGCGCCAGCAGGCCTTCCGCGATGGGCAGCTTCAACTCAATCAGCTCAACCAGCAGATCGAGCAGCACAAGACGGCCGTTCTCGACCTCATGCGCCGCTCGGCACAAACCAACAGCCGCCTGGGCGCGATCGAGATCGAGCGCAAAAACATCGCGCAGCAGCAATCCCGTCTCGCCGATCGCCGCCGGATCGTGCTCGCCGAAATCGAGTCCCTCGAATCGCACCGCGCCGAGCTTCAGGCGAGTCTCGACGAAACAATCGCGACGATCGAATCGCAGCAGCGGGGGCTTGAAGCGAAGAAATCCGACGCCGCGCACCTCGGCCGGCAGATCGCGCAGGTCAGCGAGCAGTTGGGCGGCGCCAAGGAGCATCGCTCGGGACTGCTTTCGCGCGAAAAAGTTCTGAAGGATCTGGA
>CAYUNS010000015.1:10658-18754 GCA_964446155.1 uncultured Tepidisphaeraceae bacterium | reverse complement strand
TCGGAAGGATCTGGAGGCCCGCCGTGAAGGTGTCAGCGAAGGCGTGAAATCGATCCTTCGCGAACGCGACCAGGCGTTCGGCTTCATTCGCGGCCTGGTCGCGGACATGCTTCGCGTCGATGTCGAGCACGCCCACACCATCGAGGCCGCCCTCGACGGTCGCGATCAGTGGCTCATCGCCACCGACACCGACGCGCTCCTGGCGGCCCGCGAGTCCTTCCAGAATCTCGAAGGCCGCGTGAACATTCTCAATGCCGCTGCCGGTGGGACGGCGCTCACCGCGGGTTTGCCGTCGGTATCGCCTCGATCAGCCGAGCCGCAATCCCCCGATTCCAACAGCACGGTGCATGAGTTGGAAGCCCGCGCCGCGGAGGAGGCTTATGATTGGAATCGGCATCCGCAGCGCATTCGTCTCGCCGTCGATCTGGTGCGTTTCGATCCCACCGACGCGGCGATCGCGCATCACCTGCTCGGCCGAACCGTCATCGTCGACGATCTCGACGATGCGATGGCGCTGCATCGCGCCGGTCCGCGCGATCATCGTTACATCACCCGCGCCGGGGAAGTCCTCGAAGCCGACGGCACGCTTCGCACCGGCCCGCTCACCGCCGCGATGGGACTGCTTTCCCGTCATGCCGAGCTGGAAGCCCTCGCCGTGCAGATCGCCGATGTCGATCGCCGCATCGAATCGCTCACGCATCAGCTCACCGAAGGCAACGCCGCCGCCAAGGCCGTCGAGGAGGAGATGAACGCGCTGCGCAACGCCGTCTATGCGTCGAATACGACAAAGGTGGAACTGACAAGCAAAATCGCCCAGAACAACGACCGGCGGTCCGCGCTTCAGCGCGAGTTGCCCGTTCTCGATCGCGAGCTTCAGGCGATGCTCGATCAGACCGGCCGGCTGAAATCCGAGGAAACCGAGCTTGCCGAGCGCCGCGGGACGCTCGAAGCCGATCAGGCTTCCCGGCAGGGACAGATCGAGGAACTGACGGCCCGTCATCAGCGGATCGGCGAAGACCTCAAGCAGTGGGGCGAACAGCTCACCACCGCGCGCGTCGAGCTTGGTCAGATCCAGGAAAAGCAACTGGCCTCTCAGCAGCAGGTGCAGCGGCAGACCGCCGCGCGGGCTGAATTCGCCGAACAGATCGAGCGCATCGCCCGATCCGAGCGGCAGCTTGTCGGCCGTCGCGAGTCGGTCGATACCGAGTTGGCCACCGCCCGGCACGCCGAGACCGATCACCAGAATCGCCTGGCCGTGCTCGCCGAAGACAGCCAGGCGCTCGCCGGACGGATCGAAGGGCTTTCCACCGTCGTCAAAGAGCTTGGGGAGCAGGTCGATGGCATTCGTGAAACGCACAACGAACTCGAGCAGGCGTTTCACCAGTTGGAGATGAAGCGCAATGAGCTTCGCATCCGGCTCGAATCGCTCGTGCAGCGCACGATGGAAGAGCTGGAATTGGATCTGCCCGCGAAATATGCCGGGTTTTCCGAGCCGCTCGAAGACGGCACGCCCGGCCCGGGGTATCAGCCGGCCGATATGGACTGGGACGCCGTCGCCGCCGAGATCAAGGAGCTGCGCGACAAGATCCAACGCCTCGGCAACGTCAACCTCGATAGTCTCGGCGAGCAGGAGGAGCTTGAGCAGCGCCAGCAGTTCCTCGCCGCGCAGGTCACGGACCTGACCGAGTCCAAGCGGCAGCTCGAGGAATTGATCGACACGATCAACACCGAGTCGGGGTTGCGGTTCGAGCAAACCTTCAACGCCGTCCGCGAGCATTTCCAGGGCATGTTCCGCAAGCTCTTCGGTGGTGGCAAGGCGGACATCTATCTCGAAACCGAGCTTCACGACAAGGACGCCGATCAACAGCCCGTCCTCGGACCGGATGGGCAGACCGTTTTGCCCGTCATGCGCAAGACGATCGACATCCTCGACGCGGGCATCGAGATCATCGCTCGTCCGCCGGGCAAGCAGCCCGTCGGCATCAGCCAGCTTTCCGGCGGGGAAAAGACCATGACCTGCGTCGCGCTGCTGATGAGCATCTTCAAATCCAAGCCCAGCCCGTTCTGCATCCTTGACGAAGTCGATGCGGCGCTGGACGAAGCCAACAACCAGCGCTTCAACCTCATCGTCCAGGAGTTCCTCGAGCAGAGCCAGTTCATCGTCATCACCCACTCGAAGCGGACGATGCAGATCGCCGATGTGTTGTATGGCGTGACGATGCAGGAGCAGGGCGTGAGCAAGCGGGTGGCCGTGAAGTTCGACCAGGTCGATTCGCAAGGTCGCATCGCCGAAACCGCCGCCGCATAATAATGAGGCGGCGGTTTCGGCGGGGATTCAATCCTCCGCGGCCTGCCGGGTGAGGACGAGGGAGAGGTTGTCGGCGTAGCTGTCGTTGGCTTCCCCCTGGAGACGGACGCACACCAGTTCCACCGTCACACTTTTCGCGCCGGGCATGACCGGCCCGTCCGCCTGCCGCGAGAGCATCATGGTGCGGTTATGGCGATCGCCGGCTGTCACCGGTCCCACGGTAACGGTCTGGATCACATGTCCGGAAACATCGCTGAATCGAGCGATCACCATGGCGCAGTCATTCTGGTCTTTCCAGCCGCCGAGGTCGGCCGACAGGGCATAGTTCACCTTTTTGATGTTGATGTCGTCATATAAGGGGGACAGGTCGATCGTCTGTGTGATCCGACTGAGGGCCGCGTAGCCACCGCTGAAGAAATTGCTGCCACCGCCAATCGTCTCGGAGTCCGCAGGAGAAAGGTGATCCGGATACTTCTGCGTGTCTATCGCGTAAGTGGAAACATTGATCATGGCCGGACCGTCATCCTGCCAGCCGGAGCAGTACTGGTCGCACCATCCGCCGTAGGTCTGGGCGAAGCCGCGGTCGTACTCGGCATCGCCGTTGAAGATCAGGTTCTCATCGTAGACCGCGACCGGTGGGGCGGTCGGTTTCAGACCGACGGCGTGGCCGTCGAGCTGCCATTCGGGCTGGATCGGCACGCCCATGTAGGTCAGGACGGTTTTGGCAACGTCCACGTTGCGGGCATTGGGGAAGATCGGCCCCTTGGCGGCGGCCGGGCCGCTGACAATGAAGGGGATGTTGCGACGCTCGGCGGTGTTGCCGCTGTGCTGCTGGTCCATCGCGCCGCCGTGGTCGCTGGTGACGACGATCAACCACTGCTCGTCCTTGTAGTTCGGCCGCTTTTGAAGGGCTTCCATCAACTGTCCCACCCTTTTATCGGCGTTGGCGATCGCCTTCATATAACTGGGTGAATCCGGGCTGAAGCCGAGGTGGCGCGCGTTGTGACCGGCCACATCGACATCGGCCTGATAGATAAACAGCACGTCTGGGTCCTGCTTGATGTCCGGATCGGCGTTCGACAACAGACGCACCGCCTGATCCGCCATGATCTGGTCCCCGTTTTTACGGTAATCGTGAAACAGGTTGATGTCCGCGCCGGTGGGCTGATTGTTGTAAAACGAATCCCAGGTGATCAGGCGCGCCGTGACCCATTGGGAATTGTATTGCTCAAGATAGGTGAAAAAATCAGGCCAGTCCGCGACTTTTGAGTCCCTGTAGTTGTTGGAAGCCACCCCGTGCTTGTCGATGTGGATGCCGTCCATGATCGTGGTCCAATTGGGACCGCTGAATGTGCGGCTTTCACACTGGGCATCCCAACTGTACGCCCCCTGTTCGGCCAAGGCGTGAATATTCGGCGCGTCGGCCTGCCGCAGGGCGTCGGGGCGCAGGCCGTCGATGCCGATGATCAACACCTTCTTCACCGGCGCATCATCAGCCAGAGAAACAGCGGGAAGACAGAAGCCTGCGGCCGCGAACAGCGTGGACGCCAGGGTGGTCGCGATGGAGGAATGTTTCATGGTTTTACGGTTGTGTAAGGCCCGCTTCCGCAATTCAACGCGCGAAAGTGGGCGGCCATTTGATGGTGCGAAATCACTTTCCCGTTCCACTCATTCGGCACGGAGCGATTCGATCGGAATGATCGCCAGTTCGCAGTCAGCCTTGAGGACGGAATACACCACGTAGAGCTTGCCGTCATGCTCCATCGAGTAGGGGTAGGCGTACTGTTCCGGCCTGGCCCAGCCATTGTAGGGGTATTCCGTCGGTGGCCCGCCATAACGGACCTTGTAAAGCTTGCTCAGGCCCTTCTCGCCGGGCTTGCCGACGGCGATCATCAGGGCGTTGCGGTCCTGCATGTTGACGATGGCGTACCACTGTCCGGTGCTGAGTATGCCCGAGTCGGGTTTGGAACCTGCGGGCAGATTGCTGCGCTGGATTTTCTCCCAGGTTCGTCCACCGTCGCTGCTGGTCGAGACCATGGCTCGACCACCGCTCCAGCGCGTGAGGCTCGTTATGTCATTGCCATCGACGATCAGGCTGGTTTCCGGGAAACGGCTGTCGTGATCGGTGGGGATGGCGACGGTGTCCCACTTCAGCAGGTTGTCGCCCTGGCTTATCATGACGCCGGGACGCTGCATCTTGAAGCCCGACACGCCCATGATCCAGTTGCCGTCGGCGGTCTTCTTGGGACGATCGAGCGGCCAGCCCTGTCGGGCGACGACGCCCTGGGATTCCCACTCGCCGGTTTCTTCGTTGAGGAGAAACGCTTCGGTGGCCAGCGGGTTGTCCCATCCGCCGGCCCAATGTTGGAAGAAGCCCCACAGCTTGCCGTCGCGCGACAGCAGCGTGCCGTGGCTGTTGGAATACTCCACGCCGCCCTTGCCGTCGCCGTTGGCGAGAATCTTGGCCTCGGTCCAGGTCTTGCCTCCGTCGGTGGATTCATTCACGAGCACGACCTCGCCGGGGCGGTTTTCGCCATCGGCGTTGGCGGCCCAGGTGGCGTAGAGCTTGCCCTTGTGATACTCGATCGATGCGCCGTGGTAGAACGTCCAGGGCCGCACTGCCGGGTGGACGACGTAATGCTCGATCCCCTCGGGGTGTGAGATTTCCGAGAAAGCGCGGGGGAAGGTCTTGCCGGTCCACAGTTGAAAGCCCTCGCTCAGGTCCGGCCGGACATCGGTCTTGCCGGGCGCGGCGATCTCATCCCCGGCGTGGAGGGTCACGTTGTCGATCCAGCAGTGATTGACATACCTGCGGGCCGAGGCGAAGCGGATGGCGGCGATCGATTCGCCGATCTCGTTGACGGGGACGGTCGCGGTGGGGGTGCTGGGTATTTCGGGGCTGTCGGGGTCGGAAAGATAGACCTCGATGGCCTCGGCGCTGCGATCGATCACGAGCCGGACCCGATACCAAGGCTCGCCGATGGCGATTTGACCCGAGGGCCGGTTGCCGAGCGGGATTTCGGCCCAGCCGAGTTGAATCCCGCCGGATTGCTGGAGCCGGTTGTTGCCGATCCGCAGATAAAGCTGGGTCGGCTCGGTCGAGTCCGGGCCGAAGCTATACACCTCCATGGCGGGAAGGCTGGCGTTTTCGACATCCCTTTTGAAATCGAAGGTCAGCGCGACGCGATCCGCGGGTTCGGGGAGTCGGTAGGTCAGTCCGCCGAACGGGTTCCGCCTCGGCTCGATCGATTTCTGGCTGATCCTCAGCGCCTGGCCGGCATTGCCCGCGCCGCTTTCCTTGACTACTGTGCTCGCCCCCGAGCCGGTGTCAGGTTCAATGGTCCATCCATCAGGAAGGGATTGGCCGGACACGTTCTCGAAGCCTTCCGCGACGATGAGCCGGCCGGGGAGTGAATCGGCGCCGGCAAGGCGGTCGCCGGGCTTTTCAGTGGCCTCGGGCGGCAGAACGGCCCCGCCACCGGTGTAGCGGAAACTCGGGCCGATGTAGATCGCGCCTGTCCGATCCTCGTTGGGGAAGACCAGTTCATCCGCCCCGCCCCGGGTACGGTGATATACATCCTTGCCGACAATGAAATGTTTGCTGACGGTCGGAGCGGGGTTGCCGCCGATGTAGTTGCGAAACGCGTTGCCGCCCCGGTCCATCCCCATGGCGAGGCGATATCGTTCGTTGGCGGACAACGTGACCGGCTCGTCGAGGCTCACATAGCGGAACTCGCCTTCAAGCTCGCCCTTGGTACCGGCGGGAACGGTCGCCTGCGCGATGAGCTGTTGATCCGCCACGCGGTAGATCCCGACGACCGCCGAATGTTCCAGCCCGTCGCCGGCCTCGCCCGCACTGGGATTGTCTTCATTCCCCGGCCCGTCCCACACCCCAAGGTGGGTCACCTGGGCATCGGCGCTGCCGACCTGAAGGTCGTAGCCGAGCACCCCCTGGAAATCGCCGCCGCCGTTGTTGCGGATCCGCCGCCCGCCCGGATCGCCGATCAGCACCGATTCGGCCGCGGACGCGGTGATCCCAAACCCCGCCGCCAGTATGAAGGCCGCACACCATTGCAACGATGCGTTCCATGTAGGTGTCATCACAGATTCGTCCTCTTGTTAAGAGCAAGTGGTTTCTTACAGAACCTCATTCAGGCCGTGCCCCACGCGAGGCGTCGGTGTCCCTCCGCTCAGTCGGGAGGATGCCACCGCCCGCCGAAGCCGGATCAGTCGGCTTTGAGCGACTCGATCGGGATGATCGCCACTTCGCAGTCGGCCTTGTTGACCGAGTAGGTCACGTAGAGCTTGCCATCGTGTTCAACGGAATACGGATAGGCGTATTCGCCGGGATGCGATGGCCCGTCGTAGCCGAACTCCATCGGTGGCGAGCCATAGCGGACCTTGTAGAGCTTGCTCACGCCGTGCTCGCCGGGCTTGCCGACCGCGATGATCAGGGCATCGCGATCTTTCATATTGATCACGATGAACCACTGCCCGGTGCTCAGCGTGCCCGAGTCGGGCTTGGAGCCGGCCATGGGCAGGTTGCCGCGCTGAGCCATTGCCCAGGTTCGTCCGCCGTCGCTGCTGGTGGAGACCATGGGGCTATCACTGCCCCAGCGGCTGATGCTCCACACATTGTTGCCATCAACGATCAGGCTCGTCTCGGGGAAGCGCATCTCACCCTCGGTGGGGATGGCGACGGTGTCCCACTTCAGCAGGTTGTCGCCATCGCTGACCATCGCGCCGGGGCGCCACATCTTGAAGCCCGACACGCCCATCACCCAGTTGCCGTCGGCGGTCTTCTTGGGACGATCCAGCGGCCAGCCCTGTCGGGCGACGACGCCCTGGGATTCCCACTCGCCGGTTTCTTCGTTGAGGAGAAACGCTTCGGTGGCCAGCGGGTTGTCCCATCCGCCGGCCCAATGTTGGAAGAAGCCCCACAGCTTGCCGTCATGCGACAGCAGCGTGCCGTGGCTGTTCGAGTATTCGGTTCCACCCTTGCCGTCGCCGGGCGCGAGAACCTTCGCTTCGGACCAGGTCTTGCCGCTATCGGAGGATTCGCTGACGAGAACGACCTCGCCGGGCTGGTTCTCGCTCTTGTCGTTGGCCGCCCAGGAGGCATAGAGCTTGCCCTTGTGAAACTCGATCGACGTGCCGTGGTACCACGTCCATGGCTTCACGCGGGGGTAGATGATGTGATGCTTGATGTCTTCGGGGTAATCGATCTCGTCGAACGAGCGGGGGAAGGTCTCGCCGGTCCAGAGCTGGAAACCTTTGCTGAGGTCCGGTTTGAGCTTAGGCTCACCGGGAGCGGGGATCTCATCGCCGGTGCGGATTTCCAGGTTGTCGATGAGGCAGGAATTGCTCCGCAGCGCGGCCATGCCGAACCGAATCGCCGCGATCGGTTCGCCCATCCTGTGGACGGGGATGGTGGCGACGGACTGTTCGGGCAGTTCGGGCTGGTTCGGCCGCGAAATATAGACGTCGATCCCCTCGGCGTTGCGGTCGATCACGAAGCTTACGCGATACCATGGGGCGTCGGTAATCCGCTGTCCTGATTCCCGCTCGCCGGTGGGAAGATCCACCCAGCCGATCTGAATGCCACCGTATTGCTGAAGCCGGTTGCGGTGGACGCGCAGGTGAAGCTGCGTCGGCTCGGTCGAATCGGCCCCCAGGCTGAACACTTCCAGGCTCGGGGAATTCACGTGCCAGGCAGACGGCTTGTAATCAAAACTCACCGCGACACGGTCGGCGGGTTGACCTACCGGCTGCCCAAAGCCGCCGACCG
>CAYUNS010000015.1:0-10648 GCA_964446155.1 uncultured Tepidisphaeraceae bacterium | reverse complement strand
CCGCGACACGGTCGGCGGCTTTGGGCAGCCGGTAGGTCAACCCGCCGAACTGGTCATTGTCCGTCACTCGCGGGGATCGGTTGAGTTGCAGGGCCTGACCGGCCGTGCCCGCCCCAGGCGTTGCGATGGAGAAATGCCGGTCGTTTGCCGCAGGCGCAGGCTCCATGGCCCAGCCTTGGGGAAGGTTGGTGGCATCGAACTTCTCGAAGCTCTCGGCCAGAACGACCGTGCCGGGGCGAGACTCGACGTCGGCCAGGCGGTCGCCCGGGTCTTCGGTAGGCTCGGGCACCGGCACTTCACCGCCGCCGGTGTAGCGGAAGGTCGGGCCCATGTAAGCCATGCCGGTGCGCACACGGTTGGGGAACACAAGCCTGTCATGAGCGCCGTCGGGGTGGTGGTAGGCGGCGATGCGCGCGATGGCGAAGTGCTTGCTGAACGTGGGGGTGGGATGGTCGCCACCGTCGTTGCGGAAGGCGTTGCCGCCCTCGTCCACCCCCATGACGATACGATAGACCTTACCGGCGATCAGCGTGGCCGGTTCGTTGAGGGCCACGTAGCGGAACTCGCCTTCGAGTTCACCCACGGTGTCGGCGGGAACCGTCGCCTGGGCGATGAGCTTGTGGGTGTCCGATTCGTAGATGCCCACCACGGCCGATTGCTCCAGGCCATCGCCGACCTTGCCGGTGTCGGGGTTGTCCTGATTGCCCGGGCCATCCCAGATGCCCAGATGCGTGATCTGGGCGTCGGCGCCGCCAACTGTGATGTCGTAGCCGATCGCCCCCTTGTAATCACTGGCGCCGTTGTTGCGCACCTGTTGCCTGCCCGGATTGCTGACGAGCACCGATTCGGCCGCGGACGCGGTGGCTCCAAGCCCCGCCGTCAGCGCCAAAGCCGCGCACCATTTCAATGAGGCATTCCATGTAAGCAGCATTGTCAACTTATCCTTTCGAGGAATAAACGGTTTCTCATGGAGCT
The DNA here is from genome assembly GCA_964446155.1 of uncultured Tepidisphaeraceae bacterium. Lineage (GTDB taxonomy): Bacteria > Planctomycetota > Phycisphaerae > Tepidisphaerales > Tepidisphaeraceae > CAYUNS01. Next base: position 9,673 of record CAYUNS010000015.1, on the reverse strand, counting down.
TCGCGCGGAGGTGGCAGCGCCTTTCGAGGGGCGCGACACGCACCGTCGAAAGTGGATCAGTCGGCGCGGAGCGACTCGATCGGGATGATCGCCACTTCAATGTCGGCCTTGTTTACTGAATAGATGACGTACAGTTTGCCGTCATGCTCGGTCGCACTGGGGTAGCCATAGTTGCGCGGAAAGGTCCGACCCATATAGGGATGGTCCTGGTCCGGCGGGGAGCCATAGCGAACCCGGTACAGTTTGCTGACGCCTGATTCGCCGGGCTTGCCGACCGCGATCTCCAGGTCGTCGCGGCTGCGCATGTTGGCGACGATGAACCATTGTCCGGTGCTCAGCACGCCCGAGGTGACGTTGGCGATATTGGGAAAATTGCTCGCCTGGGCTTCTTCCGGCCAGGTGCGCCCGCCGTCCTCGCTGTTGGCGACCAGGATCGTCCGGCTCCAGCGGGTAAGGCTCAGGACATTGTTGCCGTGGGTGATGAGGCTGGTCTCGGGGAAACGTTTCTTCTCCCTGGTGGGGATCTTCACCGTATCCCAATGCAGCAGGTCATTGCCCTGGCTGATCAGGACGGCCGGATGCCACATGTTGAAACCCGACAGACCGATCACCCAATTGCCGTTCTCCAACGGCTGTGGCGGGTCGATCGGCCAGCCCTCGCGTCCGACGATTCCCCTGGATTCAAACTTGCCGGTCTGATCGTCGAGTACGAACGCCTCGACCGCCAACGGATTGTCCCAGCCGCCTTTCCAGTGCTGGAAAAAGCCCCAGAGCTTGCCCTCGTGGCTCTTGAACACGCCGTGGCTGTTGGAATACTCCACGCCGTCCCTGACGCCGCCAGGGGCGATCATGAACGGCTCGGACCAGCTCTTGCCGCCGTCGATCGACTTGGCTCCCAGCACCACTTCGCCCGGTGAGTTTTCTCCGCGCGCGTTGGCGCCCCAACTGGCGTAGAACGCGCCGTCGTGCCAGGCGATCGACGCTCCGTGCTGCCAGCGCCCGGCGTCGCTTTCAATGGCGACGACGTGGTGTTCCAGCCCATCGGGATAGGGAATCTCCTCAAAGGTGCGAGGAAACGTTTTGCCGGTCCAGAGCGGATAACCTCTGGCCAGCGTTTGCGCCTGGGTATCCGGCAGATCGGTGGGCGCGGGAATGTCATTGCCCGTGCGAATGGTCAGATTGTCCAGGTAGTAGTTGTTGGACCAGATGCCCACGACACCGAAATGCACCGACGCGATGGGTTGTTTCGGTCCATAGGCGGGAAACGTCCGTGTCGGTTTTTCGGGCAGCCTGGTTTGATCGGGTTCGGATATCCAGACATCGATGCTGTTGGAATCCCCGGCCGCCACCACGCGGACGCGATACCAGCGAGTGATGGCCTCATCCCTGTCGGCGTCTTTTTCCTCGCCGAGGACGATCCAGTGATGACCATCGACAATGCCGGAAGTCTGATTGAACGCGCGCTTGACGCCGGTCACGTTCACCTGGCTTGGCCCGTTGCTTTCGGGGCCTTTGGTGAAGAACCTGAACGCGGCATGAGACCTGGTGGTCCACTTCACGTCAAACTCGATGGCCACGCGGTCCACCGGCCGCTCGAAGGTGTACGAAAGCGAACCTTCTTCGCTTTGTCGATACATCGGCCAATCGTTGGTCACCTTCAGCGCGTGCGCTGATCCACCCGCCCCGAAATCAGCAATGCCGAGGGTGTTGTCCTGCGGCGAGCCTGGCTCGACTTGCCAGCCGTCGGGCATCGCCTTTGGAGAGGCCTCGAAATTGGCGCTGGTGATGATGTCGCCGGGGAAGTCACTTGGTTCCGGCCTGTCGTCCGGTCCAGGCTCACTGCCGGCTGTCGCGCTGTTCGCCGCCACCCCCAAAAACGCGACCAGCGCCAATCTTGTCACGCCAGTCGTCCAAGTGCGTGTTTGAGTCATCGGAAAGCGTTCCTATTGGTCGCAAGAACCCGTGTCGGCAGACCCGTTGCGTCACGTCGAAGTCAGGCGATGGCAGCGGACCCGCCCGTTTAACGTCGCTGGCGGTTGAGCAGCAGCCCGGCCGCCGCGATGCTGATCAGCGCCGCCGAAGCCGGTTCGGGAACGACCTGGTACTGGAATTCATCAATGCCCCAGTCGCCGTAGGCGCCTGAACTGGCATCGAACGCGCGATCCTTGAAATGGAACGCGACCGTTTGCCCGACGATGTTGGTCAACGAAACCGTGCCGTCGCCCTGCGTGAAGACTTCTCCCGCCACCCCGTCGATCACAAAGTAGTAGTGCAGGAGAGCATTATCGACATCGTTGTAGTGCCCCACCTCGAACCCCAGCAACTCCACCTGCTTGCCAACGGGAGCGGTGAAGGTGATCGACGCCGCATTCTGCGCGCTGGCATAGGCGACCATCCCATCCGTGTTTCCTGAATAGTTGGCGGCGGAGAAAGCGCTTACATTGTTATAGGCGATCGTCGCGCCATCGGCCGCTCCTGTATTGGCAGGAATGGTTCCGCTTGAGAGGCCATCGAAATCAATCGTGATGACTGCGGCCTGGGTGGTGACAACCCCCAGCCCCAGCACCGCCGCGAATGTCGCGCCCACACAGTTGTTCATGGCCATCCTCCTTACACAAGACTTGACAAGCTATTCCCCGAAGCCCATTTCGAGTTTGAATTATGCGCCATAAAACCATCGGAACAAGGCGTTTTTTTTGACCTATAGATGGATATTTTTGATTAAGTAGGCTGAAACCATCCATTTTTCCGGATTTCGCAGCCCTGGTGTCTCCGAACTGTTTTGTCAGTGTTTATTGGACAAAAACCCACGGGCCACCGGTCATCTTCCGGGGGATATTTTTGAACCATGTTGGAGTCCGCTGATCGGCGGCGGCGTCAGGTCGATTGCCCTTCCGTCTCCTGCCGAGCGGGCGTCGCTTCATCGTGACAGGTACGCGCCCCATTCGTGGATCGCCGCCTGGTTTGCTTCATGCGGGATTTCGATATGATGGCGGATCACCATTTGGGGCGAGACGGGGGCGGCTCAAGGAGCGATGCGACGGATATGGCCCAGCCGAACATGATTCTGATCATGACCGATCAGCAACGGGGAGATTGCGTTCGATGCGATGAGCAGGCGCCGACGGCGCTGGAGACGCCGAATCTCGATCAACTGGCGGCCGAGGGAACCCGCTTTCGGCGCGCCTACAGCGCGACGCCCAGTTGCATCCCGGCGCGGGCGAGTCTGCTGACCGGGATGGATCCCTGGCATACCGGCATCCTGGGCATGGGCGGCGGACAGTCGCCGCTCCACGATCGTTTTCTCCATACGCTGCCGGGGGAGTTGAGCCGCGCGGGTTATCACACGCAGGCGATCGGCAAGAATCATTTCCATCCGCAGCGCGCGTTGAATGGGTATCACAACACGATTCTCGACGAATCCGGCCGGGGTGAGCCTCCGTTTGTCAGCGATTATCATTTGTGGTTCGAGCGGCATAAGGAGGGGAATTACGGCCCTCGCGATCATGGTGTCGATTGGAACTCATGGATGGGCCGGCCGACCCATCTGCCTGAGCACCTGCACCCGACTTACTGGACGGCCGCCCAGGCGATCGATTGGCTGGATCGACGCGATCCGAACAAGCCGTTTTTCCTGAAGGTGAGCTTCGCTCGACCGCACTCGCCTTATGATCCGCCGCGGTGGTATTACGACATGTACGCCGGGCGCGACGTGCCGGCGCCGCACCTGGGCGATTGGTCGGCGATGCACGACGATCCCGTCGCCGCCGCCAATGTCAATGCCTGGCGTGGTCGACGCACGGCGGTCGAGATTCATCGCGCCCGGCAATGCTACTATGGCTCGATCACCTTCATCGATCACCAGATCGGCCGACTGATCGAGGCGGTGAAACGGAACCATCCCGCGGCGTGGAACAACACCTGGGTGGTGTTCCTTTCCGATCATGGCGACATGCTCGGGGATCACCACCTGTGGCGAAAGACGTACGCGTATGAAGGTTCGGCGCGGGTGCCGTTGATCGTGCGTCCGCCCGACAACTGGACCGGGTCGCGCGGGCAGGTTCGCGACGAGGTCGTCGAATTGCGTGACCTGATGCCCACGCTGCTCGACGCCGCCGGCGCGGAGACACCGGGCACGGTCGATGGACAAAGCATGTTGCCGCTCGTCCGTGGTGACGCCGACCCATCGTGGCGCCAGGTCTTGCATGGCGAACATTGCCCGTGCTATTCCCACGAGCAGGCCATGCATTACCTGACCGATGGACGCACCAAGTATATCTGGTTGCCGTATCTCGGCCGCGAGCAGTTGTTCGATCTCGTCGAAGACCCCGGTGAAACCCGCGATCTGGCATCCGGGCCTGCGCCTCATCCGTCGCTGGCGGCGTGGCGCCGCCAGTTGGTTTCCATCTTCGAACAACGGCAATCGGAAATGCCCGAATACCCGCTCGTGCGCGATGGGAATCTGGTCGTGCCGGCTCCCGGAGTGCGTTATTTCAGTCCTCACTACGGCCGCCGCGCCTGCATCCCATGCGACTGATGCGCTGCCCGACCATTTCCGCCTCCATTGCGGCGCGGGCGGTTGTTTTCAGGACGGCTCCTCACGGATCAGGATGACCCGCTCGATGAAGACCTTGTCGACGTTGGGATTGTTCGCCGGTCCGAATTGAAGCTCGTTGCCACCATTCAACTCATGCACGCCCAGATCGAACAGGCGATACTCGCTTCCTGCGGAGCGATCCAGGGGAATGTCCTGAACAAACGCCATCTTGTGCTTGATCTGATCCTTGACGCCGCCCTTGAATCCCACGCCTTGCAGTGCGGCGCCGGGTTTTGCTTCCACGCGGCCTGAGACATGGACTCGCCAATGATGCGATGGCAGGTACGGGCCGACGCGGACCTGGATCACCAGCTCATTCGTGTTGCCCACCGACATGGCCGCTTTCCCGCCTGCCGCGGCCGGGTCGTCCACCACGTCGGCGAGCGTGCCCCGGGCGTACAGGTAAATATCCCTGGGCTGGAAGTCGATCACGTCCTCCACCGGATATTTCCGCGCGAATTCCGGGAGTGGAACCTCCGCTCCCGGTTTCAGCCGCGAACGCATGTCGGCGATGCCGTTCTCCAGCGCGCTGGGGCCTTCCGTGATTGCGGATTCCCTGAAGTTGGTCACGCCGAATCGTTTGGCCGTTTCTTCAAATGTCGCGATCGCCTGGTCCAGATCATCCGGCCCAATGAAAGGCGTGCCGGTCTTCCTTGACTGGTAGTGCAGATAGTTGAATTTGGCGATAATCACCGCATCGAGGCTGAGCCGCTCCCTGCGGACCCGATCCGAGAGCACCGCATCCCCCTCCACCGCCTTCGCCGCGTCCCTGAACAGCTCCAGCGCCCGGTTGGTCACGTCCAGCGTGAAGAACGTGAACCGGGTGTTGTACGGTCCAAGCCAGCGTTCCTCCTTCAGGTAGGCGTCCCGCACCAGTTCCAGGTATTGTCGCAGGTGCGGCGCCGCCGCCCCGTAGTATCCCTGCATGAACTCATCCATGAGCGCATCGGAGTCCCGGCTGGGATCCCACATCAGCTTGGCCAACAGCCAGGCGCGCAACTGGATGAAATCCCCGGCCCCGCCCGAGTGGGTGTTGCCCTGCTCGTAGATGCCGGTGACGTTGTTGGCCGCGAAATATCGCAGATCGGGGCCAAGGGCATGCCAGTTGGGATGGGGAAACAGGCTCCATCGAAAGTTGGTGACGTAATACCAGACGTGCAATCGCGAGGAGACCTTCGACCAGCCGGCGAGAATATCGCGTGATTTTCGGTTCCATTCGCTATCGAGGCGGTGTCCGAAGTCCGCCCCGATCAGCGCCACGTCCACGAGCACGTTTGGCGCGGCCCGCATCGACTTCGGTGGTTCGATCGTCCACCAGTACGCCTGCATTTCCACGGGAAGATCGGGATACACGGCATGCACCCGTTCGGCGACCTGGTTCGCGAACTGGAGCATCAGCGCCGCCGGCGTTCCATGCTCCCGGATGACCGCGAGGCAATTGTCGCATTTGCAATAATGCTGATTGTCATTGGCCCAGACCGCCAGCGTGGTCACGTTGGGATCGGCGGCGATTTTAGCCAGCGCCGCGGCGGCGAACGCCTCCACCACTTCCGGGTTGGTTACGTCCATCTGCCACGTCGCATGGGATGCGGGCATCCGCGACTGCGGCGTGCAGGGCAGGTCGCCGTTGCGGGCGTCACTGTACCATTCGGGATGCGCCTCGAAGTGTTTTTCCACCGGCAGCAGGTCCACGAACGCGCAGCGCAACTGGTGATATCGTCCGCCCCAGGTGGCGTCCTGCTCCACATAGGGACCGACCTCGCGCATCATCGTCGCGAATTGCGGGTTCTCCACGATCGCCGTGGCGTTGTGCTGGCGCATGCTCATGAACGGCGGGATGAAAGTCGTGTTCCACGCCGGCACGGTCAGTGTCGGCCGGTTCGGAATCAGCGATTCCGTCGGCGTCCAGAACCGGCAGCCCACGGCTTCTTCAAGGAATTCGTACACCGCATAAAGCGTCCCGCGCGGGCGACCTCCGGCGAGGATCAGATCCTCGCCCACCGACCGGACCACGATCCCATCGGTTCCCAGCGCGTCCCAGTCCTGATCCGGCAGCAGGGCTTTCACGCTCGATCCGGCGCCGACGAAGATGCGCGGCCCGTCATCGGCCGCCTCCGCTTCGCCCACCACTGTGAACGACGCGCCCGTCACCTGCTGAAGGTATTTTTGCAGTTCACGCGCGGCGGTCTTTTCCGACGAGGTCGCGTTGTCGGCCTCAACGATGCGATAGACCGCCTTCCCCTCCCTTGCCAGCGTCAGTTCGCCGCTTCCCGCGATCGCGCCGGCGACCAGTGGGATGCACGACATCACGACAATCCAGAAGATAAACCAGTGATTGGTCATGAAATGCAAGGTCAATGTCCTTTCCATCCACTCATGGACGGCTTGATTTGACTGGTCGATGTTCTCGGCGCCCAACTCGCTTGCCTGGGCCGAGGTTCATTATCAAAACGGAGGCGCGTTCAGTCCGACACGGCGGAATCCGAAGGCGCCAGCGGGTTGGGGATCACGATTCGCCGCAGTTGTTCGTCGGACAGAAAATCGTACGCCGTGATGACGACGCGATCTCCGTATGAATCGAGCGTCAGGCCGTAATTGACCTTGGTCGTTTTCACTTCCCGGGTCTCACGCAGATTCTCGCCGATGGTCTCCCAGCCCTCGCTCATGGCGGCGGTGTTCACGGCCCAGAAGCCGTCGGGGTGTCCCCCCGGCGTGCGGCGCTGCATCGCCCAGTCGCCCAACTCCGGCGACAGGTGCGTGTGTCCAGTGAACAGGATCACGTTCGGATAGTTGCCGAAAAGGGTTTTCAGCCGATCGTTGAGCCGATACTGGCCGCGATAGTCCGGCAGCCACGAAGCCGACACCGTGTCGCTCAGCGGGTAGTGCGACGCCACGATGATTTGCTTGCCGAGGCTGGTCCAGTAGGCGAGCCGTTCCTCGAGGAAGCGCATCTGGTTCTCGGTCATCGGCACGGACGGCGGGGCCGGGGCATCCTGACCGAGCACGATGACGGGCAACTCGCCACCGGGGCCTTTGAGCACATATTCGCCCCAGACCCGCTCCCGTTCCGCGAAAGCGAGGAAGCGGTCTCGATTGGCATAGAACCCGCCGTTCGCGAGCCGTTCGTGATTCCCCATTGCCGCGATGGTCTGGCGCGGCCGATAGGCTTGGGCTTCCTTCATCACACTGGAAATCTCGTCCCATTGCTCCGCCGTGCCGGTGCGAACGATATCGCCGACCATCAGCAGGCCGTCGGCATCGGGAGCGATCGGATACAGGTCCTGCAGGGCGTGCGCCAAATGCTGTGGGAACCCCTGGATGTCCGACACGACCCACGCCTGCGTCGGCGCCCCGGACGTGTCGGCGAGCACCTTATGGACGGCAACCGAGTCGATGGCCCAATACCGGGCGCCCTCGCCGCCGGTGAACTCCCATGAGAACACCGCGTGCATCGTTCCTGCCGGGATGTCGATCACCGCCTCCTGCCATGCATTCATCTGCCGGCCGTCGTAGTCATTCGTCACCTTGGCGGAGTCCAGACGCAGCACCTCGATCGGCTCGCCGCCGTCGAAGCTCACCCGCACCACGCCGGCCTGCCCGGCATGGCCCCGGTAGTGACTGTCGAAGGTCAGACGCACGCGGGGCAGGCCCGACACTTCGATCGGCCGGCTGGTCAGCGTCGAGGCGAACCGGTCGCCGCCGAACTGCTGCGCATCGGCCACGGCGAGGGTCTGATGCGAACGCCCGAACCGGCCTCGCATCTCATCAATATCCGTGATCCACGCCTGCCGGGTCGTAAACGACCAGCCCCGGTAAGTCTCGTTTCCCACTTCCGACATGCTGTTGTCGAATGTCACCGACCAGCCTTCAGGCGCCGTCGACGTGAAGCCTTCGCGCAGGATCACGCCGTCGGTCGTCACATCGGTCGTCACCGGCTTGATCTCGACCGGGGCCTGGGGATTGCCCGGTTCGAGCGCGTCGGGGTCTTCGATGACGGTCAGGGCGAGCGGGTCGGTCAGCGGCGTATACCCTCCCTGCGCCAGGAACCAGATCCGGTAGTCTCCAGGCGCGATGTGGGCCACATCCAGATCGAGCCAGACCGTCCCGGATTTCTGCTCGGCGCGTTGCCATACCCTCACGGGGAGGTCGCGGCTGGGTGTTTCATCCGCCTTGTAGAGGCTGATCCGGTTTCGCTTGTGCGGCTGGTTCGTGGCGTATTCGACCATGAGCGTCGTGTTCTGACGCTGCGTATCGGTGTCGGCCTTGATCGACGACACGGAGTTGGAGACGAATTCGGTGACTTTCAGGGCGACCGGCTCGGCCAACGGCTTGTGTTTGTCCTGTGCCAGGAACCAGACCCGGTAGTCTCCCGGAGCGACGCGATCCATCTGGAGATCGAGCGCGATCGAACCGGATGCGCCCGGCGCGTACTTCCAGACAGTGGAACGGATGTTGCCGTTGGGCGTCTCATCGGCTTTATAGAGGCCGATCCAGTTTTTGTCGTGCGGCTGATCCGTGGCGTACCTGACCGTGAGCGTCGCGCCCGCCATCTGCTCCAATTTTGCCGCCGCAGTGTGTTCCGATTCTTTGGCATCAGGCGCGGTCACGATGACATAATTGGTTTTTTCTTCTTGTGCCGGAGGTGGGTCTTGTCCCCACGCGGGCGGTGCGGCCAGGATCGGCCAGAGGCAGGCCAGAGTAAGATTCAGCACGGTCACATTGCGAAGCAAGGGAAACTCCTTTTGGGATTGTGCGTGTTTGTTTTGCAGGGTGTTGAACTGGGGCGCCATTTCTTAATCAGTGCGGTGAAGGCCGGTTTCAATAGTTGCTGATGCCGGCCCAGAACGGCGTGTTGTGCGGCGGGACATCCTTGCGGTTGGCTGCGTGCATGTCGAAGTAGAGCACATTCCACGATCCACCGCGATGTCGGAGGTTCGAGAGATTCCCGTTGATCTTGTAGCCGTGCTCGTAGGAGCTGGGGCCTGTTCCCGAATCGCCGGCAAGCGCCATTTCGCTTCGTCCGGCGGGACATCCTTGCGGTTGGCTGCGTGCATGTCGAAGTAGAGCACATTCCAC
>CAYUNS010000014.1:27205-36315 GCA_964446155.1 uncultured Tepidisphaeraceae bacterium | reverse complement strand
AGCAGGTTGATCGTCGCGTAGTTCGAGAGGAACACATCGTCATGCTCCCCCGTCGGGGATTCGAGCACGACCACCCCGAGGATGCTCGTCGAGGCCTTGGTCACGGTGATGCCGTTGCGCACCACTTCCTGCGGCAAACGCGGCTGGGCGACGGCGAGGCGGTTCTGTACCTCGACGGCGGCGAGGTCCTGATTGGTCCCGATGTCGAATGTCGCGACGATCGTCGCCGCGCCGTTGTTGGCGCTCTGCGAGCTGAAATAGATCAGGTTCTTCACGCCGCTCAATTCCTGCTCGATCGGCGCGGCGACGGACTCGGCGACGGTTTCGGCGTCGGCGCCCGGATAGGTGGCGCGGATCTGGATCGAGGGAGGAACGATCTCGGGATACCGCGCGATGGGCAGCACGAAGATGGAGACCCCGCCGGCGATCAGGATCAGCAGGGAGATGACCACCGCGAAAACCGGGCGGTCAATGAAGAATTTGGAAAGCATTTCGGATCCTTGATTACTGGCCGGCGTTTTCCGAGGGAATGGTGCTCGGTGTCTCCTCGACGTGCGGTTTCGGAATGACGGACATCCCCGGCCGGAGCTGCATCAGGTGATCGATCACGATCCGTTCCCCTTCGACCAGGCCGGATTCGACCATCCAGCGATCACCGGACCAGTCGCCCAGCACCAGTGGACGCTGCTCGATGATGTTCCGCTCATTCACCACGTACACGCTCGCCCCGGCCGGTGATTGCATCACCGCGACCTGCGGGACAAGCACCGTGTTGACTCGCTCGATGCCGTCCAACGTGACATGGACGAACTGCCCGGGCAGCAACGTGCCGTTGGGATTGGGCACGCGCCCGCGAATCACCGCCGTTCCGGTGGAGGGATCGACCCGCACATCGATGAAGCTGATGCGCCCCCGATGTGGAAACACGCGATTATCCGAAAGGGTGATCTCCAGCTCGATCTGATCGATCGCGGGTATTTTGATCTCGTCATTGTCGCGCATTCGCTGCCATCGCAGCATGTCCTGCTCGCTGATGGAATATCGAACCTCGATCGGATCGACTTTTTGCACAACGGCGAGAAGCGCCCTGTCCCCTTCCCCGACGTAACTGCCCACGTCGCGCAGCGACTGGCCGATCACGCCGGAAATGGGGGAGCGGATCTCGGTGTAATCGAGATCGAGCCTGGCCTGGGCGATTTGCGCCTCCGCCATCTGCACGTCCGCCGCCGCGACGCGCTCCTCCTTTTGCCATTCCTCGAATTCATCGGGCGTCGCGACCTGCGTCGCGAGCAATTCCTCGGATCGCCTCACCTGCTGCTGGGCGCGGTCGAGGCGGGCCTGCGCGCTGGCGAGCCGCGCCTGGGTCATGTCAAGCTCGGCCTGAAAGGAGCGGGGATCGATCCGGAACAAGAGTTGCCCTTCCTCGACGCGCTGCCCTTCTCCGAAGGCGCGTTCCAGAAGGAATCCCCGCACGCGGGCGCGGATCTCGACGGTTTGCGACGCCTCGGTCTGCCCGAGATATTTCGGCCGGAACGCGACATTCTTCCGGGCGACGATTTCCGTGCCCACCGGCAGCGGATCGCCCGGAGCGCTGGCCGCCTGCGAAACCGGGGCATGATCGACGCGACTCAGGTAAAGATAAAAGCCCAGCAGCACCACCAGGAGGATGACCACCGCCACACCGCGCCGGATCAGCATGACCCAGGTGCGCTGCGTCTTGTTTTCGTTTGAATCACTCATCACTTCTTCTCGCTCATTATTTTTTTCCAGTGTTTCTTCTCTTTCGCGGATTGGACCCGCTTCGCGGCGGGCGCGCCCGGCTTCCGCCGCCGGTTCATTTCATTCTGCGTCAACAAGCCGTGGAAGACCACTTCCAGAATATCCGAGGCTTGCTGCTCAAGGGTTTTCCGTCTTCCGGCGAAGTAATTCACGAAAATCGTGCCATAGAGCAGGTCCCCCAGGACATCCAGCGCGCGTTCGGCCGGCATCACGCGCATGCGCCCGTTCTTCATCAGCTTGAGGTATCGCTTCTTCAGGCGATCGACGTAAGCCTCGCGATACCGGAAATAAGTCGGCTGGCTGCGGTCGCGGAAGACCGCGCGTTCCTGAATGAATAGTTCGACGTACTCGGGATGCTCATCAAAATGGGCGAGAAATCGCCGGACTTCCTGCTCGATCTGCTGGATGGGATCCTCCGGCGGTTCATGGAAGACCACCGCGATGAGTTCCTTCATCGCCTGATCGACCGTGTGCCGGAACAGGTCGCTTTTGTTGGTGAAATAGCGATACAGCGTCCCTTTCGAGCAACCGATGTCGGCGGCGATGGCGCCGACATCCGCGCGCTCATATCCATCGCGCGCGAAATGGGTGATCGCATGGCGAAGAATCTCCTCCCGACGGCGCGCCGCCAGTTCCTCGTCCTTTGGTCGACCCACCGGTCTGGATTCCGGGTTGTTCCTCAACGCTCGCATAAATAGATGACTGGCGGGTCAGTATATTCCCGGAAAAGTGGTTCGGTCAACGCGGCGAATATTTTTTCGGCGACGGACCGGGCCACGCTCCGCGCATCGCGCGAACCTCCGCCGCGGAGAACCGGGGACGGGAGGGGAACAAGCGCATCCCCAACAGGTGTTTGACGCCCATCGGATGGGGGATTACCTTTGGAATCGATGCGTATTCTCCTCGCGGGGCTGCTGCTTCTCGTGCCGGTTTCGGTTTCCTTCGGACAGGTGGCCGACGGGGAAGTGACGAGCATTGGATTCGGGAGTTATTACCGGCCGAACTGCTGGACACCCATGAAGATCCGTCTGCGGCCAAAGTCGGCCGAAGCGGGAACCTATCAAATCCGGGTCGTGCAGAAGGATCTGGACTCCGATCGCGTCAGCTATGTGCGAACCATTTCGCTCGGCCGGGCCGAAGGCGCGGGCGGGGACGTGCAATTCTGGACTTATTTTGTTCCACAGCCCACCAGCGGCGGATTGCCCAATCCGGGCGATGGATCGACACTGGCGGACCTCAAAAGCCAATTGATCGTCCATCTCACGACGCGCGAAGGGCGCGTGCTCGATCAGATCAACCTCACGAGCGCGATCCACAGCGTCGATCCCCGGAACGACGGATTCGTTCAAAGCCGAGGGAAGAAACTGATTCTCTGCGTCAGCGACAGCTCTCCGCTCACGCCGGATTACAGCGCGATCCGCGGCGTCGTGGAGGATGCGATCTTCGTGCGCGTGACATGGCGTGATCTGCCCGACAACCCGATCGGATACGACGCGGTGGATGCGGTGGTGTGGATGAACGCCGATCATACGACCGTCGCCGATCCGGGCACGCTCGAGGCGCTGCGGGATTATGTCCGTTCGGGCGGAACGCTCATCATCTCGCAGAATGCGGCGATGGTTCCGGCGCTGCTTCAGGAGCAGTCGTCGCGCCGAAACGGCGTATTCCGCAGCCTGCTGCCGGTGACGATCCAGGGCGTTGAGGAACGCACCGACCTCGCGCCGCTGCGCGCGCTGGCCGAACCGATCAACCTCTCGGGGCAGGATCGCGAGGCGCGCGGGACGGAATCGCTGATGCGGACGATCGACCGGGAGTGGTCGGCGGCCACCGGCCCGTTCCGTCTCACCCGCGCCGAAGCCCATCCTTCCGCGATCGTCGATGCCTGGATCGACTGGAGCGGCGACGGCATGGACCGAACACCGTTCATCGTGCGCGACACGTTCGGACTGGGGGCGGTCACCTGGATCGCGATGGACCTGAGCGATCCATCCATCACGCGAACCGCGCGAACGGGATGGACTTACATCTGGGAGCGCGTGTTCGACTGGAAAAACGATCCCATCGAAGCGAAAAGCGACGAAGAAGCGCGACTGCTGGGATATCAACCCGCCTATGGCAACGACCTGTCCGCAGCGTTCGCGGCGAGCATGGAACTGACGAGCAAGGCCGCCGCATTCGTGTTTGTGGCGATTGCGTTCTTCATCGTTTACTGGCTGGTCGCCGGGCCGGGCGTCTATTTCCTGCTCGCGACACGGAAAAAGACGCACCTGAGCTGGTTCGGATTCGCGGCATCGGCGGCGGCGGCGACATTGCTGACAGTGATAATCGTCCAGCTCATCGTGCGCGGACGCGGCGAGATTCGCCACCTCAGCATCATGCGCAACACCCCCGGGATGCCGGCGATGGTGCAAAGCCGATTGGGTCTGTATATCCCCAAAGACGGCATGCAGGACCTGACCCTTCACGACGCCGCGCCCGGCGGCGTGAACTTCATCGTGCCGTTCATGATTCATCCCAGGCATCTCGGAGATGCCACGAGCGCGACGGCGAACCTGCCCTACACGATTTCCGTCCCCGCTCCCCTACCGTTGGACATGAACGAAACGGCGTACACGCTGTCCGTCCCCTACCGCAGCACGTTGAAAAAATTCAGCGCGCAATGGTCCGGTGAACGTCCGGGCATCCAGGGCGCCGCGACGCTCATCCCCAGGGGATGGATTGACGGGGTGCTCACCAACGCGACGGGGCATGATCTGCGCAACATCCATGTCGCCTTCAAGTATCCCACGCCGCGTGGCTCGGAGGACTGGGTGCTTTATGTGCGCGATTGGAAAAAAGGGACGACCCTTGATCTGCATCGCCTGTTCAACACGGGAGGCTCGGCGGATGCGACAGGCAAGCCCGGCAACACGCCGTTCATCGGGCGCGGCGAGGGCTTTCGCCGTCCGACCGACGCCTCCGTCGTTCGCGGGCGCATCCGGCCGAATGCGGAATGGACGGAATACTGGTATGACGGCGTCAGCGCCGGCAATTTCGGAGACGAAGGGCTGGCCGACCTCGGTGATCGCGTCCCGCGATCCTTTGCGATGCTCAGCTTTTTCGACCGCCTTCCCCCGAAGCGGGGCACGCGGGAAAACGCCGGTCGCGTCGAGTTGAAGCGCTTCGCGGGACGCGGCCTGGACTTGTCCCACGCCATCGCCGCCGGCGGGATGGTCGTGATCGCGGAAGCCGATGGGGCAATGCCCCTCCCCTTCGCGGTTGAGGGAGATGAACTGGGCGGTGACGGGCGGATTCTTTTCCAGGCCGTGCTGCCGTTGGAACGGTCGCGGGAGTTGATGGAATCGCTGGACGCGAAGGAGACGGATGTGGAAGCCGCGCCGGCGGCCACGATGCCGGTGGAACCGACCGCGCCATTCGACGCGAAATGAATTCAGCAGATGCGAGGCAATAATGGCGGTGGTGATCAAAACGGTGAATCTGACCAAGCGCTACGGCACGCTGGTGGCGCTGTCGAACCTCAACCTGGAAATTCACGAGGGGGATTGCTTCGGATTCATCGGCCCGAACGGTGCGGGAAAGACGACGACGATCAAGATCCTCGCGACGCTGCTCCAGCCGACATGGGGCGAGGCTCGGGTGTGCGATTATGTCGTGGGCTATCAATCACGGCAGATTCGCCCGCTGATCGGCTATGTGCCCGATTATTTCGGGGCCTATGAAGACATGGTGGTGCAGGAATACCTCGAGTTTTTCGCGGCGGCCTACAACATCAACGGCGCGGCGAGAACCCGGGTCGTCAACGATGCGCTCGAGCTGACGGACCTGGGCTACAAGCGGGATGCGCTGGTGGACGGATTGTCGCGCGGCATGAAGCAGCGGCTGTCCATCGCGCGGGTGCTCGTGCACGATCCCAGGGTGCTGCTTCTCGACGAGCCGGCCGGCAATCTCGATCCGCGGGCGCGCATCGAGATGCGCGAATTGCTCAAGGAACTGCGCAGGATGGGAAAGACGATCCTCATCAGCTCGCACATCCTTCCCGAGTTGCAGGACCTGTGCAACACGGTGGGGATCATCGAGCAGGGCGAGTTGATCTACAGCGGCCCGTGGACGGACATCGTCCGCAAGGCCCGGACGGGAACGGTCGTGCATGTCGCCGTGGCAAAAAACCAGGAGCAGGCCGCCGCCCTGCTCCGTCAGGACCCGAACATCGAGACGATCGAATCCAACAATGGATTCCTGCAGGTGTCGATGCGAAGCGGCGTCACCGATTACAGCTCCATCCCGCAACGGCTCGTGGCCGGAGGATACCAGTTGACGCTGCTGAAGGAGGAGGAAGTGAACCTGGAAACGGCGTTCATGCGATTGACAAAGGGAATGGTGCAATAGCGCTCTTTCCACTCTTGTCTCCTGTATGCGGGAGAAAGGCTCGTGATGCTCGGTGCAGGTGATTACCTCTGGCGGCTGATACCGGGAAACCCGATTCTGCTGCGCGTCGTCGAAACCGGAGGCAAGCGCCGGCGGGATCTCGTGGTGCGATGCGTCTACCTGGGCCTGCTGATTTTCTTCGTGCTGATCTCGATCATCGGGGGCGCGGGAATGGGGGAATTTTCCCGGCTGACGCAGACTTCGACCCGGATTTTTCAGAATCTGAGCAACGTGCAATTGCTGCTGGTGGCGCTGCTGGCGCCGATCTTCACTGCCGGGGCGATCACCCAGGAGCGGGATTCACAGACGTATGACATCCTGCTGGCGACGCCCCTGACCAACGCCCAGATCGTGCTGGGGTCGCTGCTGTCACGGCTGTTTTTCGTGCTGGCGCTGCTGATCAGCGGCATTCCCGTTTTTTCGATCACACAGATATTCGGCGGGGTGGCGATTCAAAGCATCGTCCATTCGTTCCTCATCGCGGCATCGACAGCGCTGGTGACCGGCGCGATGGCAATGGCGATCGCCACCTTCAAGGTGGGCACGCGGCGGACGATCTTCAGCTTTTACCTGTTCATCGTGATCTACCTTGTCGGGTTGTATCTGCTGGACATGCACCCGGCATTCCAGATCGAGGGCTATCGAAATGATCCGCAAACCCCCGCGCACATCAGTTGGTTCACCGGGATTCATCCCTTTCTGGCGTTGCGGGTGCTGTTCAACGACAACAGTTACCGCCCGCCGCTTTCAGCGGAGGAATGGGGCTGGCCGATCAACTGGTATCTGACCAGCCCGCATACGTTCTACATTTATTTTATGACGGCGCTCAGCGTCGTGCTGGTGCTGCCGTCAATCGCCCTGCTGCGCCGGCTGGCCCAATCGACGCTGTCAATCAAGGGGGCGATTCTCCAAAAGCTGCGATTCTCCAGCGGAGACCGCACGCGTAAACCGCGCAGCGTGTGGTTCAACCCCATCGCCTGGAGGGAGGCGAAGACAAAGGCGTCGGCCGCGCGGGCCTCGGTGATGCGATATGGATTCATCGCCGCCGGCATCGCCGGCGCGATCGTGCTGCTCGCGCTCCACGTCCAGAAGCAACTCCCCGCCGAGATGCTGCGTCCCACCGCATATGACGCATCAACGCAGACCCTCGTCGTCATCCACGAAGGCCGACCCACGACCTATCGCCTGACACCGAACACCGATCTTTGGATCAACCAGATGCGCGCCGCTCCCGATGCGCTGCGCGGCGGGGAATACAAGATCGACCTCAAAAGCGCCAATGGAAACACCCTGACAATGATGCACGTCAGTCCGATCGATCGGAAGCTCAATGCGCCGGAAGCGCGCAGCTACCTGCTGGGCGCGGCGATCGTGGAATTCGCGGTGATCCTGCTGATCGTCACCAACGCGGCGGCTTCGACGGTGACACGGGAAAAGGAGGATGGCAGTCTCGATCTCCTGCTGACCACGCCGATCACCAGCCGGTATTACATCTGGGGCAAGCTCCGCGGACTGGTGAGCTTCGTGTTGCCGCTGCTGGCCGTTCCGGTCGTCAGTGTGGGGCTGTTCGTGACATACGACCTGCTGCGCTTTATCGGCGGAACAGGACGCGACGCGCAATGGACGATCTTTCCCGAATCCGTGCTGATCCTGCCCGCGATGCTGGTGATCGTGGTCGCGTTCGCGGCGATCCTGGGGATGCAGATGTCCCTGCGCTGCCGCACAACGGTGCGCGCGGTGATGAGCAGCGTCGGGATCGTCATCGGTGTCTGCGGCGCGCTCGGCTGGTGCGGATGGCAGTTCATGGAAACGGCCGACTCGGAAATCGCCCTCGTCTTCGGAAGCTTCAGCCCGTTCACCGTGCTGACGGTGATGATCGACCCTTACAGAATGGCCGGTGGAATATTCAGCGGCGCGGACCACTTCCAGCCGCGATTGCTGCTGTTTGTCTTCAGTTGGGTGGCGACCGGAGCCTATGCGATGATCGTCTGGTCGATGTACAAGTCGATGGTCAGGAACTTCGACATGACCATCCGGCGGCAGAGCCGATAGAAACGGCATCCATCCTCGTAAAGCCCCGGCGCTATTGTTGTTCAAGCGTGACCGTCACCGTGAGTGCCTCTTCGCCTCGAAGCAATTGCACTTCGGTGTCGCCATCCTGGGAGGCGATGGAGGCGGCGAAGGTGGGAATGTCGCCGACGGGGTCGCCGGCAAGAGAGAGGATCAAATCGCCGGGGCGCAAATCGGCGCGGGCGGCGGCGCTGTCGGGGAGAACCTCCTCGACCAGCATGGCGCGGCGGGACTTGAGCGAGGGGAATTCATCGCGGAGCGGATCGTCCGATCGGATCTCGCGCACGCGCACGCCCAGCGTGGCGCGTTTGACCCGGCCGTTCTCGATGAGTTGCGCGATGATCGGCTGGCAGGCTCGCGTGCAAAGAAATTGCCCATAGCGGACGAAGCCTGAAATCCGCCCGTCCATCATCACGACCATGCCGACATCCTGCTGCCCGCCGGTCCAGACCGAAAGCCGCGCGGATTGCCCCGAAGGATTGAACAGAAGCACGAGCGCCCCTTCATCCGGCCGATCGGAAGTCATTCGCGCGGATCTGCCGCGCGGCTTGTCGAGCTTCAGCACGGTGACGCCGGTCTGCCGATCCGATCCGACGATTGTCGCATCGGCCATCTCACCGTCGCCCATCTGGACGGGAATGAGAGCATCCCCCATCGCGCCACGATCGAGATAGGCCGCCAGAAGCACATGCCCGCGATCGTCCATGATGACACCAAGGTGATTCACCACCAAATGGCGCCGCGAGGCGTCGGCATCGCGGCGGGGCCGGGGCGACGGGGCGGGATTCGCGACGTCAGCATCCTGCTCGAGCTGATGCCTGACACGGGGATCGAGC
>CAYUNS010000014.1:18763-27195 GCA_964446155.1 uncultured Tepidisphaeraceae bacterium | reverse complement strand
CCCCCCACTTCTCCACCAGCCGGCGATGCTCCCCGACGACATCGATGCGAACAGTCGCGGGAAGCTGCACCCGAACGAGGCTGTGGCGAATTTCACGGTAGAGATCGCGGGTTTCCTCATCGAGCCGTGCGAGCGCCGGACGGGTTGCCGGCGCGTCCTGCGCCGAGGCTGAAGCCGTGACGATCATCGACGACAGCACGAAACCGCGAAGAAGCTGCGACAGGCGGGGAGTCATGCGTCAGAATTCCTCTGAAATCAGAATGGCGTTGCCGGTCGGGCGCGTCTGGCGATTCTGCATGCGATCGACATCCTCGACAAATTCGCGGGCTTTCTCTGGCGTATCGAAGGTTTGCACGGCAACGGCGCGGCCTGCAAGATCGGTCAGCACCACATGAAACCCGGGGGAGTCGAGCTGATGCCCGGCATTGCCGGCGCCGGCCGGAGGGAGGCTCGCCACGCCCGTGACCGCCGGTCCGGCGGGATCGACCGTCGGCGAGGCTCCCCTGCCGAGCCATCCGCCGAAAAATCCAAACGCCAAACACGCCGCCGCGGCCGTGCCGATCCGAAAAACCTGCCATCGCCTGGTCCAATGCTCGCGATGCCGGATGGATTGCCTGACGCGGCCGATCAATCGACCGATCTCAACATCGTTCGGCTCCAAAGCCTGCCACACCGCCTGCCGCGCCGCCCGCTCGTCGCGAAGCCGCGACAGCGCCTCGGACAACCCGGGCGATTCCGCGACCCGCCGGCGCAGGGCTTCCGCTTCCTCGGGCGTCATCGCATCGTCGAGATACATTTCCAGAAGGTCGATATCGGAATCGGACATAGTCCACCTCAAATCACTCTCGATCGCGGGTCCGCGCCATTCGCCGGCCGTCGATCATCGGCTCACCTGCCGCTTGCCTTCGACATATCCCCTGAGTTTTTCCGCAAGCTGTCGGCGACCGCGATGCAGCCAGGTCTTGATCTGCGGCACGCTCGCTCCGAGAACCTCCGCAATTTGCGCATAGGACATGTTCTCGTATTCGCACAACACCAATGCCGATCGAAAATGCTCGGGCAATTCATCGATCGCACGCCGAACCTCCTGGACGGTCTCGCGGTCGATCATGCCGCGGACCGGCGTGTCGTCGCGCGTCGCGGGGTGGTCGTCGGCAACCATGCTCATCCGCGGCTGACGGAGAATCCGCAACGCCTCGTTGACGACGGCCCGACGCAACAGCCCGCCCGGTTCCCGCCAGTCATAACGCTCGCGGTGCTGGTACAGGTTCATCACCGCCTGCTGAACGACATCCTCGGGAGAGGCGCGATTGCCCACGATTCCGCGTGCGACCGCCAACAACCGCCGTGAATGCAGCCGAACCGCCTTTTCGAACAGCTCGACCGTCGTTTCCATCTGCCCGGAATGTTCGCCTTCTTCGTTTGACACGCGCGGTTTCGGTGGAAGTTGCAGGAATAACGATCGGCCCTGCCTGATGAAAAACAAACCCGCGACAACGGCGGGGCCCATCCCCAACAACAGTATCCCGGACGGATTCCACAGGCAATGGACGAAGGGTTTTATCGGCAATATTGGCGCTCAGTTTGGATTGGCGTGGCTCGTGCGCCATCCGCTACAATGCCCCCATGACCTCCGTTCGTTTTGACCGCATCACCAAGGCGTTTGGGAACACACTGGCGATCGACGACATATCGTTCGACGTCAAGGCCGGCGAGTTGTTTTTTCTGCTCGGACCCAGCGGTTGCGGCAAAACCACGTTGCTGCGCCTCATCGCCGGGTTGCACGAACCGACCTCGGGGCGGGTCTGGTTCAACGATCGCGACGTCACCGCGCTCGGCACCGAAAAACGCAACGCCGTCATGTGCTTTCAAAGTTACGCGTTGTGGCCGCACATGTCGGTCGCGGACAATGTCCGCTTTGGACTCGATGTGCGCGGCGCGGATCGGGCGACCCAATCCAGGCGCGTCGATGAAGTGCTTCGGCTCGTGCGGATGATCGACTATGCCCACCGCAAGCCCAATCAACTCTCCGGCGGGCAGCAGCAGCGCGTGGCGCTGGCCAGGGCGCTGGCGGTCAACCCCGATTGCCTCCTGCTCGACGAGCCGCTGTCGAATCTCGACGCCAAGCTTCGCCATGAGATGCGCTCCGAGATCCGCCGCATCTGTAAAACCGCCGGCTTCACCACCCTTTATGTCACGCACGACCAGAAGGAGGCGCTGAGCGTCGCCGACCGCATCGCGGTCATGAAAAACGGCAAGCTCGTCCAGATCGGCACGCCCGGCGAGTTGTATCACGCGCCCGTCAGCAGTTTCGTCGCCGACTTCATCGGACAGACCAATCTCCTTCCCGGGCGGCTCGCCTCGCGCGAAGGGTCTGTCGCGCGGGTCGATACGCCTCTCGGGCAGTTCATCGCGCGAACCGACAGGGAATTGCCCGACGATGTTGTCGTCAGCATTCGTCCCGAGCAGATGCGCATCCGCCGCAACGGCCTCGAAGGCGCGGCGGGCGCCAATCGCATCACCGGAAAAACCCTCGAAACCACCTTTCTCGGCGAGGCCAGCGAGCATGTCCTGCTCGTGAACGACCGGAAGATGAAGGTGATCAGCGCTCCACCGATGTTCGATGTGCCCGAGCAGCTCTCGGTCGAGTTTGACGCGGAAGACATCGTCCTGTTGCCCGAATGATCCGAAACCGCCATGCGCGCCTTCATTTATCTGATCCTCTTCAGCATCGTGCTCATCGCGCCCTTCATCCTGCGAATGGCGCTGATCCGTTCGACGGTCGCCGACCATGCCGCTTCCGCCGGCAGGCTCGTTGTCGTCACACCGAACAACCAGGACATTCGCAACTCGTTCAGGGATGCGTTCAACGCCTGGCACATCCGGCATTTCGGTCGAAGTGTCGAGATCGATTTCATCACGCCCGGAGGCACGGGGGACATCAAGCGCCTGCTTGAAACGACCTACAACGCGATGCGGGGCAAGGAGACCGGCGAGTTGCCCCCCGAATCACAGGCGATCGCGAACATCGATCTCGTGTGGGGCGGCGGCGATTTCTTCTTCAACAACGAACTGAAGCCGAGGGGAATCCTGCAACCGCTGGAGATCGATCCCGATCTGCTGAAGACCGTGTTTCCCGAGCATTCAATCGCGGGGGTGCGGCTTTACGATCACGCCGTCAACTCCGAGGGCGAGCTTCTTCCCCCGCACTGGATCGGCGTGTGCCTCAGCAGCTTTGGCATCGTCTACAATCCCGACATCTATCAATCACTCGGTCTTCCCGATCCCGAGCATTGGCACGATCTGACGAACCCGAAGCTCTCGGGCATGATCGCGCTGGCCGATCCCACGCACAGCGGGTCGGCGGCGGTGGCGTACATGGTCGTCATCCAGCGCGCCATGGCCGATGCGGAGGAGGCGTTCTTCGACCGCGCCACCGCAACGCGGCCCGCAGGCGCGGCGCCCGTTTCGCGCGAGGCGCTGATGCGAACCGACGAATACCAGCAGGCCATCGAGGCCGGCTGGAAAAAGGGCATGGGCGAACTGCTGCTCATCGCCGCCAACGCGCGATACTTCTCGGCTTCGGCTTCGCAGGTTCCCAACGATGTCGGCAACGGCGAGGCCGCCGTCGGCATGTGCATCGACTTTTACGGGCGCGTCTACCAGGAAAGCGTCGGTCCCGAACGCTGCAAGTTCATCTCCCCGATCGCGGCGACGGTGATCACGCCCGATCCGATCGCCATTCTTTATGGAGTGAAAGGAGAACAACAGACGCTGGCCCGGCGGTTCGTCGAGTTTCAACTCACGCCCGAGGCGCAGCGATTGTGGATTCTGAAGCCGGGCATTGAAGGTGGCCCGGCGAAGCGCGGGCTGCGTCGTCCGCCCATCCGTCGCGACGTTTACGCCGATCGCACCGGCTGGTCCGACGAGGTGGACCCGTTCACCGAAGCCGGCGGCTTCAACCAGCGGGGGGAATGGATGACGCTTTTCACCGACACCCGGCCGCTGTGGGCCGCCGCCTGGATCGACAGCCGCGAAGCGCTCAAGAGCGCCTATCAGCGGATTCTTCGCGTTGAGGATGTCGCGCGCCGCGATCAACTGATCGCCGAACTCGCCGATCTTCCCATCACCATGCGGCAGGTCGCCGAACTGCGGGCCGAACGCAGGAAGCACGAGGCCCTTGGCGACGCCGATGAATGGAAGGCCCGGCAGCGCATCGAATCGGCGAAATCCTTCCGCGCCCACTATGCCGACGTCGCCGCCAAAGCCCGGCAATCCCGGTGAAAACGGATCAATAGTGAAAGCCGTTGCCGCGAATATGGGTGAAGGATTGTCCTTCCTTCAACAACTCGCCGGCGACAACCTTCGCGATGAAGAGAACATGATCGGCCTGGAAATCGATGACCTGGAGCGGTTCGCATTCCAGCCAGGCGAGGGCATCGGTGAGGATCGGCTGGTTGCCCGGCGAAGCGGCGATGTTGACATCGGTGAAAGCATTGTCGTCCTGGCCGGCGGCACGGGCATAACGCTTCATGAGGGAGCTGTCGCCATCGGCGAGAATGGAAATCGCAAACCGCTTTGATTCGCGGAGCAGCGCATGCGCAGGCCGCTCCCTGCCCATCGCGACGGCGATGGCGGGAGGATCGAATGAAATCTGCTGGATCCAACTCGCCATCATGGCGATCTGCCGATCCTCATGGCGCGCGGTGAGGATGAACACGCCGCTCGGAACCCGGCCGAGGGCCCGCCCTATGGTGCGCTTGTCGTCTTCAGTCGGGGGCATTCAATCTCCTTGCTGTGTTGTGTCTTCAGCGCTGCGATCTTAGAAGATTCCCGGCCGGCTGTCAGTATGTGCTTTCCCGTCCCCGCATCGCGTGATAGGTTGGATTGCATGGAAGAGGAAATCCCGCTCGATCCCCCGCCGACGCTGCTGGTGTGCCCGGAGTGCGGAGAGGAAGTCGAGGTCGCCCGTCAGGAATGGGCGCAGGAGATCATCTGTCCTCATTGCGGGCAACTGTTCCTCGTCGCCGCTTTGGATGGTTCCACCGAACTTCGGGAATCCGAAATCGAGACGATGCCGGAAACGGACGAGGAACTGGATGGGCTGCGCATCCGCAACCTCGCGGGGGCAAGGCGGGCGGCGTACCGAAGCCGGTCCCATGCCATTGTCGTGGGACTGGCGTGCCTGGTCGGCGCGATCCAACTGGTCATCATGACGGTGCAGCGCACGCGCGAGCCGGGGTGGGACGTTCGATGCGTCGGTTTTATCGGGTTTGCGATATTCGGATTATACGGCACATGGTTCTTCCTCCGCCGCGCCATGGAGATGCACCGCGAAGCGAAGCGGTCGGCACTGGCGCAAACCAACGATCCGCCGGATTTTTCGACGCTGAGCGATGGAAGCCAGCGATGGAGGGATCTGGAGAATATCCGATAAAAAGGCGGATGTCACGAATGCCATCTCTTGAAACATGCCACCTGAAAAATTGGCAGACCCGGTCAAACCCAGCATCCCCCGCCTGCTTCCCCCTTCCCGTTATCCTCTGATCCTCGATGAAATACGCCATCATCATTCCCGACGGGGTGGCCGATGAGCCGCTGGATGAATTGGAGGGTGGAGTCCGCACGGACACCGAACATGGACTGGATCGCCACACACGGCCGACAGGGAAGCGTGCGGACGGTACTCGAAGGGTTTTGAATCGGGATCGGATGTCGCCACGATGTCGCTTGCTCGGATATTGGGAATCCGCGGGGGACGGGAATCGTTTCGGGAAACTTCTTGAGCAACTCCCGTCCCCTTGCGCCTGTCGCATGAGGGTGGAGATATAGCCATGCCTAACCAACAAATTAAAGTGATGTTCAGATGCAAAGTAAATCTAAGGAGCGACCGGGACTCAATCAGCCCCCCAAGGCATGTATTGGGGGCTTTTGTCCGAGAGCTACCTTTCGTACCGACGCGAGGCATGCGATTTTCGTTTCGACACGGACACGATCGACTGCTATTAACCGTGAGGCACATTCGATACGAGTTCGATCGAAGCATCTTCATCTGCAGGTTCAACGATGTCGACGCTAACACTCTGCCCGGCCCTCCGCAAGATAAGGCGGAGGCTGTCGCAGCCATCGAATCGCTGGGGTTTTTTGTCGCGAGCGCTCACGGAAGGAGAAGACGTTGGCACGATACTTCTCGTACGTCATCGATCCGCCGAGATCCGCCACCGTTTTTCATAGACGACGACGGCGAGTTGCGCGAATCGGAAGAATTGTTTGACGATGGCGAAGAAAGGTGACGCCCACGAATGCCATGTTTTCACGTTTCCCAATTACTCCGAAATTGGATCAAGATGACTCCCGAGATGGAAGCAAAAGCGCGAGCATGTCGATGCAGATGAAGTCACAGCCAAATGTGTTATGGAGGGCACTGTGATGGTCAAGTACCTTTGGATGATGTGGTATAGTGTAGTGTTAATGTGCTTGGCTTTGGTGGTTTCCGTTTGGGTCAGAAGTCCGTCCGTGACGGACATTTTGGGATATTCGATCAACAACACTCAACTCGGCACTCGTGCAATCGCGATCATATCGGCACCAGATGGTCTCTCTTTTGGAACAGAGTTCGTTTACGGGCTGCGGCACGATTCCGGCTTTTACTACGCGACGGTAGCGCCGCCGCTCCCACATATGGTTGAGTGGCAATGGGTACCAATCCGATTTGATGCATGGGAGGATGAATATTCCAGCGGTCGTGACCTCATTATTCGCCACTGGCTTGTGGTTTCTGCACTGGCGATGCTGCTTGCGATCCCCATGCTCGGCAGATGGTGGCGGCGCACTTCGCGAATGCGTAGAAAGAACCGCAACCGCCCAGACAAAGCCGAGGTAATCTGAACTGTGATCGCGGTCTGCGAATCCGCATCGGCAGGAGACATACACCGTCAACGCGCTCCCTACTACTCCGCGCAAGGCAAGTGATCGAGGAGAATGGTATTCATGGACGCCCCTTTCCCCTCGGGCGAAAGCGGCCATTCCGGAATTTCCCGATTTATAGATGGACGGCGGGAATTCCTCTGCTATGATCTTCCTCGGTTGGCTCGCTGTTCGAATCAGATTATGCGACAGTTTTCGTTTCTGCCCGCATCTCTTTCTCAATCGCTCCTACCTTCTGGGCCGGAATGCCGGCCTCTTTTCCCTGGACTCGAAAAGTAAAACCCCGAGTCATTGGCCCAATTCAAATGGAGAATTTCATGGGCAAGAAATTGTATGTCGGAAACATGAGCTATGACGTGGACAGCACGCAGCTCGAGCAGCTCTTCGCCGCGCATGGCACGGTCGAGAGCGCACAGATCATCACCGATCGGGACACCGGTCGAAGCAAGGGCTTTGGATTCGTCGAAATGTCGAGCGATTCCGAGGCTCAGGCGGCCATCGCCGCCATGAACGGCCAGGAACATGACGGTCGGGCGCTCACCGTCAACGAAGCCAAGCCGAAGGAAAACCGTAGCGGTGGCGGCGGCGGAGGCCGTGGCGGCTACGGTGGTGGCGGCGGCGGAGGCCGTGGCGGCTACGGCGGTGGTGGTGGTGGCGGCGGTTACAGTGGTGGAGGCCGCAGCGGTGGAGGCCGCAGCCGCTTCTAAACCGATCTCATAAACACGACAGGGCCGCGGAAACGCGGCCCTGTCGCATGAATGACGCCTGTGCGCCCTTCATCGCCTGAAGGGCGATGGTGCGCTCTCGTCAATTCCTTCCTTCGGCGGCCGATTGGTCACCCCCCCCTGCACTTCCGTAACCTGGGTCGATCGTGTCCGCATGCCGCTTATTTTCTGTTACGTTGCCATTATTAAAAAACAACGGAAGCGGAAATTCGTAACACTACCTGACGCGCCGCGCATTTTATAAGCAGGCGCTTGACCGATTTATTTTTCAGGCGGAAACTTTTGTCTCAACAATCCTCCCTCGTCATGCCGCTGATACATCCGGAGGCAACCCCGCCGGACCGCATCGCGCGAATCTCGACGACCATTCGCATTATCAATCTGATCGCCGTGGTTCTGCCGCTGCTGGGCTTCCTTGCGGCCATGCTGCTGCTGTGGGGGCAGGGCTTCAACGCGGTTCAGCTTGGCGTGTTTCTGACCATGTATTTCGCGACGGGATTCGGCATCACGGTCGGGTTTCACCGCCTGTTCACGCATCGCGCGTTTGAAACCAACAAACTGGTGTCCGGCACGCTCGCCGTGCTCGGTTCGATGGCGGTTGAAGGCCCGCTGCTCAAATGGGTTGCGGCCCATCGGCGTCATCATCAACATTCGGATCATGAGGAAGACCCCCATTCGCCCCATCTGCACGGTGAAGGCTTGGTGGGGATGGTGAAGGGGCTGT
Source organism: uncultured Tepidisphaeraceae bacterium (assembly GCA_964446155.1). Lineage (GTDB taxonomy): Bacteria > Planctomycetota > Phycisphaerae > Tepidisphaerales > Tepidisphaeraceae > CAYUNS01. The sequence goes on along the minus strand of CAYUNS010000014.1, from coordinate 18,819 downwards.
GGCACGCGCATGTCGGCTGGCTGTTTCATCCGGATGCCGAGGGGCTGGGGCGCTAT
>CAYUNS010000014.1:7136-18753 GCA_964446155.1 uncultured Tepidisphaeraceae bacterium | reverse complement strand
CGCCTCGATGTGATGCTGCGAAAAATCAGTTCGCTCTTTCCCTTATGGGTGGTGATCGGCCTGCTTATCCCCACTGTCGCGGCCGGGCTGCTGACGTGGAGTTGGAACGGCGCGCTGCTCGGTTTTCTCTGGGGCGGGCTGGGCCGGATCTTCCTCGTGCATCATGTGACGTGGAGCATCAATTCAGTCTGTCACCTCTGGGGGAGCCAGCCGTTCCGGGGTGATGACGAAAGCCGCAATAATGCCATCTTCGGCGTCCTCGCCATGGGCGAAGGCTGGCACAACAACCACCACGCCTTCCCCACCAGCGCCAAGCATGGCCTGTGGTGGTGGCAGATCGACACAAGCTACTGGCTGATCCGCGCCCTCGGCGTCGTCGGTCTCGCGTGGAACGTCAAAGTTCCCCAGGCGCAGGCCATCGCCGACAAAATCACCCCCGCCGAATTACGGTGATCGCGCGGGTGTCCCCGCCGATCGCCCTTTGCCATTGTCCGCGCCTCATCGCGCTCCTGGCCCGCCGATGTGATAAAATAGGAAGCGCGTCTCCAACACGATCGCTTCTCCATGAATGCTTCCGCCGATCATCCCAACGCCCCCCCGGTTTCACGACGCGACCGGTTCTTTGCCGGATACTTCTGGTTGATCCTGAAAAATGTGGCCGGGTGGATTCTGATTCTCCTCTCCTTCATCGCCGGACCTCTGGTTCCCGGACCCGGCGGGCTGCCGCTGTTCCTGATCGGATTTGCGCTGATTTCCTTCCCCGGCAAGCGCCGCCTCACCGCGCGCGTCCTGCGGGGAAAACCATTCCGGTTGCCACCGCTGCCGTTTGTGTTGATCGGCCTCGGCACGGCCCTGGCCGTTCCCGCGTTTGTTTTGCTCATCATGGTCCCGCGCACAGCGTGGTTGAAGGAGATTTTCACCCATGACCCCGGCGTCGCCGGTGGTGTGTATGCCCTGGCGGCGTTGCTCACCTGGTTGTTTGTTCGACTGGCGCCGCCGGCCGTCAACCTTCTGCTACGTCTCATCGCCCGCGCCAGAAGGCGCTTTCGGCCCTGGCTGCGGCGCCACCGCATCCGCCTGCTCCCGCCGCGCTGGCGCCCCCGCCTGTCGCATGAAACCGGCGCCGGTCCATACCGCCTGAAGGATGAGATTCTCAAGCTTTATAAACGCCGTCATCGAAATTGATCTCCACCGGAACCCAATCGCACTATTGGCTGGTCACGTTCCCCCTGTACTTCGCCATGACGCGATCGACGACGCCGGGCATGAGCGTTCCCAGGCTCAATGCCAGGCGCGACGCGCCCATCGGCCAGACTTCCGTCCTGGGACGCTCGATACCGAGTATCATCTTCCTGGCCACCGTTGCGACGGATTGGCGAACTTCCCCCGTTCCGCGTGGCGGAAGTTTCAACCCGGTTTCATTTTCGGCGGTGGTGAAAAAATCCGTCTCCGTGCCCACCGGATGCACGCTCGTCACGGCGATTTGCTGATGTCGCAACTCGACGCGCAACGCCTCGGCGATCGAAAGCTGGGCCGACTTTGTCGCCGCGTAAGCGCCGAAAAACGGCAGCCCCCGTCGTGCGGCCGCGGATGAGACGATCATGATCTGCCCACGATGCCGCTCCCGAACCTCCTGCTTCAACATGATCGGCACGGCCGCGCGGATGCAGTCGGTCGTGCCGAAGACGTTGGTCTGAAAAATCCGCTGATATTCCTCTGGCGTCGTCTCGGCGATCGGCCGCGTCAACCCGTAGCCGGCGTTGCAGACCAGCGTGTCGATCCTGCCGAATCGCTCGAATGATTCCGCGATGAGCCGCTCGCAGTCCTCCCGCTTCGACACATCGGCGCGCACCGACAAATGCGCCCCGCCGATCTCCTTCAGCAACGCCTCCAGGCGCTGCGCGCGCCTCGCCGAAACCACCAGCCGCGCCCCGCGCCGCGCAAGCTGCCCCGCCAGTTCGTGCCCGATTCCCGAGCTTGCCCCCGTAATCACCACCACCATGTCCCGCAGTGTTCTTGCCATGCCCGACATTTTAGATGTTCCACGTGGAATCGCCCAATCGCATTGCGCGAATCGCGCAGCGCGACTATACTGTCATGCATGTTCACAGGAATCATCGAACAAACCGTGCGGGTCATCGGCATCGTCACCGGACCGATGTTCCTCCGCCTGACGCTGACGAATCCGTGGGATGACGTTCGTCACGGCGAGAGCATCGCCGTCAACGGCTGCTGCCTCACCGTCGCGGAGTTCTCCCCGGCTTCACTCGCGTTCGATGTCATTCCCGAAACGCAGTCCAGGACCAACCTCGGGCTGCTGGCCGAGGGCGATCGCGTTCATGTCGAACGATCGCTGCGCGTCGGCGACCGCATCGACGGACACTTCGTCCAGGGACACATTGATGGCCTGGCGAAGCTGGCGGATCAAATCATGACCGCCGGGGAATCGCGGCTGGCGCTGGAGATTCCCGATCCACTCGCGAAATATGTCACGCCCAAGGGGTCCGTCGCGATCGACGGCGTGAGCCTCACCGTCGCGAGCGTCAAGGGCAATCGATTCGAGGTCGCCCTGATCCCGACCACGCTGCAACTCACCTGTCTCGGCGAGCGGCCGATCGGATGGCCTTTCAACTTCGAGGCGGACATGCTGAATAAAACCGTCGTGAATTATCTGGAACGGCAAACACGGGGCTGAATCGAACGTAACGATTATCATGTTTCTTCGGGACGCCGTGCCCCGAATGGTTTGCCCGGATTCGCTTTCGCCTCGACCGGTTCTGACGTAGGCTGTGAACAGTGGATTATCGACCGATCATCGCGATCACCATGGGCGACCCCGCCGGCATCGGCGCGGAGGTCATCGTCAAGGCGCTGGCCGATCCGGTGCTGCGCCACCGCGCGCGCTACATCATTTACGGCATGAACGAGCTGCTGCATTACGCGGCCGACCTCGCGGAGTTCGACGTCTTCTGGTGGAGGGACCAGTACAACGGCCGATTGCGCAGCTATGGGCATGATGTCGTCGTCGTCGATTACGACCAATACTCCATCCTCGGTCATGCCGTCCGCGCCCCCAGCAAGATGGGCGGAGAAGCGTCGATGCGCTTCTGCCTCGACGCCATCGACGCGGCCGGCAAAAAACTGGTCGACGCCGTCGTCACCGCCCCCATCGCCAAGGAAAGCTGGAAGCTCGCCGGCTATAATTATCCCGGCCACACCGAACTCTTCGCCCACCGCACCGGCGCGCGCCGTTTCGCAATGATGTTCACCGGCGGACCTCTCAAGGTCGTGCTCGCGACGGTGCATGTGCCTCTCATGGGCTTGTGGGGGCGTCTGAACATCGGCGCCGTGTTTCAGCCGATCGAGTTGATGCACGAGGCGATGGTCAACTGGTTCGACATTCCCCAACCGCGCATCGCGGTCTGCGGGGTCAATCCGCACGCCTCGGAAAACGGGCAGTTCGGCGACGACGAGGAGCGGATCATCTCCCCCGCCATCCAAATGGCGCGCGAGCAGGGCATCGACGCCACCGGTCCTTATCCTGGAGACACGATCTTCCTCCGTGCCCGCGACGGGCATTTCGACGCGGTTGTCGCGATGTATCACGACCAGGGGCTGATCCCCGTCAAGCTGCTGGCGTTCGATCAGGCCGTGAACGTGACGCTCGGCCTGCCGATCGTCCGCACCAGTCCCGATCACGGAACGGCGTTCGACATCGTTGGCAGAAACCGCGCCAACCCAGGCTCGATGCGCGCCGCGATCGAGCTGGCGATCGATCTCGCGGTGAAACGCCGCGCCCGTGAGGAGGCTCAACGCCAGGCCGCGCGCGACAACCAATCGTGACGCCGAACCCGATGAACGCATCCCGTTTCAAGCTATTGGTCCCAGTCGGCATGGCGATCGGGATAGGCCTCGTCATCGCCGCCAGCCGGCTGCTCGTTCTGGGAATTTATGGCGTCATCGTTGTGACGCTGGTGCTCGCCCTGCTCGCCGCGATGATCGGCCGCTGGCATGAAGGACCGCTCAATCCCGTGCGCGTCTATGCCCTGCTGACGGCCGGGCTGCTGCTGTCGATCACGGGGGTGCTCATCCTCTCGCTGCTGGGTCCATGGGGCCTTCTCATGCTGCTCGGCATCCTTGTCGCCGGAAACCTGCGCCTCGCGGGCATCGAACGCCTGCGCGAAAGCCGCGCCAACGCCGGCTTGTGCGTGCGATGCGGTTACGATCTTCGGGCAACCGTCGATCGCTGTCCCGAATGCGGCGATCCCCTTCCCGAAGAACTCCTGCGTCGCCGCCGCATCGCCACCGCCGTCTCCCTCCCTCGCGAGCACCCCGAGGCAATCCCGCAGCCGCCCGGAGAAAAAGAGACGAATCAGGCGACAGGCTGAATCCGCCTGTCGGCATCTTCCAATCGCCACGGCGCTTGCTTCCCCTCATTTCCCTTCCCAACGCTCCCGGAGATGGTCACAATGGCCTTCGAGATGTTTCTTGACACCCATACCCCCCGCTCTTACTGTCGGGGTTGGTTTTCAGACACTCTTTCCGGTGTATCAAGAAAGGTTTTTGCGTGAGCTCGTTTTTTGAAGGCAATACCTGCGTTGTCGGCTTGCAGTGGGGCGATGAGGGCAAGGGGAAGATCGTGGACTTCCTCACCGAACACGCCGATGTCGTGGTGCGCTATTGCGGCGGGGCCAACGCCGGGCACACCGTCAACATCGGAGGGACGAAATACTCGACCCACCTGCTGCCCGTGGGCATCTTTCGCCCGGGGGTGATGAATCTCATCGGCAACGGCGTCGTGCTCGATCCCGAAGCGCTGTTCAGGGAGATTGACGAGTTCATGGCCAAGGGGATCGCGATCACGCCGCAGAACCTTCGCATCTCCTACAAGACGCACATCGTCATGCCGTATCACAAGGCCGAGGACGGCGCGCGGGAGACCGCGTCGGCGGGAAACTCGATCGGCACGACCAAGCGCGGCATCGGTCCGGCCTATGCCGACAAGATGCACCGCACCACGGCGCTGCGCGTCGCGGACCTGCTCCATGAGGACAAGCTCAGGGACCGCCTCGGCGGGATCATCACGGAGCGGAACAAGATATTCAAGGTGCTTTACGACCTGCCCCCCATGGACTGGAAGGCGATCTTCGAGCAATACCGCGATTTCGGCCGACGCATCGCGCCGTTCGTCGATGATGCGGGTCATGTGCTCATCCAGGCGTGGAAAGCCGGCAAGCGCATCGTTTTCGAAGGCGCTCATGCGGTGCTGCTGGATGTCGATCACGGAACCTATCCATACGTGACCAGTTCCAACTGTTCATCGCTGGGCATCTACACCGGCGCGGGCGCGCCGCCGCAGATGGTGAAGAACATCGTCGGAATCGTGAAAGCCTACAGCACGCGCGTGGGCGGCGGGCCGTTCCCCACCGAGCAGACCAACGACATCGGCGATTACATCCGCGAGCGCGGCAATGAATACGGCACGACCACACGACGCCCCCGACGCTGCGGATGGCTTGATGTGATGGCGCTGAAATACGCCGTCGATCTGTGCGGCGTCAACGCCGTGGCGCTGACGCTGCTGGATGTGCTGTCCGGGCTGGATCACATCAACATCTGCACCGGGTACAAGTGCCGCGGCGCGTCGATGGAATACTTCCGCGCCGACATGGACACGCTGGCCGAGGTCGAACCCGTTTACGAGACGCTTCCGGGCTGGCGAGGCAACATCGGCGGTTGCCGGCATTTCGAGGAGCTTCCCGTCGAAGCCCGGCAATATGTGAAGCGGGTGGAACAACTGATCGACGCGCCCATCAAGATGGTCAGCGTCGGCCCGGAACGCGCCGCGACCTTGCTGCGCTGACCCGAAGACGGCCAAACGTTTCCTGTCGCCTGGGAAACCGTGCGCGCCCGATCGGCAATCAGCCTTGCTCCAGTGCGACCGGATTTTCCAGCCAACCGATCTTCTCGATCTCGACGACAACCCGATCGCCCGCGCGCAAAAACACCGGTGGGTTGCGCGCGAATCCCACTCCCTGCGGCGTGCCGGTGAGGATCACCGTGCCGGCACGCAGCGTCATCGTGCTGCTGAGGCTTTCGATCAGTGCGGGAACGTCGAAAATCATGTCGGTGGTGGTGTTGTCCTGCATGACATGGTCGTTCACCCATGTTTTCAGGCGGAGATCGCCCGGATTTCCGATCTCGTCGGCCGTCACGATCGCCGGACCGAGCGGGCAAAATCCATCAAAGCCCTTGCCCCGCGCGAACTGCCCACCGCCCAGGTTCCTGTCGCGCTGCCAGTCCCGTGCCGTCACATCGTTGCCAATGGTGTAGCCGAAGACATGCTTCAACGCATCCTGCCGGCTCACATGCTTCGCCGTCTTCCCGATGACGAGAACCAGTTCGCCTTCGTAATCGATCTCATTGCTTCGGCGGGGAATGAGGATCGGATCGAACGGATGGTTCAAGGTATTGCTCCCCTTGATGAAAAGCATCGGATTCGCCGGCACGGTCGAGCCGCTCTCGGCGGCGTGCTCGCGATAATTCAACCCGATGCAGAGAATGTCCGTCGGAATGAGCGGCGCAAGCGGCTTGTCGATCTTCAGCCGATCCGAGGTGACGCTGAACCCATCGAACAATTCGCCGTCGATGCGCAGCGCCGTCGATTCGTCGATCGGCTGCCCATGATGAATTTTACCGTTGGAAATGAAGCGGATGATTCTCATGCCGCCAAAGGATAGCCGCGGCGCGCGGCAAGGCAATCAGCCGGGCGATCATTTGATCAGCCTGAAGATGCACGAGTAGGGAATCCGCATCGCCTTCATGCGCTGCGAGAGGGGCATTTCGCGCCGGCCTCGTTCGGAGATCGATGGTTCCTCGAACGAATCGACGGTGAATCCGGCGTTTTTGAATGTCTCCCAATAGTCTCGCAACGGCCGATGAAAACTGATGACGGGATCGAACTTTCCCCATACGCTGCTGTAAGGGCCGCGGTGAAAATAATGATCGACGCGAAAAGCGCGATTCTCCTCCGGGCGAGGCGAATCGGGGGCGGGCATTTCCCAACCACCAGGTCCGCAGGCGAAGCAGGGATGGGAGAACGACGCCACGAACACCCCGCCGGGCTTGAGTACCCGCGCCACCTCGCGCACGGCCGCGGTGTAATCGCGCACGTCCATCAGCACATAGTTGCTCACCACCTTGTCGAATGAAGCGTCCGCGAGAAACGGCATCTCCGCGACATTGCCGTGGTGATAAACGATCCCCAGCGGCGAGGTCTTCTCCCGCGCCCGCGCGATCTCCAGAAACCGGTCCGACAATTCGATCCCGACCATCTTCGCCCCATCGCGGGCGAGCTTGCGACAGAGATACCCCTGCCCGCAACCGGCGTCGAGAACGTGATTCCCCCTGACCTCGCCGAGGAGTTTCAGGAGCGGTTCATCGCTTTGAAACCGCCGATTACGATCGCCGTCGTCGTCATAGCCGGCGTCCCACCGGTCGGCGTTGCGGTTCCATGATTCCCGAATCCCCTCATCCGGCACATCGTCGCAACGCCACGACGTTTCCTTCGTCGGATATCGCGTCAGCGACATCTCCCCCGACACGCCCGGCGGCGCCGACGCGCCCGCGAACCGCTGTAGCGGATGCAGCCCTTCATACTCGAGTCGATCGAGGCTCACCTGCCATTGCCGCGTCCATGGCGAGCGATATCGGTAATGATAGTCCCAGCACCAGAACGCCTCCTCGATTTCCTCCGATGCGATCGCGCAGCCAGAGCAGAAAAACAATTTCTTCTCCGGGCACCAGCCCGACGACATGAAATGATTGGGTTTGCCGCATTTGCCGCATACATATCGCCAATGCCGGGCACAGCGCGGCGACGCCGAGGCGAGATCGTATCCCGCGGGCAAAGGGACATATGCGGGATCGACGGCGGCGATGCGGTCGCAATAGGCGCAGTTCATGATGCGGAAATATAACCGACAAAGGCGGCGATGGGCGATAAATGTTCCCCATCGCGGCTCGGGCGTCTTGCGGGAAAAACGGTTTGTTATAACGTACTCCGCACGATGATCGGCGTGGTTCAATTGCTTGCGACGGAGGCGGACTTCGAAACCCGGAGAAGCGCGGCGCTGCTGCGTGAGCAGTTGGGCGCGGGATTCTTCTGCGACCTGCGAACAATCGGACGGGGGGGAACCTACCGCGATCCCGCGCACGCCCTCCTGCGGCTGCGGCGGGACATTCCGGCCGACGCGATCATCCACGCCTGGGGGGCGCCCTCGCTTCCCGCCGGGGTGATGGCGGGGCAGCGCAGGGTCGTTTTCAGCCCCGGATCGGCGCCCCACCGGACGACGGCTCATTGGCTGCGCGCGGCGATGGGATGCCGCGAAATGCACGTCGTCTGCCCCACCGCCACCCAGCGAAAGATGCTGGTGACGCGCGGCGTGCCCGTCGATCGATGCCATCTCATCCGCCCGGGCGTTGAATTCAGCCGGGTGCGGCGACGACGCGACCCGGCGCTGCGCGCCGCGCTGGGAATCGACGACGACGACCTGGCGATCCTCGCGGTCGGGGAATCCACCCGCAACGCCGCTCATCGCGACGCTCTCTGGGCATCGAGCATCCTTCATACGCTCGATCCCCGCTTCAAGCTGATCCTGTGGGGCGAAGGCCCGCATGTGCGGACGGTGACGCAACTGGCGGGGAAGCTGCGCCAGCGGGAGATGCTCGCCCACGCCCGCCGACGATTGCGCCGGCGCGTCGAGTTTGAAGCCCTTCTCCCCGCCGCCGATCTCGTGCTCTGCACCGCGATCGGACCAGTCGCGACGCTCCCTCTCGCCATCACGATGGCCGCGGCGCTGCCGATCGTTTCGACCGTCACCTACACCGTCAGCGAGCTTCTCGAGGACCATCACAACGCGCTGATGGAAGGAACCGGCCTGCCACGTCTCATGGCGCAGCGCGTGCTGGATCTGAAACTCGATTCCAGCCTCGAATGGACTCTCGCGGATCGCGCGAGAACGGAAGCGTTCGATTATTTTTCGGCGACGCGGTTTCTCAATCAGTATCGAACGCTCTATCAACAGATCGCCGAGGGTGGGAAAGTCGATCTCCCCGAGACCGTGCCGGGCGCGGGATCGCGTTTCATCGGACGGGCCTGAAGCGCCGCATCGCGGCCGGGACGCCTTCGGTGTTTTGCCCGCCGAAGGAATCACTCTCTCCGGTGATGTTCGATGCACTCACCGATCTTTTGGAAGCCGACGCGCTTGTAGAGCGACTGCGCCGCGGCATTGTCCGGCGCGACACCGATCAGAACATGCCTGAAAAGCGATCGGGCGCAGATTTCCAGCGCGCGGCTCAGCAGGGTTCGGCCAATACCCTGCCTGCGAAACGGCGCGGAGACGAAAACATCTTCGATCAAGCCGATCTCCCCCATCGCCAGCACGCGGCATTGCCCCGCCGCCGCCCCTTCCTTCAGCGCGACCAGCGCATCCACGTGCGAATCATCGAGATGCAACATCGACGCTTCGACGAGTTGCGGTTCGTTCCAGCGCATCGAGGCCTCTTCCGCCAACGCTCGCGAGTGCCTGAAGCTCGCCCGCGCGGGGATGATGGTCAGCCCCGCGACTTCATCGATCCGCGCCGGCGCATTGGCCAGATGGAGGATGTCCGTGGATTCCCGCGAATACCCGAGCGCCGCCAGGTGGTCGGCAAGCGGGTCCGCCCGCTCCGGCGGCGCCGATGGGTTGATCACCCAGCTCCAGCAATGCGTCTGCCTTTCGGCGAAAAACGCATTCGCTTCATTGACGACCTCCTCGACACCGACGCCTTCGGGAACGATGGCGTCCAACATGCGGTTGGCGTCATGAACGCGATTCATTTCGGCGTTGTGCATGGCGACGCCGAAATCCAGCGGCGACTCCTCGGCAAGATGGCGCGTCCAGTGCAACATCGCGCGATGATAAAATCGCACGAGATCCTCGCGCGACGGCTCGTTGCGGACGGTCAGAATCGGCAGAGACATTGCCGGATATTCTAACAGAAATCCCCCTTTCCATCCCCCCGCCCCGGCCGACCGCTGGCGCGGCCGCGATTTCTTTTTGCCCTGGATTCCCCGCGTCGCTAGCATCCGATCCACTCGAAGGACATCACGTCGCAACTCCGGAGGCCCTCTCGTGCCAGAAACGCCTGAACCGTCGAGCAACGCATCCGCATCGAATGCCGTCCCCACTCCCCCCTCTCCCGCCGTGCAGCGGTCGCTGTCCCGATACTGGCGGAAGAACGTGCTCATCATGCTTGTGCTGCTGGGCATCTGGGCCGGCGTCGCATTGGGATGCAGCATCCTCTTCGCCGATGCGCTCAATCAATTCAGGATCGGCGGGTTTCCGCTTGGATTCTGGTTCGCGCAGCAGGGCAGCATCCTCGTCTTCGTGCTCCTGATCCTGGTGTACGCCCTGCTGTTGAACCGGCTGGACGCCAGGCACCGCGAGGAACTGATCGAACTGCGTGCGCGGGAGGGCCGGTAAATGGGCGTGCAGGGCTGGACCTATCTGATCGTGGGATCGTCGTTCACATTGTATCTCTTCATCGCATGGGTCTCCCGCGTGCGCGACACGCGCGGATTTTACGTCGCGGGGCGCGGCGTGCCGGCCATCGCCAACGGCATGGCGACCGGCGCGGACTGGATGAGCGCCGCATCCTTCATCTCCATGGCCGGGCTGATCTCCACCATGGGCTATGCCGGCGGCGTATACCTCATGGGCTGGACCGGTGGATACGTCCTGCTGGCGCTGCTCCTGGCGCCCTATCTGCGCAAATTCGGCAAGTTCACCGTCCCCGATTTCATCGGTGACCGCTATGAATCGACCGGCGCGCGCCTGGTTGCCGTCGTCTGCGCGGTTTTCGTCAGCTTCGTTTATGTCGCGGGGCAGATGCGCGGGGTGGGCGTCGTCTTCTCGCGCTTCCTCGAAGTGGATATCAACGTCGGTGTCATCATCGGCATGGCGATCGTCTTCATCTATGCGACCCTCGGAGGGATGAAGGGCATCACCTGGACGCAGGTCGCGCAATACTGGGTACTCATCACCGCGTTTCTCATCCCCGCCATCACCATCAGCATCAAGCTCACGGGCGCCCCCATTCCGTCGATCGGCATGGGCAGTCAACTCGTGGGCGACGGCATCCATTTGCTCGACAAGCTGAACCAGATCAACGCCGACCTCGGTTTCTCCAGCTACACCGCCGCGTTCGAGAACGAGACGTGGACGAAGCTGAACGTACTCTGCACCGCGATCGCGCTCATGGTCGGCACGGCCGGCCTGCCGCACGTCATCGTCCGCTTCTACACCGTAAAATCGGTACGGGCCGCGCGATGGAGCGCTTTCTGGGCGCTGTTCTTCATCGCCCTGCTGTATCTCACCGCGCCGGCCATGGCGACTTTCGCCCGATATCACATGATCAACAGCCTCCAGGACAAGCAGACCGCCGAACTGCCCGGCTGGTTTGAAAACTGGCGGAAAACGGGGCTGATCCTGTGGTTTGACGACGGCGACGGCAAGGTGCGATATTCCAATCGTGAGGACAACGAAATCTTCCGATCCGGCAATCTCACCGCCGA
>CAYUNS010000014.1:0-7126 GCA_964446155.1 uncultured Tepidisphaeraceae bacterium | reverse complement strand
GCGCGGGTGGATTTGACGCCCGGACCAACCTGCGCCAAGCGGGGCTGAGCGGACCGGACAATGACATCATCGTTCTCGCCACACCGGAGATGGCCGAACTCGCCGACTGGGTGATCGCCTTCATCGCCGCCGGAGGACTGGCGGCGGCGCTCTCCACCGCCAGCGGGCTGCTGCTGGTCATCTCCTCCAGTGTGGCGCACGACCTCTACTTCCGCATCATCGACCCCACCGCCTCGGAAGGCAAACGCCTGCTCATCGGCCGCACCGTCATCGGCGTCGCGGTGGTCATCGCGGGGATTCTCGGCATCTTCCCACCGGGCTTCGTCGGAGAGGTCGTCGCGTTCGCATTCGGACTGGCCGCGTCGAGCTTCTTCCCCGCGATCGTGCTGGGCATCTTTTCAAAGCGCGTCGGAACCATCCCCGCCGTGACGGGCATGCTGGTGGGCCTGGGCTTCACCACCTATTACATCATCGGCACGCGCTTCTTCGGCATGACACCGTGGTGCTTCGGCATCACGGCCCAGGGCATCGGCACGATCGGGATGTTGCTCAATCTCACCGTCACCCTCCTGCTCACCCCCTTCACCGCCGGACCGAGCGCGCAGGTGAGAGCGCTGATCGACAGCATCCGTGAACCCGAAGGCGCCGGACCGGCGGTGGAAATCGAAGCCGCGCCGGAACATTGACTCAACCCGCCGCCAGCCCTTCGTCGCCAATGATCGACAAGGGCGAATCCGCGCGGGGGCCATTCACAATTCCCGCTCGGCTGAAGATGCCGAAACCGGCGGCGCGCTGCCACCGTTCCTCCACTTGCATGCGACGGTGTATTCCACGGGATTTTCCGGAATGCCCCGACGGTTGAGGGTGATTTCGCTGATCAAGACATCGGCCGCAAGCCCCCCGCCCACTTCGTATCGCAGGTCCAATCCGGCCTGGCTCGGCGACTCCGGTGAACGGTCAAACGCGATCCGCGCAATGTCGCCCGGAACCTTCCAGCCCAGGTGATCGAACACCTCGGAACCGAACATGCCCATGACCAGTTCCGGGCGCGTCCGCTTCAGCCATCCCGCGATCTTTTTCAGCATGGCCGGATCGGATTCGTCGTAGACAAAGGCATTGATCGACTGACCAGACCGCAGATTGCGCGCCATGAAGGAGACCGGATACATCACCCCATGATTGGTTCGACGGTCATACTGCTCCGAAACGGCGACTCCAAGTCGTTGATAGCCCATCCTGAAGGCCTGGTTGATCGCGAACCGAATGCCCATTTGCATATTCAGGACAACGCGATGTATTTTCGGTGATTTCATCGAGTAGCCAAACGCGACCATCGCATATCGGGACCAGTTCATCTCCCGCAGCACTTTGCCCGGTTGACTCAGGCTGGTGACCAGAAAGCCGGGGATGTTCCAGTTGGACATCGCACGATCCAGCGAATCAAAGCTCATGTCGGGATCGGTCAGGTTGAACGTCTTGACTGTATATCCATATTCCTTCGCGCGCCGCTCGAAGCCACGATACGTTCGTCGAACGTGACTGGGCAGGTCTTCCGGGCCACGCGGGATGGGGAAATCAACAATGACTCCAAGAATCGCCTTGAATGATGTCGGCCGCGTGGATCGCAGATGCGACATGTGCGCCGATATCAACGGGTTCGGTCGCCAGCCCATCCGTCTGGCGATTTCCACCACCTGCTTGCGGGTTATGTCGGGAATCGCGGGGTGATTGTTGAGCGCACGGGACACCGTCGAGGCGCTGACTCCACATGCGACCGCGATTTCCGCACATGTTGGAACTTTCATGGAAACAACTGTAATGCAACGGATTGCATAACTTCAAGTCCGCTCAAGTCTGGGAAGAGGTTATATTGACAATGAATGGGCTTCCCTGGGCGGAAGGCTTGCGTGTTGAAGTTCAAATCTTTTCTGGATGGAGAGCCAAAATGAATCCCCCTCTTTCACGTTCAACCGGTGCGCCCGCTATTGCGACGTCTACGGGCGCCGTGCGCCGGTTTGGCCATTGCCGGTCCCCCTGGCGGGCGAGCCTGCTTGCCGTCGTGACGGCGATCTTTGCATCCACATCACAGGCTGCCCCCTATCATCTGAAACCCAGCGAGACCTCGCTGAACGACTGGAACGTTCTCGATAATTGGGCCGAGAATCCAGACGGAACCGGGGCTTCCCCCGCCGTAATGGCCGGGAATGATTTCTTCCTGAACGGCAGTATCCTGGGCACACCCAGTGGCGACACCACCTTTTTCGGCGATTCTCTCACTCTGAACGGCGGCATCTTCAATGTGAGAAACTCGGGCACAAAGACCATCGCGTCCATCATTGTCACCGCGGATTCGGGCCTCATAAGCAACATCGGAAACACGTTGGATGTCGCGACCTTCGACAACGTTTCCGGGACGGCGACCCTGCAAGGCGTCGGCAGCGGTTTGGCTCCCATCCTGACGATATTCGACTTCGCCGCGCTCACGGGTTCGGGCGATTTCGCGCTCCGGTCGAGCGCGACAGTGGGACAGGCGATCAACACGCACATCGTGCTTGCCGTGGGAAATGCCGCGAACTGGACAGGTGATATCGGTGGATGGACCAACCCGGACGAAACCGAAGGCAGATCGCTGACGCTTGCATTTGGAGGCGACACGGTGTTCGGCGGCAGCCTTACCGCTCCATCTCATGCCCGCATCACGCTTGATTTTAACGTCACCTTCGCCAGCGTGTCGCTCGATGGTGGGACGACGTTCCTTGCGCCGGGCACATATGACTTCGCGACATTGAATGCTTCTTACGACTCCATCTTCAACGACGGAGGCAGTGGCTCAATCACCGTTGTTCCCGAACCGGCGACGATGGCTCTCCTGAGCCTTGGCGGGCTGCTGCTGGCGACCCGACGCGGAACCCGGCCGGCATAGGCATGTCATCCTCCGACGGATGGATGACATGTCTGTTCACCGGCGCTTTTGATGATGCGTTCCGGGCGCGACTGGACCTTTTCAGAATCGCACGGCCTCGCCGCCGTTCTTTGAGGATTCGGCGACGGCGAGCACGAGCCGCAGGCTTTCAACGCCGTCGTCGATGCTGGATCGCAGCGGTTCATCCGATCGGATCGATTCGATGAAGTTGCGCGACAACTCGGCGTAGTGACCCGATCCGGTCACCTGTTCCCGGCCGATCTCGATTTTGCCATCGGCGACCTCTTCACTCTTGAGGCCCTGGTGAAAGATGAATTCCGCGTCTTCAGGCGATCGAAATCTGACGAGCACCTTCTCGCACATCACAACGAACTCGATTGAGCCGGCCTGCGGTTCCCACAGGTTGGCCGCGCAAAGATTCGCCACCGCGCCGCTTTTGAATCGCACCGTCGCGGCGCTTACGTCATCCACCCGGTAATCGGCGAACCGTTCATGCGCCAGGTTGGCCGCATAGCCCGACACGGACAGGGGCTCTCCGAACAAATGTCGAGCCAGGTCATACAGATGGATCGACTGCTCGACCAGTTGCCCGCCGCCCATCTTCGGATCGCGCCACCAGGCGGGAAACATCGCGTTGGTGAAAAACCGCCCCTGCATGAGCATGGGCCGTCCCGCCGATCCGTCCGACAGCATCCGCTTCAACTTTATCACCGCCGGCGTGTGCCGTATGTGATGCCCGATCTGCACCTTCACCCCGCTTTCGCGCACGGCGGCACGAATCGACTCGGCGCGGTCCAGCGTCAGGGCGATCGGCTTTTCCAGCATCAGGTGGATGCCGCGCCGCGCGGCCATCTCGGCTTCGCCGTTGTGGGCGCCCGGCGGCATGCAGATCCATAGCGCATCGAGCGGCTCACGTTCGATCATCTCGTTGAATCGCTCATGGCAGACCGCCTTGCCCCCGGCATGATCGGCATTGAAGCGGCGCGCCTTGTCCAGGTGACGATTGCACAACGCGGTGATCGCCACATTCGGCATGGTTCCGAGCGCCCTGGCGTAACTGGAGGCGATCCACCCCGTGCCCAGGAATCCAACCTTCAACGGTTTCTGGTTCATCGTTCGACATCCTTTAAAATTGCACTGCGAATTTCACCACCTGATCCGGCTCGTCGCGCGTGCGACGGAACAGGTCCGTTGCCTCCTCCATGCCGACGACCGGATTCACAATATCCCTGACGGCGAGGCGCCCGGCCCGCATCTGGGCGAGAATCGTGTCGAACGCGCGCGTCTTGTCCCATCGCGGGTGATCGCGAGGCGGATGCCCCCCGCCGCAACCGTGCGGCACAATCAACGTCAGGCGATTGTGATGTGATTCCCTTCCCAGGAACAGCCCGCGCGCCTCTCCCCGGTAGAAACCGGCCGCACACACCGTGCCGGTCATGCGCGCGCAGCGAATGGCGGTGTTGAGCGCGACCGTGGAGCCGCTCAGCTCGATGGCGACATCCGCGCCCGTCGAGCCGGTTTTCTGACGAAGCGCAAGAGCCGGATCGCCATCGCGGGGATCCAGTGTCAGGTCGGCCCCGAGGCGCCTGCCCAGTTCGCGCCGGCCTGCAAAAAGATCGATGGCGACGACCGTGCCGGCGCCGGACTGCCGCGCCATCTGCACCGCGATCAGGCCCAGCGCTCCAAGTCCGACCACCACGACCAGGTCGCCATAGCGCACATTGCTCTCACGAACGCAATGGAACGCGACATAGGACGGTTCCGCGCACATCGCCAGTCGCGGGTCCAGGCCGTCGAGAAGACGAACATCCGCGGCATTGCTCGTATTCACTTCGCGAATGTCGCCATCCAGTGCGACCACCCGATCGCCCACACGAAATCCTTTGACGTTGTTTCCCAGCTCGGTGATGACGCCCGTGGCCGTTGTTCCGAAAGCGAAGGCCGGTCGGGGCGGTGGATCGCCCGCCCCCGGTGAAACAGGCCGGAAAAGACGAAGATCCGGGTCGAACCGCTCATTGCCGAACGTCGCCTCGTCGAGCATGGCGCTCCAGGTTCCGTATTTCCCCGACGCCAGTTCCGTTCGGATCCGCACCTGGTCGGGCTTGAGAGCCGGCGGCTCGTAGTCGATCCAACTACAGACATGATCCCCGGACAGCACCAATCGTTTCGCCATGTTCGCTCCTTTTTCTCGCGCCCCCGTTTGCCGATGCCTGTGAAATTGTGTGATTCCGGTCTCGGCGTCACAATGGACATGATATTGAAGTTGATGGACAATCTTTCGATATGCCTGCTCTCAAGACACCCGCGACACGCCTGTATTTCGACCCCGGCCGGCCGCATCCGGCTTCGCATCGCGTTGTCATCGACGGGCTTGGGCTGCACGAACGAATGCCGCCGGGCATGATCCGGCACGGCGGAGTTGGCTCGCAATACCCGTTCCTGCTGGTGCTGTTCCACACCGCGTCACAGGTGGCGATCTCCTCCGGGCGGATTGTCCCATCGGCGAATAAGCTGGTTCTTTGGGACTGGAACAGCGCGCATTGCTACGGCAACCCAGCCGCGGAATGGAATCATTCCTGGCTGCGCGTCACCGGTCTCTGGGCAAGGGGCGCCTTCCGGCGCTGCGGTCTTGCCCTGAATGTGCCGTTGTCCTGTCGTGAGCCGGAACGCATCGTCCATCGGCTCCGCGCGCTCTACGATGAGCTGGCGCGCACGGGGGAGCAGGACACGCCCATGATCGAGGCATTGCTGGATGTTTTGTGGATCGAAGTCACGCGCGGCTGCTCCCATCAAGGGGCATTCCGGGGGAGCCTGGATGACCGCATTGCGGCGGCGAAGCAGGCGATCGAAGCGGAGTTCACCCACCCGTTCAGCCTGCGGCACGCGGCCGAGCGGGCCAGTCTTTCGCCGGCGCATTTCTGCCATCTGTTCAGCCAGCAGATCGGCGTCACGCCGCGCGACTACGTGATTCGCCTTCGCATGCATCGCGCCCGTCAATTGCTGAGCGACCCGACCCTGTCGATCTCGCGCGTGGCCGCCCTGGTCGGCTATGAGGACGCTTACTACTTCTCGCGCCTGTTCCGTCGCCGTCACGGCAAAAGTCCCGCCCACTATCGCCGGCAGGCGCGATCGCCCGAATGAGCGCCGCCCAAACTGGCCTGCTCCCCAAAAAGTAGTCCAGTTGTTATGGGGGCATGAGACGCATGAAACGGGGACGGACCTGGTTTGCCTCACGGAGACAACAGTTCGGCTAGATGGCGCTCCAAAGATGTATGTCCCCAAACGCAATCCTCTGGCAAACTCAACGCTTCCTCAGGCGTACATTGCAGCACCTCTACGGGCTGATTTGGATCGTCGTCTGCATAACGTGTCTTGTATGCAACGCGCGGATCAACCACGTCGACCCTGCCGAAGTATGGCATCGGCCACTCACTCCGCCGGAACGGTCTTGGCGAGTTGGCGATGACTTTCCAACGTCCTTCAAGCAGGCCCAGATCGCCCTGATTCGCGATGAGAATTGCGTCATTAGGGGTGTAGTGCGCAAGCTCAGCCGGTGTGGGAACCACAGTGTGGAGCGGCGGGAAAAAATAACATAGTATCGCTACGCCGCCCCGCCTAACTCGAACGATAAGCCCGATCGCGTAGTGCCCACCAAGCAACGGCACCGCGATCCAATCGCCCTCTGAGTATGGAAGTTTCTTTCCAGCCAATGTAACTACTGCACTTTCTCGCCGGCACGGAGATACTGTTTTCTATTTGGATTGCGCGGGCTTATCGGGTTAACACATGAAACGGGGACCACATGAAACGGGGACGCACATGAAACGGGGACGGACCTGGTTTGGCTCGTTCGCGTTTCCTTTCGGCCGGCCTTCCGGTCTTCCTCGGGCACAATCGCCTTGTCGTCGAAGCATGCACTCGGCCTGGCCATGGCGTGGCGATGATACCACTGCTCGTTTCGGGGACAACGTTGGGATGGCCGGCGATCCTGTGGGCGATGGCCCCGACAGGCGTCTGATTTTGGCGGGATTTTCGCCGGTTTTTTGGGGAATTCGGGTATAATGGCCTGTTGGTTCCCGCCCGGGATGGGTCCACGAATGAACACCAATTCACACGGATGAGGCCGCCCCCACGCGCCGGCGAGGGGTGAATCGGCAAAACGAACCCAAACGAACCGGGGAAGGGAGAGAAGGTGAAAATGCG
>CAYUNS010000013.1:23952-36796 GCA_964446155.1 uncultured Tepidisphaeraceae bacterium | reverse complement strand
TCGAGGCGGCAGTGCTCACGGCGAAGGAGACGATGGGGAAGCATCAGGACGAGCTCCGGGGCAAGGCGAAGGTGCAGGAGTTCACGATCGAGGCGGCGAAATCATGGCAGCCGACGATTGAGGTGAAGAAGGGGCAGAGGGTGGAGGTGCGAGCGTCGGGGACGTGGAATGGGGCGGTCGATCACGGCGATAAAGGAATCAGTGGTCCGGATGGGACACGCCATCCTCAACATGGACGATTGACCTACTACCTCGAAGGGAAAGTTGGAGAAGGATCGGCGTTCAAAATTGGGAGTCGAGCAGAATTCACTGCGGATACCGATGGTCCATTGGTGATGCGGATGAATGACACGAACCGACCAAACAATTCCGGTGCATTGTCGGTTGCAATTAGTGTGCGATAACCTGCAAGAAGATGGCATTCGTGACATCCACCTTTCCATTACCGCGTCTAACTGAAAGCCGAGCTGGCAGCAGAAGTGGGAGCTTCACCGGTGGCAGGCCCGGAGGATGCGAGAAGATGATCGCGGAGGAGCTGGCCGGATGGGTAAGCCTGTGGAAATCGCGGCAGCTTCCGTCTGGCTGTGCCTGGATGCGGCCGCCGCCATGGTGATCGACGGCGGTCAGGCAGTTCAGTAATGTCTTGCGACAGGGAAACGATGAATGACAGCAAAGCGTCGATTCCATTCCGGGAGGGTCCATGAGTGTCTTATCCGAGGGGGTTGCGATGTTTGATTCACTGACCTTTTACGTGTTGGCGGTTATCTTTCTCGCGACTCTCATTCGCTCGGCATTGGGGTTCGGCGAAGCGCTTGTCGCGGTGCCCTTGCTCGCTTTACGCACGCCGATCACCGTGGCCGCTCCGCTGGTCGTTGCAATTTCGGTTCTGGTGGCCGGAATCATCGTCGCTCAAGACTGGCGGCGTGTGCACGTCCACAGTGCGGCAGGCCTGATAGCCGCTTCTCTGTTCGGCATTCCATTGGGGATTTTGCTTCTCGTGAAGGTGGACGGAGACATCGTTAAACTGCTCCTTGGCGCCATTATTATCGCATTCTCAATCTATTCGCTGATCCGTCAGGCAAAAATGCATCTTCACGGCGATCACTGGGGCTGGCTGGTGGGCTGTGGCTTTCTTTCCGGGGTTCTGGGCGGCGCTTATGGAATGAATGGGCCGCCGCTCGCGGTGTATGGATCGCTGCGGAGATGGTCGCCACAACATTTTCGAGCGACGCTACAGAGCTATTTCCTGCCTGCGAGCCTTTTCGGCCTTCTGGGATATATGGCAATGGGCATCTGGAGTTCCACCGTCACGCGATATTTCCTGATGTCGCTTCCGGTGGTCGCCATCGCCATCTTGCTCGGCCGGGCGATCAACCATCGAATGAAGGATGATGGATTCTTCAGCTTTGTATACTGCGGGCTGATAGTCATCGGCGGCGTCCTGATCGTCCAAACGGCAATCACATAGCTGTGGGGATAGAAAGGGCATGGAATGGGGACGGGGCCAACCCCGTTCCATCTTCCATTTATTCCCGCTCGAGCGACTACTGTAACAAATACCATTCGCCGACCATCGATTTTTGCGAGATCGACTGAACGCAACGCCGAGATAAGAAGACGCCAAAGACAAGACGCAGCCCTCCCCAGAAACCCGGAGCTAAGCGCGCATCATCGATATATAAACACGACGCGGATTTCCCCCGCAGCCTGTGGATGAACTGGCGCATGGCTGTTGGGAATCCCCCATCTGGCGACAGCGGGTGTTGAGAAGTCACTTTTTGCCTCCCGCGTCATTTCGTCGGACGTGCTCGGCGAGCCACTGGTTGATCTGGTCGAGGGTGGGAAGGCGCGCGTCGGCCTGCTCGGTCATGCGTGCATCGCCGGCGTCGGAGCGCGCTGCGCCGGAGACGCCGGCGGCCGGGGCGACTCGCTCTAAGTTGTTTTCAGGAGAAGCGTTCCCGACAGGGGTCGAACCTGTAACCTTCGGCTTCGGAGGCCTATTTTGAGGGTATTTCTGGAGATGGACGTAGATTGACTAAATAGCATAAGTCCCTGTTTTAAAGGGGTTTCTGGACATATTCTAATTGATAGATATATTCCGAGGTTGATCGAATTTGTAGGACAGGTGTAGGATGGGCGCTCATGAAGCCGAAATTACGCATCGCCGGTGAATCGGAAAAGGCGCTCCCCCGCAAGATTAATCTCACCCAGGCGACGGTTCCCCTGCTGGCCTGTCCGGCGGGTAAAACCCGCGTTCGCATCTTCGATGCCAAAAGCGGGAGGCTGGCGCTCATGGTGACGGCGGCGGGCAGGCGTTCATGGTACTGGTGCGGGCGCGTCAAGGGGCTGGTGCGACCGGTGGACTACCACATTGGCGACGCCGACGCCGTGCCGCTGGCGGACGCAAGGCGCATCGCGGCAACGGTGGCGGCGAAGGCGGCGGAGGGGATCGACCCCCGCGCCGAACGCGATTCGGCCCGGCAACGGGCCAAGTCCGCCGTCACCGTACAAACTCTCTGGGAGCGATATCGCAAGCACCTGGAGCAAAAGGGATCGCCGGCGACGCTGCGAACGGATGATTCCCGCTACAAACTCCACCTGTCCGCATGGAAGAATCGGCCGGTGCAGGACATCACCCGCGAGGACGTGCGGGAACTCCACAATCAACTGACGAATGCAAAGACCGAGAACATCGCCGACAAGACGATCAAGCTGCTGCGGCGGATGCTGACTTTCGCGGAGGTTTCCCCGAACCCGGCGGGCGCGAGGGCGGTGAAGTTTCACGGCGACGTTGCCCGCGACCGGTTCCTGTCGGCAGGCGAGATCGAACGGCTGTCGGCAGCGATGGACGAATGCATCAACCAGACCGTCGCGGACGCGCTCCGGTTCGCCCTGTTGACCGGCGCGAGGCGGGGCAATATCTGCGGGGCACGATGGCAGGACATCCACCTGGGCAACGGGCTGTGGATCATTCCTCGCGATCAGTCCAAGAACAAGAAACCCATGCCCATCGCCCTTGTCCCCGCCGCGATCGCGTTGTTGCGGCGGCGGCGGGATGAACAAGCCGCATGGCTGAAACGACGGGCGAGGCGGTACAGGCTGGCCGAGCCGGAAGATTGCCCCTATGTCTTTCAGGGGCGGACACCGGATGAGCCGGTGAAGGAACTCAAGACGACATGGCAGGCGGTATGCAAGGCCGCGAAGATCGAGGGCGTGCGCATCCACGACCTGCGGCATACGCTGGCAAGCCATATGGCGATGGGCGGGGCCAGCCTGCTGCTCATCGGCAAGCAACTGGGGCACGCGAACAAGCAATCGACCATGCGATACAGCCACCTGGAACTCGATGCGGTGCGACCGGCAACCGAGGCGGCGGTGACGGCGATGTTCGGCGGGGCCTTGAAACCAAAGCCGGGCGGGTGACGTTCACCCGTCGATGCGGCTGGCGACGGGGCGGGCAGGTGGTAGACTTCCGGGGGAAAGGACAGGTGAACTTATGACCGTGCAAACCGTGAAGCTGGCGGGGGAACGATTCGTCATTCTCAAGGAAAAGGATTACCGCGACCTGAAGGCCAAGGCGGACGCCCGCCCGGCGAGAAAGACGCGGCGACTGACGGCGCAGGACAAAGGGGATATCGCCGAGGCCAGGCGACGCGAAGGTGAACCCGCCCGCCCGTATTCCGAGCTGCGCAAGGAACTGGGGCTGGAATGAAATACGCCATCCAATTCCGGGCATCGGTCAAACGGGACATGCGCGGGCTGGATCGTCAGACCGCCCGACGGATCGACGCCGCGATCATGGCGCTGGCCGACGATCCCCGACCGGCGGGGTCCGTGAAGCTGTCCGGTGAATCGGGGCTGTGGCGCATCCGCGTGGGGAATTACCGGGTGATCTATGAGATTCAGGACCGGCGATTGATTGTGCTGGTGGTGAGCGCCGCCCATCGGCGGGAAGTGTATCGGGGGCTGTGAGCGTCGCGACGCCGACTAAGTTTGCAGGTGATGGAAGGGCAGTGATAGAATGCGATCCATCGGGAAGGCCGACCGTGATAGCTACGCGGCGGTCAAGCGGTTCGGGCCGACCCGACAGGAAAGGCTGGTGAGACGTGCCCGGCAAAGCTGTAACACCCCACGCGAACAAGACCGCCCTGCGGGAAACCATCACGAAGGCCGTCGATTACCTTAGCGTACCGAGGGGTTCGCGTCCGAAGGACGAGAGCTTCGCGTGGGAGCGCCTGTGTCGGCGGATGGCCGATGAGGCGTCCGCCCTATCCATGCCCGCGCCGATCCGATGGAACCCGGAAACCAGCGAAACCACGCTGACCTTGCCCGATGGGAAGTGGGGGGGGACATGTCTACCCGATCAACTCGAGCAGCGACATTACGAAGAATTTCGGGCTGACATGATTAATCTCTTGAAGGACTGGTTGCTGGCCTTGCCGCCAGCGGCGGAACGGGCGGACGAACCTGCGAATGGCAAGGGCTGGTTGAGCCGGAAAGACATCCTCGCCGAATATCCCGACGAGGGCGGGAAGCGGGTTTATGGGCGGCTGGTGAAGTGGAAGCGGACGCATGAGGATGACGTGAAATCGCTGGATACGCAGAGTGGCGCGCCGCGATATCTTTATCCCCGCGACGTGGTGGCGCAATTCATCAAGGAAGATCGCCTCAAGCATGGGGAATATCGCCCCGACCTTTCCGCAACTTTTCCGCACAAATAATTTCCAGCCGTCATTCCACCCCTGTTTTCCAGGGGTTTCCGTTTCTACGCTTTCCGCAACTTTTCCTTATCCCGCCGAATCCGCGCGGGACCATGCCATCATGTCCCCATCGAGACACCTACTCATGGAGGCACGCTATGACCGATCGGAATGACCCTGTACTCCCCCCGATGCTGACCGCCGAGCAGACCGCCGACCTGCTCGGCATCGAGGTCCAGACGCTGGCGGCGTGGCGGCATCGGCGGACCTACGACCTGCGGTACGTCCGCGTGGGGCGTGCGATCCGATATCGCCGCGCGGACGTGCTGGCGTGGATCGACCGGCAGACTGTCGGCATCGACGCCGAGTAGCCCCCCCCTCAACAAAAACGCCCCGGCGGGCTGGTGGGCACGCCGGGGCGAGGAAAGAAGCAATGATGACACCATCGTATATCACGACACCCCCAGATGCAACCATACTATCCGACGGGCAGGCGATCGCCCTGCACCGCTACCGGCAGGCGGCGGAGATCGCCCTGCTTCGCCAGATCGCCGCTGCCCCGCGATGGCTGGGCGCGGTCGCCCGCGAGGAAGGGCTGACGCCCGACCACTGGGCGGACCCGGACACGCACCTGATCGCGCAGGCCCTGCTGGAGCCGGGCGACTGGCCCGTCGTCCCCCGCCTGCGGGCGGCGAGGGAACTGCTGCGGCGGGAGGGGCTATGGTGCGCGGATGCGCTGGCGATCACCGGGCCGATGCGATGGGGTGAGCAGTCGCTGGCCGCGCTGGCGCTGGCGGCAACCAAAGACCGGGATACCGTGGTGGCGATGGCCTTCGCGATGCGCGCCCTGCACCGCCTGACGAATGGGGGGCGAGCATGAGCGACGACCTCATCACGCTGCTGGACGGCGCGGTCCGCGCCGGAACGCTGATACCCGACGACATCATCGCCGCATCCGACGCCATCGACGACGGCGCGACGGCCGGGCCGGTGCTGGTCCGCATGGCCGACGTGGAGGCGCGATCGATACGCTGGCTGTGGCCGGGGCGCATCCCGCTGGGGCGGCTGTCCCTGCTGGTCGGACGCCCCGGCGAAGGCAAGTCATATCTCACCTGCGACATGGCCGCGAGAGTCTCCACCGGCACGCCGTGGCCGGATGGGGGCGACTGCCCGCGCGGATCGGTGCTGATGGTGTCGGCGGAAGATGACCCCGGCGACACCATCCGCCCGCGACTGGATGCGCATCATGCCGACTGTCGGCGGGTGCATCTGCTGTCGGCCGTCCGCCGCGTCGATGAGGTTGGGCAGGTGCGGGAGGCACTGCTGACGCTGGCGGACGTGGCGAGCATCGAGACGGCGATGCGGCGACTGCGTGATTGTCGGTTGGTGGTGATCGATCCCATCGGTTCATTCCTGGAGGGGGCGACCGACGCGCACCGGGACAACGAGGTCCGGGGCGTGCTCGCGCCCATCGCGCGACTGGCCGAGCGGTACGACGCGGCGGTGCTGATCGTCGCCCACCGCCGCAAGAGCGCCGGCGCGAACGCCGATGAGTCGGCGCTGGGATCGCGCGCCTTCACGGGGATCGCCCGCGCGGTATGGCATCTGTCGCGGGACGCCGACGATCGGCGGCGCAGACTGCTGCTGCCGGGGAAAAACAATCTCGCGATGGAGGGTGACGGGCTGGCGTTCGCGATCGGGGGCGACCCGCCCGCGCTGCGATGGGAACGAGACCCGGTGACAATCACCGCCGACGACGCGCTGGCGGCGGAGCAGTCCGGGCCGGGACGACCGGGGCCGGAGCCGGAAGCCCGCAACGCGGCGGCGGACTGGCTGCGTGACCTGCTGGCCAGTGGCGAGGCCGCGGCGGCGAAAATCAAGGCCGAGGCGGCAGACGCCGGGTTGAACTATCGCACTGTGCAGCGCGCCGCCGACTCCCTTGGCGTCGTCCGCGAGAAGAACCGGTTCAGTGGGGGATGGCAATGGCGTTTGCCGCGCCCGAGTCCGTCGGAAAAGGAAGGTGACAAGTTATACGGTGTCGAGGGTGACAAGTCCCCAAGAGGGGGGCAACCTGTCCACTTGTCACCTTCGCGTTTCCAGCCCGGAAACGCCGATTCCGGGGCGACGAGACGCGAAGGTGACAAGTTAGGGGATCCTGTCGCCTTGGGATCGTATGACGCCCCCGGCGGCGATCGGTACGGGCTGCCCGACGCCCCCTGGGCGGGCGGGTGAGGGAGGCAGGGGCGCGGTTCTCACTGCCAACCGTTGGCAGTGAGGACTGAATATTCAGGATGTACCGAACATTCTGAAACGCAATAAATGGAAATGCGATAATCGCGATAGAAACTGGTCGTGAGTGCGACAATCGCAAATGGAATCAGTCGCCAGTACTACATTCGGAGTAGAGGCCATGGAGCGCGTGACGCGATGGACCATCACCATTCGAGACGCCGGCAGGCCGGGAGTGCCCGCCGTCGTTCGGCTTCGGCGGCCATGCTGCGGGGGTACGGGTTCCGATGCGTGGATATCCGCGAAACGGGGGAGACCGACTTACGCCGCGATGCTGCGGCAGAGAGGACCAGGACATGAAGAACGGACGAACGAGCAATGGGCGATTCGGAAAGGGCAACCCCGGCGGGCCAGGCAACCCGCACGCCCGCCGCGTGGGGCAAATCCGGGCGAAGCTGATGGCGGCGGTGAGCGATGACGACATCGACGCCGTAATCCGTGCGCTGGTGGATCAGGCGCGGGCGGGCGAGCCATGGGCAACCAAGGAAGTGCTGACCCGACTGATCGGCGACGCACGGATCACCGAGGATGACCCAACGCCCTTTGATGATCTTGATTTCGGCTTCGGGGAACCGTTCGAGGCCGACACGGGCCGTCGCGGGCAATCCATCTACGCGCCCCGCGACGAATAGCCGACACCAAACGGCGATATCGGATCGCCGCGAGACCGCCCCGCCCGCGTGGGTGGGGCAGAACACCTTACCACCGGCGAAGGCCGGTAGGAGTTGAGACATGGCAGACATGACAAGGGGCACACTGGCGGCGGTACTGGCCGCGAACGAGCGGGCCAGCCTCAAGGGGCTGGACCTGTCCGGGCTGGACCTGGGCGGCATCGACTTCCGCAAGGCGGACCTGTCCGGGAGTTGCCTGGACCGCTGCGACCTTCGCGAGGCCGGTATGAGCTTCGTCACCGCGCGGAAAGCGTCGTTCAGGAACGCCCGGCTGACCGGGGCGGACCTGTTTGGCGCGGATATCAGCGGGAGCGACTTCAGCGGGGCGTCGCTGGAAAGCGCCCGCATCGACAGCGTGGACGCCACCGGCGCTACGCTGGACGGATCGCGGGGCTTCGCGCCGTCCAAAGCCCGCAACGTGACGCTGCGGAACGCCTGGTGGAACCAGGGACGCCCGGCGGACGAACCCCGTCGGCCGGAGGAATCCCAGAAACCGCACGACCTGCGCGACATGCCCCAGCCCCGGAGCGAGGCGAGGGCGGCGGGACGCCCGCCTCGTCTGACGGGGGCGGCGGCGCTGATGTAGGCGGTAGCCAGTGCCGGGGCGGTCGCTGATCGCACCGCCCCGGCTGTGTCGCCCGGAACGACGCGAAAAGGTGATCCGGCGGCATGGACGCGGGGGGCGAATTCTTCCCTCCGCATTCATGGGGTAATGCCGCGCCGTTGTAGGACAGGTGTAGGATGGGGCGATTTATTTGGTTTGGCGGATTTTCGTAAACCCTTGTTATTGCTAGCGTTCCCGACAGGGGTCGAACCTGTAACCTTCGGCTTCGGAGGCCGACGCTCTATCCAATTGAGCTACGGGAACGGATTGGTGATTGATCGCGACAGGAAACGTATCGCCGTCGCGCGGCATGTCAAGTCAATGGATGCCGTTGGCGGCGAGCCAGCGCTCGGCGTCGAGGGCGGCTTTGCAGCCCATGCCGGCGGCGGTGATGGCCTGCTTGTAGACCGGGTCGGCGACATCGCCGGCGGCGAAAACGCCCTCGACGCTCGTCACCGTGCGGAAGGGATCCTTCAAAATGATGAAGCCCTTCGGGTCCGTTTCAATCTGCGCATCAAGAAACCGGGTGTTGGGCGTGTGGCCGATCGCGACGAACATGCCCGTGGCCTGAATGATCCGCTCTTCGCCGGTCACCAGGTGCTTCACGCGGGCGGCGGTCATGCCCTTCTCATCGTCTCCGATCACTTCCTCGACGACGGAATTCCAGACCGGCCTGACCTTGGGATTGCCGAGAAGCCGCTCGGCCATGATGGGGCTGGCTTTGCTGAGGGTATCGCGACGATGAACGACGTGAACCTCACTGGCGAACTTGGTGAGATAGTTCCCCTCCTCGCAGGCCGAGTCCCCTCCTCCGACGACCACGAGCGGCTGATTGCGAAAACGCGGCAACGCGCCATCGCAGACCGCGCACGCGGAAACACCCCGATTCTTGAACTCCTCCTCGGACTTCAATCCGAGATAGTTGGCGCTGGCGCCGGTGGAGATGATGATCGAATGCGCCTCGATCGTCGCTCCCGTGGAATCCTTCAGGACAAACGGGCGTCTGGACAGGGCGACGGTGGCGATGTCCTCGGTGACGATCCGCGCGCCGTAGCGTTCGGCCTGCTGACGCATGCGCATCATCAGGTCCGGTCCCATGACGCCTTCGGGGAAGCCGGGGAAATTCTCGACCTCGGTGGTGAGATTCAACTGCCCCAGCGGGAGCGTTCCGCGCAGGCGGTTGTCTTCGCTGATGGCGCCTTCGTAGACGACGGGAGAGAGATTCGCGCGTGCGGCGTAAATCGCGGCGGTCCATCCAGCCGGTCCCGATCCGATGATGACTAGTTTTTCAGGCATGTTCCTTTCCACAAATTCCAAGTCGCGCGATCATACCGCGCTGCGACCTCGGATTATAGGCAGGGGATGAAAACCCGGATGAACGGGAAAGCGTCAGGTCCACGAATGGATCCGAATGAACACCCATCCGGGAGATGCGCAAGCAGCCCTCGCCATTTCGTGCGCATCCGTGTCTATTCGCACACCGTCCACGCTCACCGCGTCTTTAGCTTATGCCAGAGCTTATGCCAGTTTCGCGCAGACGGCTTCGCCGACCTGGGTGGTGGTCGCCTGTCCGCCGAGGTCGCGGGTGTGGTTGGCTTTGTCGGCGACGACATCCCTGCACGCGGCATTGATGGCGGCGGCGGCGTGGGACTGACCGAGGAAATCGAGCATCATGGCGACACTGAGAAACGTCGCGATGGGGTTCGCGACGTTCTTCCCGGCGATGTCCGGGGCGCTGCCATGCACCGGCTCGAACATGCTCGCGGTCTGACGGGTCGGGTTGATGTTGCCGCTGGCGGCCATGCCCATCCCGCCCTGGATGGCGGCGCCGAGATCCGTGATGATGTCGCCGAACATGTTCGTCGTGACGATCACGTCATACACCTTCGGCCGGGTGACCATGTACATGGTGCGGGCATCGACGTGGTGATATTCCGTCTCGATGCCGCTGTACTCGGCGGTCACCTCCTCGAACGTCCGCTGCCACAGGTTGTGCGCATATCGCAGCACGTTGGTCTTGGCCACCAGCGTGACCTTCTTGCGATTGAACTGCGTCGCATACTCGAACGCATAGCGGATCGCCCGCTCGACGCCGTGCCGCGTCGTGACCTCGATCTGGTTGGCCACCTCGTGCGGGGTTCCCTTGTAGAGGAACCCGCCGTTCTGGCAATACAGCCCTTCGGTGTTCTCGCGCACGATGACCATGTCGATGTCGCCAGGCTGGATATTCGCCAGCGGCGTGGGCACGCCGGGAAGCAGCCGGGTCGGACGCAGGTTGATGTACTGGTCCAGCTCGAAGCGCATCTTCAACAGGATGTCGGTTTCGATCAGTCCCTGGGGAATTTGCGCATTGCCGCGCGGATCGGCGCCGACCGCGCCGAACAGGATCGCGTCGTGCGCCGCCAACTCCTTGAGGGCGGCGTCGGGCAGTGTCTGCTTCGTCTTGAGATAATGCTCGGCCCCGAAGGGGTAATGCTGCGTGTCGTAAGTGAATCCGAATTTCCGGGCGCAGAGCGCGAGGACTTTTTCGCCCTCGGCGACGACCTCTTTTCCGACTCCATCCCCCGGCATCACGGCGATTTTCATATTAGGCTCCTGCTGGAAGGGGAAAACCATAGCGAGATGAGCCGAGAAATAAAGAGGGAGCGGGCAATGGGTGGATGTGCCCGACGCGCGGTCGGGTTGCGACGGCGGCGGCGACTTGAAGGGAGGCGATCGCGAAGAAGTCCAGCAAAATGCCGGAGACAGGGCTTCATTCCCGACCTTTCCCCGACTACAATCCCCGCCCGATGCCGTATCCGCGTTTTTTCATCACCGTCCTGCTGCTTCTTTCCAGCGCCGCCTGGGGGGGCGATCCGGTTTCCATGCGCCTCGTGGATGGACAATGGCAACCGATTGAGGATCCCTCGATCCGGCCGGCGGACGATCCCGTCCTCCAGCACGCCCGGCAACTGCTCGAAGGCAATCACCACTCGCAGGCGAGGCGGGTTCTCGTTCGCTGGCTGAAGCAAAATCGCCAGTCCCCCCTGCGCGACCAGGCGTTGATGATGATGGCCCGCGCTTATTACCAGCACGGGAATCGCATCCGCTCGTTCTTTTATCTCGACGAGCTGATGGACACCTATCCCGCCAGCGCTCTGTTTCATCCCGCGCTCCAGATGCAATACCGCATCGCGGACGCTTATCTCGACGGATACAAGAACCGCTTCCTCTTTCTCCCCATCCTTCCCGCGCGAAACCAGGGGATCGAAATGCTCTATCGCATTCAGCAGCGCGCGCCCGGATCGGAGCTTGCGGAGAAGTCGATGCTTCGCACCGGCGACTTCTATTTCGCCGACGGCCAGTTCGATCTCGCCCAGGATGTGTACGCCGCCTACGCACGCAGCTATCAGCGCAGCCCGGAAGTCCCGCGCGTGCTGCTTCAGCGCGCCTATGCGGCATTGGCGCAGTTCCGGGGAACGCGTTTCGACGCGACCCCCATCATCAACGCCCGCACGCAGCTCATCGAGATCGCCGCGGCTTACCCCGATCTGGCGAGGGAGAACAACGTCGCCGCCGTCGTCGCCGGCATCGATCGGACCTTCTCCCAGAAGCTGTATCGCAGCGCGGACTATTACCGCCGCACGCATGAGCCTCGCGCGGCGGTGTATATGTACCGATATCTCCTCCGGAGCTATCCCGACTCCCCCGAGGCCGATGACGCCCGCAACGCCCTCGAGCGCATGCCCGAATGGGCCTTGAACGAGCCGCCGCCGTCTTCCTCATCGGGTTATGCTCCCGTGGAACTGCCCACTTCGGATGGACTGGAGGCGGAGTGAACCTCGCGCGACACGCATCGCCTCGACGCCGCGCCCTGCCATTGACGGCCGGGCTTTGCGTCCTGCTCGCCCTGCTCGGCGGCTGCGGATACCAAAATTCCAGCGCCGATCCCGACGCCGGCTACCAGTGGCGGTCGCTTTATCGCGAGGACATCCGTTCCGTCGCTGTCCCGATCTTTCATAACCGCTCCTTCGAGCGCGGCGTCGAGTTTTCCCTCACCAAGGCCGTCGCCCAGCGGATTGAGGCGACGACGCCCTATAAAGTGATCCCCCAGGAACGTGCCGACACCCTGCTGGAGGGGGAGATCGTCGCGGTCGATACAGATACGGTGTCCAGTGATTTCAGCACCGCCACCCCGCAGGAGCAGCTTCTCCGCGTGCAGGTCAATTTCGTCTGGAAGGATCTTCGCAATGGGCAAATCATCACCCATCGACGCGCATTCGAGCAGGCGGTGACGTATTATCCAACGCTGGGCGAAGGGCGGTTTCACGGGTCGCAGCAGGCGATTGAATCGCTCGCTGCGGGTATTGTCCGGGAATTGCAGGCGGACTGGTAGCCCGTGTCGGGCGTCCGGTCGATACATTATTGTGCCCGGGCGTTTTTTCAGTATGGAAATGAAGCCTCCGGCAACCGTATGATCTGAACGACGTAATGTTATAGATGAGTATCGGGATATCCGCCGCCGACCGGCGTTCCCTCCGGAAACATCAACCGGTTCTTTAGAGGAATCCATCTTATGTCTGAACAACGCCCTGACCGCC
>CAYUNS010000013.1:1130-23942 GCA_964446155.1 uncultured Tepidisphaeraceae bacterium | reverse complement strand
CTTCGGCCTCAAGGCCCAGCTCGCCCACCTCGTCACGCACGGCGGCGGGTCGATCGTGAACACCCTCTCGCTGGCGGCGTTCCGGCCCGTCCCCAACCAGGGCGGCATGCGCATGGGTCGCGGGCTTTTTGGGTGGGTTCTGTTCATCGCTCTGGCGATCATGATCTTCATGCTCCTCAACGGCGGCCAGAACGCTCCCACCAAAATCAACCTCAGCGAATTCTGGGTCCGCCTGGAGCAGGATCGCGTCAAGACCGTCAAGATCGATGGCAACAAGCCCGAGCAGATCGGCGACGCGCAGGTCACCAGCTTCCAGACCATCGTCCCGGCCGGAGCGGCAAGCTCGTGGGAGATGGCCCATGACATTCTCAAGGTCAGCGGCAACGCCAGCGTCGCCGCCGAGAACAACGCCAATCTCCTCCTGACCGTCCTTGTCCCGCTGATCCCGTGGCTGCTCATCTTCGGGTTCATCTGGTTCTTCGTCTTCCGGCAATTGCGCAACAGCGCCGGCGCGGGGGGCATGCTCGGCAACTTCGGGCGCAGCAAGCACAAGATCACGAGCAAGGAACACACCAACGTCACGTTCGACGACGTGGCCGGCATCGAGGAAGCCAAGGAAGAGGTCATGGAGATCGTGGAGTTCCTCAAGAACCCCAAGAAATTCCAGCGCCTCGGCGGGCGTATCCCACGCGGCGTGCTCCTCGTCGGAGAACCGGGCACCGGCAAGACCCTGCTGGCCAAGGCCATCGCCGGGGAGGCCGACGTCCCCTTCTTCTCGATCAGCGGCTCCGATTTCGTCGAGATGTTCGTCGGTGTCGGCGCCTCGCGGGTCCGCGACCTGTTCAAGCAGGCCAAGGACAATTCCCCCTGCATCATCTTCCTGGATGAGATCGACGCGGTCGGCCGACGACGCGGCTCGGGCTTCTCCTCCGGAGGCCATGACGAACGTGAGCAGACCCTCAACGCCATCCTCGTCGAGATGGATGGCTTTGAAACCAACGAGCAGGTCATCGTCTGCGCCGCCACCAACCGCGTGGACGTGCTGGACCCTGCCCTGACGCGGCCGGGACGCTTCGATCGCCAGATCTACGTTCCCCTGCCCGATGTGAAAGGCCGCATGGACATCCTCAAGGTCCACAGCCGCAAGGTGAAGCTCGGTCCCAACGTGGACATGCTTCGGCTCGCCCGTGCCACGCCGGGCTTCAGCGGCGCGGACCTGGCCGCCATCATCAACGAATCCGCCCTGGGTGCGACGCTCGCCGGCAAGGAATACATCGAGATGGACGATCTCGAGGAAGCCCGCGACAAGGTTCGATGGGGACGCGCTCGTAAGAGCCGGGCCATCGATGAAAAGGAAAAGCTCGCGGTCGCCTACCACGAGGCCGGCCATGCCGTCGTCCAGTGGCTCAACAAGGACGCCGATCCGATCCACAAGGTCACCATCATCCCCCGCGGCAATTTCGGTGGGGCGACCATGGCTTTGCCGGAGAAGGATCGCAGCAACTACTCCCGCAAGTGGTGCATCGCCACGATGAAGACCTGCTTCGGCGGGCGCATCGCCGAGGAGATGTTCTGCGGCGATGTCAACACCGGCGCCATGGGCGACATCCGGCAGGTCACCGGCATCGCCCGTAAAATGGTCCGCGACTGGGGCATGAACGATCGCCTCGGCTTCGTCTACTACGGTGACGACGACAGCCGCATGGGCATGGAAATGGGCCTCGGAGGTCGCGAATATTCCGAGGAAACCGCCAAGACCATCGACGAGGAGATCAAGAAACTCATCGACGGCCTCTACGAGGAAACCCGCCAGATCCTCGAAGCCAACCGCGAGCGCGTCGAAGCCCTCGCCAAGGCGCTGGTGAAGTACGAAACCCTCGACAGCTCCGATGTGGATCGCATCATGCGCGGTGACAACCTGACGAAGCCGACGGTTTCCGATCTCCTCGAAAAGGAGCAGAACCGCCGCTCCACCGTGATCCAGCCGGGATCGTCCGACACGGCGCCCGATGTGAATCTCGGCGGCGGTCCCCTGCCCCAGCCGGGATAGTCCGCAGGCGATTCACCCCGATACGCAAAGGATGCCGTTCGTGGCCCAAGCCGACATTCTCATCGCCGATGACCGCCTGCTCCCGCAGGCGGTCGAGCTTTACAACAGCGTCTTCCGCCCGCGGCGGGAGGTCGATTACTTCAAGCGGCGATTCCTGGGGCGTCACAACACGCTCACGTTGCTGGCGAGGATGAACGACCGCCCCGTCGGATTCTGGATCGGATTCGAGCTGAAGCCCGGCATGTTCTATCACTGGATGGGCGCGATTGCCCCCGAGCTTCGCCGCCAGGGCGTGGCCCGCCAACTCCAGGAGGCCCAGCAGGCCTG
Source organism: uncultured Tepidisphaeraceae bacterium (assembly GCA_964446155.1). Taxonomy (GTDB): domain Bacteria; phylum Planctomycetota; class Phycisphaerae; order Tepidisphaerales; family Tepidisphaeraceae; genus CAYUNS01. The sequence continues at coordinate 21,565 of CAYUNS010000013.1, read as the reverse complement.
GGCGAGGGATCACGGCTATGAATATGTCCGTTGCGAATGCATGAACCATCAGCGCGAATTCGTCCACTTCGCCATCGCGATGGGGTATGACATCGTCGGCATCCGCTGGGATTCCACCCATGCCGACAACCTGATCGTTTTTGAAAAAAACCTGATCGACTGACGAAACGATCCCGGGCCGCTGTCCGCCTCGTGTCGCCCTGATCCTCGGCCACGGTTGACCAGCGACGGCCGTGGGAGAGAATAGGCTCGCCGGTTGAAAACCACTTCCGCAGACGGACGGTAAATGGGCCTTGTACGTCATGCGACAAGGAGAAACGACATGCGACGGCTGATATTCATCTTCGGCCTGCTTGATCTGAGCATCGTGGCGATTTATCCGGTCAAGATTCCCTATTACCTGCGCGGCATAAAGGACGAAAAGATGACATCCACCCATTTTGAAAAATGAGCACGAGGGACACTAGCGGTGGGTGTCACCTTTAGCGTCCCTGGTTGAGCCAATCGAGAAGACACCCCAGTGAGACGAACCCTTACTTTGCTTCGCCGCACCGTGGCCGCTGCCGCGTTGTTGACGGTTGTGCTGTCGTTGGCGTGGCTGGTGCGAACGTGGGAACGTGGGGATTATATTCGCATCGACCATGACGGGACACAATGGGCCCATGGAGTTGTCTATGCGTTGTCAAGGCGTATTGACATCGGCTCACGGAGCGGCGTGATTGGCATCGAAGTAAGCAACGGCCTTTATTACAAAAGAGAACCGTTTGCCTGGCGATTTAAGCACGCGCGGACGGATGCGAAACACTGGACACCCGGCCGGCTCGATACGCAAATGGCGGAGGATTTAGACCTGGTTATTGATGGTGTCTGGCCATTTCTCCATGACCACGGAATCGGATTCCGGTTGTACGTCGCCAACGACGGCTTAGCGGCGTATGGCAAAAAATCGGACCCGGACCCGACAGGCGGCATCTTTTTCAAATTACTCGTGTCTCACTGGCTGATCGCGATGGTTGCGGGGATGATCTTCTTGCTGGCAATCCAACCCGACTGGCGCCGGCATCGCCGGCGCGCCAAAGGGTTGTGCCCGGCGTGCGGCTATGATCTGCGCGCTTCGCCCAACCGCTGCCCGGAGTGCGGATGGATGTCACGGGAACTGGTTGAGCCAATCGAGTAGATAGGGTCCGCCGGTACTCCTGTGGACCCTATCTACTCGTGAGGTGAATCGGTTCGCGGGAAATGGTCCGCACGAGTACGTGCGGATCCTACCGACTCAATTCTGTTTCATCGTCCATCAATGCCGGGTGGAATGTGCGTCGTGTGGGTTGAACAAGCATTATTTTGAAATTCCGGGACGGAAGGGCATTATATTGTTGACTTGGTTTATTTACCTAGTAAACTATTGGAGAGTTTACTTGAAATGGCGACCAAGAATACATCTCTTTCTCCGCGATGCACCCTGGACACTCTGGCCCGCGAGTTGGGGGTTTCCAAGACGACGGTGTCCCTGGTGCTCAACGGCAAGGGCAAAATCGGGGCCGATACCCGGCGTCGTATTGAGCGTGCGGTTCAGAATTTGAATTACCAGCCGCGCGTCGTCCGGCGCCGCTCGAAACCATCGCCGGCGCGTCGGTTGGGCCATGTGGGCATTGTCTGTCCCATTCCACCGCTGGATGTGGGGCGCAACGACACGCTCAGCGGTTGGATTTTGTCCGCTCAGCAGGAGATTCGGCGCCTGGGAGGCGATGTCAGTCTTTTTGTCGGTTCGCGGCGCATCCAGGACGACCATCTTTTCGAGGTGTTTTTGCGGCGGGGGGGGATGGACGGCATCCTGCTCATGGGGATTGGGGATGAGGATGGCTACATGCCGGTGGTGCAGCAGTCGGGCCTGCCGGCGGTCGTGGTCAACCGCCGTCCCGTGAACGAAGGGTTCAGCTATGTCGCATGGGACGATATCGGCGCGGGGCAGAAAATGGCGGACCATCTGACAGGCCTGGGTCACCGTCGGCTGGCCGTCGTTTACAACGACGCGCCAGGGCGGCTGTTTCATCGCCATCGATGTGACGGATTTGTCGCGGCGCTGGCGAGAGGGGGTGCGGAGCCGGTTCTGGTTTGCGGGAGCCACGATTTTTCGGATCAGGCCAATCAGGACCTGGTTCGGCGGCTGCGGGATGCCCGCGCCACCGCGATTTTCGCCACCAATGACGTGCGCGCGGTGGGGCTTGTGAACGCCTGTGAGCACCTCGGGATTTCAGTGCCCCGGCGGATTTCCATTGCGGGTTTCGACAACACGGAGCAACGTTCGACCGGAGGCCTGCGGCCCACGTCCGCGGGCTGCGTCAAACAGAACATCAGCGTGGAGGCCGTGTCCCTGATGAGCCAACTGCTCGATCCGGATCGGAAAGTTCGTTTCCTTGCCCGCGTGCTGGACGTGGACGTGGTGGTCCATGACACGACCGGACCGGTGGGCGTCGAGCGATCCGAGTCCGATGCAACTCTAAAGCGGCGGCGTGCCGCTTCGATCCCATTTACCGTCTCATGAGCCGATCGGCTCACACTTCGGAGGAGGCCGCGAGATGAAGCCCCGTACCCTGATTGGATGCCTGATGCCGGCGATGCTCGGCGCGGGCCTGATGCCGTCGTCGGTCCAGGCGAGCGTGATATATCGAGAGATATTCGGCACGACAGTGACGGATCCCGGCGCTATACAGGAAAGTATTACGGTCGCCGGATGGAGCGGAATTCGCGGCGATGGGGCGACGAGTTCGCCATCTCTCATTGCATCGACGGGAAAGCCCACCGACCTGGGATCCGTCAATGCCAATACCGCCCCCGATCATGAAGTATTGGATCGTGGTTTCGTCAACGCGAGATACACGAACGGGTATACCTACCTGTTTTGGACAGGTGAGGTGTCGGTGTCGCGAGAGGCGCTGGATGCGAACGACGTCACGTTCAGTTGGTATCAGGGCACTGACGCCGCGACGCTCAGCACTCGCCTGGCGATCAAGATCGGCGAGCAATGGTATGCCTCGACAAAAACGTTTCTGAACCCCACCGATCCCGTCACCAGTCCGGACAGCCATTTCAATGCGCGCGCCCGTGAACATTCAATATCGCTGGACGATGTGGATGGATTCCATGAACTGGCGGTTGTGACAGGGAGCGGCGGGAGCATCACGATGGCGTCGGAGGCGTCATCCCTGCCGGCGTCGGGAGATCTGGTCGCCTTCGGGCTGTGGACCAGCATGATGGGCGGTGCCGGCGACACCGGAGGGCGTTTGACGTTCGACACGTTCACCGTCACGGTCGTTCCCGAGCCGACGGCGGTGGGGTTGCTGAGTTTGGCGGGTGTGTTGGGGCTGCGGCGCCGCCGCGGAGGGGCGTTGTGATGCATTGAACGCCAGCTTGCCATTGCGGAAGCTGTGGGAGGCCTTATGCGAATGCGCCGCGCGTTTACGCTGGTGGAGTTGCTGGTGGTGATCGGCATTATCACAGTGCTGATAGCGATGCTGCTTCCGGCCTTGAACAAGGCGCGGGCCAGCGCGCAGAGCGTGGCCTGTCTCAGCAATCTCCGGCAGTTGGGGCAGACGCTGACCATGTACGCCACCGCGAACCGGATGCACTATCCCCGATCGCCTTCCGCTCCCGGCGGGCCGGAGTGGAACATTTATCGTCCCGGCGGCGAGTCGGATCTGTTTCCGGACTATCTCCAGCCCTCGGTTTCCGTTTATCTGGGTAGTCCGGGGGTCTATACGGCCCCGGTTCTGATCTGTCCCGCCAACGGTGGGCGACCCATCAACAAGGGGTGGTGCATTGGTCCGGCTTATTACCTGAACTATCGCCTGTTCGGGGACACGCTTGGGCCGATCACGCGACTCAGGGGAAGCAAGATTCTCGCGGCCGACGGAAAGGTGTTGGGCACCTATTTCGGTGTCAATCAACTGGACCCCCCGGACCATCTGCAAGACTTCCTTCCCATACACAGCAATGGCGTGAACTTTCTCTGGACCGATGGGCACGCCGAGCATCGCAGGCGATCGGACATTCCCCGTCCCGGAAAAGACTACAACAACTGAACAAATCGCGGAACTTCACTCGAATCAGGAAAATAGATGTTGGGAATCCGGTTTCTGACGATCGTATGCGTGGGGTGTTTGGTTACGGGGATCGGCGTGGCGACGGTGATGCGGGTCAAGGCCGCCGATCCGGTATTCGCCCGCGTGACGATGCAGCCGGCCGATCCGGAGAAGACGCCGTTGCACGCCGGGCAGGGCGTATCTCATCGTCCTTGGCGGCATGTCATCTTCACCGCGTTGGCTCTGCCCGTCGCCATATTCGCGGCGATGTTCGGATGCTCCGTCGCCGAGGAGGCGGACTTTTCCAATGTGCCCGGCGTCGTCATCGCCCACAGCGCCAAGCGCACGGGCCTCTATATCGGCTCGCCCGGTATCGCCTCGCTCGGCGAGGGCATTTATCTCGCCAAGTATGACGAATTCGGTCCCGGGTCGAGCGAGTGGACCGCCGCCGTCACGCATCTGTATCGTTCCGACGATGCCGGCCGAACCTGGCGGCGCATCCGAACCGTTCATGGACTCTTCTGGGCAAGCCTCTTCGTTCATCGCAATGCCGTTTATCTCCTGGGCGTCGACAGGCATCACGGCAACGTGGTGATGCTGCGCTCGATCGATGGCGGGCAAAACTGGACCGCGCCCGCCGATGAGCAATCCGGCCTGCTGTTCGAGGGCCAGTACCACACCGCGCCCACGCCGCTGGTCATCCACCAGGGGCGCATCTGGCGCGCCATGGAGGACGCATCCAACGGCACGCGGTGGGGTGAGCGCTATAGCGCATTCATGATGAGCGCTCCCGTGGACGCCGACCTGCTGCGGCGAGATAGCTGGGCCGTCAGCAACATGATCGAGCGTGATGCGTCGTGGCTGGACGGCCGTTTCGGCGCCTGGCTGGAGGGCAACGCCGTGGTCACGCCCGAAGGCCGCATCGCCAACGTGTTGCGCGTGCATGGAGGGCAGGACGATATCGCGGCCATCGTACAGGTCAGCCCGGACGGCACGCAAAGCGTCTTCGACCCCGACCACGGCTTCATCGCGCTTCCCGGCGGCGCCAAGAAGTTCACCATTCATTACGATGAAAAGACCCGATGCCACTGGTCGCTCGTCAACCATGCGCCTCCGGCGGATCGTCACGCGCGGGACAAGCCGGAGAATATTCGCAACACGCTCGCCCTGGTCCGTTCCGCGGATCTGCGGCGGTGGGAGATTCGATGCATCGTGCTTCATCACCGGAATGTCTCGGGGCACGCTTTCCAGTATGTTGACTGGTTGTTTGAGGGCGACGACATCATCGCCGTGTCGCGCACCGCGTATGAGGATGGCCTCGGTGGGGCACACCAGGCCCATGACGCGAATTTCCTCACCTTTCATCGCATCCGGCGTTTTCGCGACCTGAGCATGGCGGATTCCGTGATGAATCTCGGCGCGGGTGAATGAACAAGCGTGATGTCGGCGGTTTTTCGGGCTTGTTTCATGGGATCAACGCCTGGGCCGTTGAACCTTGAACCACGGAGTTTAAAAACAGATGAAAAGGAGCGGGACACGAGTGGGACGGGACGCATGAATACGCGCAAGGCGGTGAACGGACGCAGTGTTGTGTTGGGTCTGGCGGGCGTCTGCCTGATCTGCGGCCTGACGCCGTTCAACAATTATGTCTTGCGCAACACCGATTTTGTGGGCAATCACCTGCCGGCGAGCCTGTTGATCTTTTTTCTGCTGTTCGTGCTGCTGCTCAACGCCGCCTTGCACCGCTGGAGGCCGCGCGCCGCGCTGGGCGGTCATGAACTGGCGGTGGCGCTGGGGATGGCCCTTGTCGGCTGCGCGCTGCCCAGCGTGGGGTTGATGCGTTATCTTCCCGGCCACCTGGTGGCGCCGTTCGGACATGCCGCGATCGATCGACCGACGGCCGATCTGCTGAACCTGCTGGACCTGCCCGACTGGATGTGGCCGACGATGGAGTCGGACGATCCAGCCGAGCGTGGACGCGATCCGGTGGTGAGCAATTTCTTCTGGCCGGTGAGGATCGAGAAAGACACTTTTCTCAACCGCGTGAAGGCGGTTCCCTGGTCGGCCTGGGCGCAACCGGCGGTCTCGTGGGGGGTGTTCTTCGCGGCCTTGTTCGGGGCGGTGGTGTGCCTGTCGGCGATTTTTCGGCGGCAGTGGGTGGAGAACGAGCGTCTGCCGTTTCCGCTGGCGACGGTCTACCTGTCCCTGATCGAACCTCCACCGAAGGGGCGGGCGCTCAATGACCTGTTGCGCAGCCGGTTGTTCTGGTGCGCCTTCGCGGCCGTCTTCTCCATTCATGCCCTGGGGGCGCTGCATGTCTATTGGCCGCAGTATTGGCCGGACATGCCGCTGCGCTTCGACCTGACGGCGATTCTGGCGGAGCGGCCGTTCAACGCCGCGCAGCAGGAGTTCAAGTCCCAGCAGGTCTATTTCACGATCATCGGATTGATGTTTTTCATCCAGGCGCGGGTGGCGTTCAGCCTGTGGTTCTTCTTCATCGTGTTGCAGGTGACGCAGATGATGTATGGCACATACTATCATGCCGAGTTCACCAGGCCGATGGCGAGCGATCAACTGTTCGGGGCGATGATGATCATGGGGGCGTTGACGCTGTGGGTGGGGCGGCAGCAACTGGGGCTGGTCGCCCGGCAGATGGTGCGGCGCGCCCGCGCGGGCGAGGCGGTGGGGCGTTATCTGCCATACACCATGGCCGGCTGGGGATTGGTGGGCTGCTGCGCGACCTTGGTCGTGTGGCTGACCTGGGCCGGGGCCTCTGTGGCGGGGGCGATGGTGCTGGTGGGGGTGATCCTGCTGGTCTACCTGGTGGTGGCGCGGGTGGTCGCGGAAACAGGGCTGCTGTATGTGCTGTTGCCGGTGTCGCCGGATCGTTTCTGGCTGACGTTCAGCGACCTGACCGGCGCGCGGACGACGCTTGGCTCGACCTATCTGTCGAACATGTTTTTCGGGATGCTGCTGCATGACACGCGGGAAACCTCGTCGGTCTACATGATCCACGCCATGCGCGTGGCCGATGAACGGGCCTACCAGGGGGAGCGAAACTGGCATCGTGCGATCGGTTTCACGTTCTGCCTGGTGCTGGCGTTGGCGGTGGCGTTCGCGGTGTCGGGGGCCAGCACGCTCTATGTCCACTACAATTATGCAACGTCGCTGGATCAGGTTCAGGAATCGCCGATCGGATCGTGGGGGGCGTGGACCATGCCCAAGGTGATCGGGCTGGACTCGACCCAGTCCTACATTCCGCCTCGCATGGGCGCCGCCGATTCCCATTGGCGGCTGGGCCATCTGGGTTTCGGGGCGTTGCTGGCGGGTATGCTGGGCGTTTTGAATCTTCGTTTCGCCGCCTGGCCGCTGCATCCGGTGGGATATCTGCTCTGCACGACCTGGGGCATCGGCCAAATCTGGTTCAGCATCTTCCTGGGGTGGCTGTGCAAGATGTTGATCGTCCGCTATGGCGGGTTGGAGGTGCTGCGATGGATCCGTCCGCTGTTTCTGGGCCTGATTTTCGGTGAGGCGGCCGCCATCGTGCTCTGGCTGACGGTCAGCCTGATCCTGAATACCCTGGGCGAGCCCTATCACGCGATCCTGGTCCTGCCCATATAAGGCCATGGCGCCGGCGGCTCTTGTGTGATGTGCGAGGCATCGTGTCATGCGCCCCGGAGAAGCGGTGAAAGGACGGTTGTTGCTGAAAAGCGGGTGGCATTTCGATAAGATGGACGTGTTCAGGGATGAACCAGCATGATGCAGCCGACACGAATTCTCGCCGGGGCGATGAGCGGAACCAGCGCCGATGGGGTGGATGTCGCGATTGCGCGCATCGCGGGACGGGGGGTGGAGATGTCGGTGAAGCTGCTGGCTCACCGCGCGCATCCGTATCCGCGCGAGTTGTCGGCGAGGATACATCGCGTGCGCGGCGGTGGAGGTCTGGAATTGGTCGAGCTGGCGGAACTGGGACGGGCCATCTCCCTCGTCCATGTCGAGGCGGTGAACGCGGCGATGGGCGAGGCGGGGGTCGATCGCGGGGAGATCGCGGGCATCGCGGCGCATGGGCAGACGCTCTTTCATGATCCGCCGAATACGATCCAGTGGTTCGATCCGTCGCTTGTCGCGGCCGGGACGGGGTGCGCGGTCATCAGCGACTTTCGCCGCGCCGACCTCGCCGCCGGCGGGCAGGGCGCGCCGCTGGTCCCATTCGCGGATTACATCCTGTTTCGGGACATGACGAAGAGCCGCGTCCTGCTGAACATCGGCGGGGTCGCCAATGTGACGATCCTTCCGGCGGGGTGCGCGATCGACGAGGTGATCGCGTTCGACACCGGTCCGGGGAATTGCATCAGCGACTGGCTTTGCCGAACATTGAATTCATCAGGACCGGGCCATGACGTCGGCGGCGGGGGCGCGGAACGCGGGACGGCCATCGAGGAGATTGTGCGATGGATGTTGGCGCAACCGTACTTCGCGTCGCCGCCACCGAAATCAACCGACGGGCCGGCGATGATCGCGATGTTCGACGCGGCGGTTCGCCAGATACGTCCCGGCGCTTCGCTGGACGATCTGCTCGCGACGGCGGCGGAGGTGACGGCGCGATCGATCCAATCGGCGATTCGCCCGGATGACGAGGTGATCGCCAGCGGCGGAGGCGTGCGGAACGGGAGGATCATGCGGTTGTTGAAAGGCGGGCGTTCGCTTCGCGTGACCGACGATCTGGGCGTGCCGTTTGAAGCGAAGGAGGCCGTCGCGTTCGCACTGCTCGGGGCGGCGACGCTGGATGGCGAGCCGTCGAATGTCCCTTCCGTCACCGGCGCCAGCCGCCGGGCGGTTCTTGGATCCATCACACCCAAACCATGAACGATCGCTCACATTTACTGACGGAACAGCGGCTGGACGAATCGGCGGACCTCGATGCGATGGGCCTCGCGGAGGCGGTCGCGCTGATGAACGCGCAGGACCAGGCGGCGGTGAACGCGGTGGCGACGCAGGGGGAGGCGATCGCGCGGGCGATCGAGCGGGTCGTCGAAGCATTCCGGGCCGGGGGGAGGCTGATCTACGTCGGCGCGGGAACCAGCGGGCGGCTGGGCGTGCTCGACGCGTCGGAATGCCCGCCGACGTTTCGATCCGATCCGGAGATGGTGCAGGGGATCATCGCCGGAGGGGAGGCGGCCATGTTCCGCGCCCGGGAAGGCGCCGAGGATCGCGCCGAGGACGGTGCGGCGGCGGTGGACGCGAAGCGGGTCGGACCGAACGATGTCGTCATGGGGATCGCGGCCGGGGGAACGACGCCGTTCGTCCACGGCGCGCTGCGCCGTGCCGGGGCGCGGGGCGCGGGGACGATCTTTCTCTCCTGCGTTCAACCCGTCGCCGATGAGGCGAAGGCGGATATCGTCATCCGCCCGCTCACCGGACCGGAGGTGCTGACCGGATCGACGCGCCTCAAGGCGGGGACCGCGACCAAGCTCGTGCTCAACACGATCACCACGCTGGCGATGGTGCGGATCGGCAAGGCGCACGGCAATCTCATGGTGGATCTGCGCGCGACCAATGAAAAGCTCCGGGACCGGGGCGCGCGGATCGTTTCGACGATCACGTCGCTGCCGCGCGACGAGGCGATGGCGCTGCTGGAGCGGGCCGACGGGCATGTGAAAGCGGCCGTCGTCATGCACCACCGGCGGGTGGACCTTGCGACGGCGCGGCGGATTCTCGACCAGCGCCCCAGGCTGCGCGATGCACTTGCGGACTGAATCGGTAGACTCTTGTCGCCATGGACCAGCATCAGATCACGATTCGAGTGAGATATCCCGAAGTGGACGGCATGGGATATCTGCATCACAGCCGTTTTCTCCAGTATTTCGAGATGGGGCGCGTCGAGTTTCTCCGGGCGCAGGGGGTCAGCTATGCGGACCTTGAAAAGCAGGGCGCGTTCTTCGTCGTCGTGAAGGCCGAGTGCAAATACAAGGCGCCCGCGCGGTATGACGATGAACTGACGCTCGTCACGCGCCTCGTGAAGCGGACGCATGTGCGGATCGATCACGCGTATGAGTTGAAGCGCGGGGCGACGGTGATCGCCGAGGCGAGCACGACGATCGCGTGCGTGGATCGGGAAGGGCGGCTGAGGCAGATTCCCGAGACGGTCGCGGGTTCGATGGGGGAATGAGCGCTCGCGCCGTAGGTTTTTGGGGTGTTTCGAGGGGAGTGTTTCAGGGGGTTTTCAGACGACGGGGATTGCCGCGGGCGGGCTTTTTGCGGGAGGCGGTTTTGGCCGGCTTGGGCGACGGGGTTGAGAACTCGCCGCGGGCCGATTCGAGCAGTTCGGCCGCCTGGGCGCGCGTCGTGTCGGTGATGCGCTGCCCGCCGATCATTTCCGAGAGTTCCTCGAGCCGCTCGGAACCGTCCATGATGCGGACGGTGGTGCGGGTCTGATCGCCGTCCACCCGCTTGCGGACGGTGAGGTGGCGATCGGCGTAGCAGGCGATTTGCGGCAGGTGCGTGATGCAGAGCACCTGGTGATGCGTCGCGAGATGCCGGAGCTTGTTGCCGATGACCGAGCCGAGGCGCCCCCCGACGTTGGCGTCGATTTCATCGAACACCAGGACGCTGACGCGGTCGGTCTGCGCGAGGATGCCCTTGAGGGCCAGCATGATCCGCGACAGCTCACCGCCGGAGGCGATCTTGCGTAGCGGCTGCGCGGCCTGGCCGGGGTTGGTTTTCGCGATGAATTCGATCGCATCGAACCCCGAGGGCGTCGCGGGAAGCCCGCTTTCATTCATCGGCGCGGCGTCGAAGGCGATCGTGAACTTCGCCTTCTCCATTCCGAGTTCCGCAAGAGCGTTCTCGATCATCGGGGCGAGTGTCCTGGCGGTGGCCCGGCGGTTGGCGCTTAGCTCTTCCCCAAGGGCTTTCATTTCGCCTTCAAGTGGTTGAATGGTCTGTTGAATCGAGGCGAGGTCGTCGGTGGTTTTTTCCAGTTCGGCGATCTGCCCGCCGATCTCCGCGCGGTACGCGAGCGTTTCCTCGATCGTGCCGCCGTACTTGTTGAGGATGCGATTGACGGTGTTGAGCCGGTCGCTCACCTCCGCGCGCTCGGAGGGATCAAGATCCAGCTTGTCGAGATAGCGGGACAGATCGAACGCGGTCTCGTCGAGCTGCAGCGTCGCATCGCGCATGGAATCAGAGACGGGCTTGAGGGTGAGATCGAGTTCCGCGAGTTCCGCGAGCACGCCAGCCATGCCCTTGAGGCGTTCGAGGACGGCCCCGTCCATCTCATACAGCGCGGCGTAGGTGGCGCCGGCGTCCTTGCGGAGTTTTTCGAGGTTTTCGAACACCGCGGAGCGGGCCTGAAGCTCCTCGTATTCGCCGGGGGCAAGCTCGGCGTTGTCGATCTCGTCGGCCTGGAAATGGTAGAGATCGAGCTGCTGCCGGCGGAGGGTTTGATCGGCGGAGAGGTCGTCAAGACGCCGCCGCGCCTCCTGGAGGCGCGCGTAGACCTCGTGATACCGCGCCCGCAGGGCTTCGAGATCGCCGTATTGATCGAGCACTTCGATCTGGTTGGAAGGCTTGAGCAGATACTGGTGATCGTGTTGCCCATGCACATCGACCAGTGATTCGGCGACCTGCCGGAGCATGGTGAGGGTGATCGGATTGCCGTTGAGGCTGACGGAGCTTCTGCCGCTGGCATAGAGCCGCCGGGTGAGCAGCAGTTCGCCGCCATCGGCGGTGACGGGCACATCGGTGATCGCCTCGATGGTTTGCAAAAGCGCCTTGCCGCGGATTTCAAACACGCCGCTGACGCGCCCCTCGTCAACGCCCGGCCGGAGAAGATCCGTGGTGCTGCGCAAGCCGAGCAGCACTTCGATCGCGCCGATGACGAGACTTTTGCCCGCGCCGGTGGCGCCGGTGAAGCAATTCAGTCCCGAAGCGAACTCGATGCGCGCATCGGCGATGACGGCGAGGTTGGAGATGTGAAGCTCTCGAAGCATTGGGATCGTCGTGATTTTCGAGTTGCGATTGATTTGGGAAGGGGCGTCGCGCCGGGTTTGCCAATCGCCAATCGAAAATGCCTCAACTCACTTTGGCGCCGGCGGTGACGGGTTCGCCGGGGGCGGCGACGATGACGCGCTGGGTTTCGGGGTCGGTCGCGGCCAGGAGCATGCCCTGCGAGACTTCGCCGCGCATCTGCCGGGGGGCGAGGTTGGCGACGACGATGATCTGTTTCCCCACAAGCTGCTCGGGCTGATAGTGCTGCCGCAGCCCGGCGCAGATCTGCCGGCGCTCGCCTCCGGCGAGTTCGATTTGCAGGATCAGGAGCTTGTCGGCGTTGCCGTGCGGCTTGCATTCGATCACGGTCGCGACCCGCAGGTCGAGCTTGGCGAAATCATCATACTGAATGGTTGTTTCCGTCGTGTCCATCATGTTTTCCTTTGGTCATTGAATGAAACCACACACTCTATGCGCCGGAAGGCCGCTCGCCAAGCGCCTGGACGGCATGTTTCCGAAGCCGGCCCGCCCTGGCGGGACCAGGGCGCATGGCAACGGATGGAATGGTCGAGGCTCACAGCTCCGAGATGACGAGGCTGGCGAGTTCCGACCGTTCGCTCCTGGTGAGCGTGATGTGTCCGACGATGTCCTTGCCCTTGAGCCGCTCGACGAGGTAGCTCAATCCGTTGCTCGACGAGTCGAGGTAGGGATTATCGATCTGCGTGGCGTCGCCGGTGAGGACGAGCTTCGTCCCCTCGCCGACGCGGCTGGCGATGGTTTTCACCTCGTGCGGCGTGAGGTTCTGGGCCTCGTCGACGATCATGAACTGGTGCGGGATGCTGCGCCCGCGAATGTAGGTCAGGGGTTCGAGCACGACCTGGCCGGTCTCGATGAGCTGCTTGACGCGCTGCTCGACCGAGGAGAGGGAGGCGTGGGATGAATGTCCCGATTCCCCCGTGAGCCGGTTGGAGAGAAGGTAGCTCATGTTGTCGAAGATTGGCTGCATCCACGCGGTGAGCTTTTCATCCTTGTCGCCGGGGAGATATCCGATGTCGCGTCCGAGCGGCATGATCGGTCGGGCGCACAGGAGCTTTTGATAGATCTGCTCATTGAGGGTTTTGGCCATTCCGGCGGCGACGGCGAGGAGGGTCTTGCCCGTGCCGGCCGAACCGATCAGGGAAACGAGCCGGATGTTGTCGTCCAGGAGCAAATCCATCGCCATCGCCTGCTGAAGATTGCGGGGGAGGATGCCAAAGACCGGCCCGCGCCGCTGGCGGACGGGCAGCAGCGCGCCGGCGTCGGCGTGATAGCGAGCCAGGGCCGTGTGCGAGTCGTCCGCTTCGTCCTTCAGCAGGACGAATTCATTCGCCAGCAGGTTTTCCAGAGGCGGAGGCGATTGTTTTTCGCTGAACAACCGGTCGATCATCCCGCCGGGCACTTGGGCTTCACGCCAGCCGGTATGGAGGCGATCGAAATCGACCTTCTGCGCCTCGAAGTCCTCGGCGTGCAATCCCAGAGCGTCGCTCTTGATGCGCGCGTTGATGTCCTTGGTGACGAACACGACATGCCGGCCCTGCTGATGCAGCATCAGCGCGCAGCAGATGATGCGGTTGTCGGGGGTGTTGGTGGTCAGGCCGGGGCAGAGCTTCTGGTCCTGCTCGAGGATGATCCGCACTCGCCCGCCGGTCTCTGCGACGGGCACGCCATCGGAGAGATTGCCCAGTTGCCGCAGCCGATCGAGATGGCGGATGACCGAGCGCGCATTGCGGCCGAGGTCATCGTTGGCGGTCTTGAATTTGTCCAGTTCCTCGATGACATCGAACGGAATGATCACCTCGTTGTCCGCGAAGAGAAACAGGGCGTTGGGATTGTGCAGCAGCACGTTGGTGTCGATGACGAAGGTTTTGTTTTGGCTGGTGTCGCTCATTGCGGGCATGGGTCGCATGGTTTCCGGTCGTTTGGTTGGCGGCATGACGATGCCGGATGTAGAGTATGCGGAAATATCCGCCGTGAAAATGGTCTTCACGCGCGGCTTACAAATGGCTCGTGACAAGCGACAAGCAATCCATGACTTCCACCTTCCTTTACCCCCTGAAATTCAAACCGCGTTACGTCGAGAAAATCTGGGGCGGGCGCAAGATCGAGACGGTTCTGGGCAAGCCCCTGCCGGCGGGGAAACAGATCGGCGAGAGCTGGGAGCTGTTCGATTTTCCGCCCGGCGTCGTGGATCAGTCCGCCGACTGGGTGAGTGCGGAAGTCTCCAACGGCCCGCTGGCGGGGCGAACGCTGCATTCGCTCGTCGAGGCGTTCGGCCGGAAACTGCATGGCGATGTCCCGCTCACCGGAGAACATGGACAGTTTCCCATCCTGATCAAATTCCTTGACGCCCGCGAGGATTTGTCCGTCCAGGTGCATCCCGATCGGAAATATGCCGATGCCCACACCGAGGCGCATCTCAAGAGCGAGGCATGGTATGTATTGCAGAACGATCCCGGCGCCCGCCTGTTGAAGGGGCTGAAGCCGGGCATGACCAGGGAGCGGTTCAGGCAGGCGATCGAGCAGGGGACGGTCGAGGATTGCATCAACGCCGTTCCGGTCAGGGAGGGGCATTGCTCCTACCTGCCCAGCGGCACGGTGCATGCGCTGGGCGCGGGGATTCTGGTCGCGGAGGTGCAGACTCCGAGCGACACGACGTTCCGGGTCTTTGATTTCAATCGGATCGACGCCGCGACCGGTCGGCCACGCACGCTGCATGTCGAGCCAGCGCTGGAGTGCATCGATTTCAGCGGCGCCGCCCAGCCGGAGCAAAAGCGCTCGCACGTCGCCGGGTATTTCACGACGGTGACGCGGCTGGTGACGTGCGACTATTTCAAGATGGAAAAGGTGCGCATGACCGAAGGCATTGAAGAGCCTGTTCCTTACGACGAGCCGGTTGTCTGGATCATGCTCGAAGGCTCGGCCGAGGTACGCGTCGATGGAATCGCCGAACCCACCCGTTTCACCCGCGGTGAAACCGTCCTCCTTCCCGCCGCGATGAACAATCCAATCATCAAGACCCTCTCCGATTGCGTCTGGCTGGAAGTCACCTTCCCCACCTCGCCGGAAGTGGGGTGAACGTCTTTCGTCTCGTGGAGAAAACGCGCGGGCGCGAGGCTTGGCCGGTCACGATCTTCCTTTGGGAAACCCCGGGATGAACTGGAAATACCGGGGCGAATTCGTTAGATTGCCGCCGCGTCGGGGGTGTGACCGATGGACGGGGCAGCCTGCGATGAAGCGACTTTTACCAAGCCGGACGGAACTGGCCATTCTCACCACCGCCGCGATCCTGTGCGCGGCGATCGCCGGTTCCAGCGAATCGCGCGATGTCATTCTCTCGCTGATGGCGATTCCGCTTTTCATCGTCTCCGCCCTCATGGGCCTTCGCCGTTCGCCGCAATGGACGATGGAGTTGTCCGCGCCGGTGGATTCCGATCTCGCCGACGAATAAGCGATTCAGAAAACATCTTTTATTTAGCGGCTCGAAGGACCGAATCGCCCCGTGACTCGCTCCGATCCCACAACCCCTCTCGGACTGATCGCCGGCGAAGGCGCCTTTCCGCTGCTGGTCGCCCGCGGCGCGCGGGCGGCGGGGCGAAAGGTGGTCTGCGCGGGGCTGGCGGGCTGCGCTTGGCCGATGCTGAGCCGGGAAGTGGACGCGTTCCGATCCGTCGGCGTGCTGCGATTCGGAAGCTGGATTCGCCACCTTCGGTCCCACGGCTGTACCGAGGCCATCATGGTGGGATATGTGCCGAAGGATCGGATGTTCAGCCGATGGCGGTATTTGCAGTATATTCCCGACTGGCGGGCGCTGCGGCTCTGGTTTGTGCGCCTCCGCGACGACAAGCGTCCCCAGGCCGTGCTCCAGGGATTGATTGATGAACTTCATGCCGGCGGAATCACCTTGATCGATTCGACCCGATATTGTTCCGATCAGTTGGCCACGCCCGGCGTGATGACCCGTCGTCAACCCACTGAAAAGCAGTGGGGCGACATTCATCACGGCTGGCGATTGGCGCAGACCGTCACGCGCCTCGACATCGGGCAATCCATCGCGGTGATGGACCGCGACATCCTCGCCGTCGAGGCGATCGAGGGCACCAACGCCATGATCGAGCGCGCCGGCGCGCTCTGCCGCGCCGGCGGGTGGACCCTCATCAAGGTCTCCAACAGCACGCGCGATATGCGCGTCGACGTTCCCACCATCGGCACGACGACCATCGAGAAACTGTATGCATCGGGCGCCCGCTGCCTCGTGCTCGAGGCCGGGAAGACCATCATGCTTGAAAAGCCGAAGATCATCGAACTCGCCGATCGCTATAAAATCGCGATCGTCGGACAGGAAGCAATCGACCGGGAAGGCACATGACGATCCGGGTCCGACTTTTCGCGATCCTTCGACAGACCGCGGGTGTCGATGCGTTTTCGATCGACCTGCCGGACGGGGCGACGGTCGCGCAGGCGCGGGACGCCGTGCTCGAACGTCATCCGGCGCTGTTGGAGCATCTGGGCCCGTCCGCTTTCGCGGTGAACCGCGAATACGCGCCTCTCGCGACCGAGCTGCGGGAGGGGGACGAGCTGGCCTTCATTCCGCCGGTGAGCGGAGGATGATCCGATGGACGTGATCGACATCATCCCCGATCCCATTGATGTCGGCGGGTTGATCGCCGCCGTCGCGGACCCCCGCGCCGGCGGGATCGATGTCTTTCTGGGCACGACCCGCGCCGAAACCGATTCGCGGGGTCGCGTTCTCGCGGCGCTCGATTATGAAGCCTATGTCGAGATGGCGCTGAGCCAGATGCGGGATCTCGCCGCCCGCGCCCGCGCGCAATGGCCGATCATTCGCCTCGTCATCGTTCATCGCACCGGTCGCGTCGAACTGGCCCGACCCAGCGTTCTCATCGCCGTCAGCACCCCGCATCGCGCCGCATCCTTCGAGGCCTGCCGCTGGATCATCGACACGCTCAAGCGGGAAGTGGCGATCTGGAAAAAGGAAATCTGGTCTGACGGCGTCGAATCATGGGTGTGAAGATGGAAAGCCGTCACTCTCCAGGTCGTGCCTGCGTCGAACAGGCGGATGGCGTGACTCGGGCTAACGGACATCCCATGGGGATTTCGCGAGCCATTCGCGCAGCACTTTTTCGGCGGGCTTGCCTTCGGGGGTGTAGCCGCGGTTTTTCCGGCCTCCCTCGCCCGGAGGCCATTCCCAGATGATGAAGCCCCCGAGCGCGGCGTTGCCGTGCCAGGCCTCGAAGAAGCCTTCGTACAGCTTCTTTTGCAACGCGAGGTCGATCGGGTCGCCGGTGGTGTAATCCCACGGCTGATGCGCGGCGTTGCTCATGCTGCACCAGCCGACCTCGGTGAACAGCAGTGGCTTGTTCATCCGCGTGGTGAAGCCGAGCAGGTCGGTTTGAATATCCTTCCATCGCCTGACGATCTGCTCGACGCCGACGGTGTGATCCTTGCCGAGCTTGTAATAGCTGTTGGTCGCGATGAGATCGAGTTGGTCCCAGAACGGGATGCCGGTGTAGTGATCCCAGTTGGCGGAATAGGTGAGCTTTCCGGTGAAGACCTTGCGCACCTGGCGGATGGTTTTCGTCCATTCATCGAGCTTGTTTTCGGTGCTGACCAACTCCGAACCGACGACGAGCACGTCGGCGCCGTTGCCTTCGCAGATCCATGCGAAGTGGAGGATCATTTCACGGTAGCTGTCAAACCAGTTGTCCCAGCTTTCGGGCTTGATCGTTCCCCGCCATTCGTTGCCGCGCGGCTTGTCGAGCAGCACCACCGGCATGACGATCACGCGCAGGCCTTTGTCCCTGGCGTGACGGATGAGTTGCGCGAGCTGTTCGGGGGTGGGGGTCATCCGCATGTCGAGATAGATGCGGCTGCTCGTGCCGTTTTCCTGACGAGTGTCGACGACAAGCAGGACCGTGTCGGCGCCGAGATCCGCGATCTCATCGATGCTGAGCTTGTACTGGTCGATCCAGTCCACCCGCTGAATCTGCATGGCGACGCCGCGATAAGGCAGCCCGGCCCGTGCGGTTGGGTTGCGGGGCGGAAGGGTGTCTTCGGAAGAGACGGGCGTTTCCTCGCCGGCGCGCGACAGGCTTCGATCCGGCCAGGCGGCACAGACCAGAACCAGCAGGTAGACGACGACCGCCGAGGCGATGATTCCACGTCCGATCATGCGGGAAATGATAAGGGCGATACGCCATCGCGTGAAGGGACCGGCCGACAGCGAGGCGCGAAAGGACCGTTTCCCCGGCATTTCATCCAGACGCATCCATGGGTCGCGCATCGACTTTTGCCGTATCGTCGCCTTTCGGGAGCGAGCAACTCCTTTTACAATGCCCGGCATGGAGGCAATGATCGCGGAATCCCTGCGGATGCTGGAAGCCGCCCGCATCGAGACGGAACGGGTGCTGGACGGCCTGTTGAAGCGCCATGCCGAGATGCTGGCGTCTCCACCGCCGTTGCAGGCGGATCAACTGCTTGCCGGCAGGGAAGCGGCGGCCGATGCCATCGCATCGGCGCGGCGGACACTCGAGAGCCTCGACGCCATACGGCGTCGCACCGACGTATCCTTACACTGAAATGGAAGCCATGAGCCAGACTGAAAACCGATCCGATGCGCAGGGAGACATTGTCGCCACCGCCGGTTCGTATTATCGCAATACGCGCTACATCATCGCCGCCGCGTGCCTGGTGATGGGGTTGTGGTTTGGATATGACGGATTCATTGGATATCCCGAAAGCAACCGCAAGCTCGCCGTCATCGAGGCCGATCTCGAGATCGCCCGCGAAAAGCAGGATGTCCCCCAGCTCGACAAGCTGACGGCCGAAAGGAAAGACCTCAAGCATCACACCGACACCGACATCCGCCTTCAGCGCACGCTGTTTTACATCCTGCCGCCGCTGGCGGTCTTCCTGTTGATCCGGTGGATTCACGCCTCGCGCGGCGAGTATCGTCTTTCGGGAGACACCCTGTACGCGCCGGGACATCCTCCGGTGTCGCTGTCAGGCATTCGCGACCTTGACAAGACACTGTGGGACCGCAAGGGGATCGCGTTCGCGACGTATGAGGAACAGGGCAGGACGGGAAAAATCCGCCTCGATGATTTCGTCTATCAGCGCCCGCCGATCCATGCCATTGTCGAGCGTATCGAGCAGGCCTTGGGCGCCCCCCCGCCCGCCGACGCCGCGCCGGCGGAGGAGTCCGAACCCTCGCAAGTGTGAGCGGTTGCCCGGAGTGCCAATATTGCAGCTTTGGGCCGGCTCGCGCGCGCGTTGGCAGAATCGCGCGGAACACCCGGAAACCGCCCCGCGCGGCCCTTTTCATAACCAATTGATAAACCGCCTCTTGCAAGCCTTTTCTCCACGTCTTTCAAACGCCGTCTGGCCTCGGGTTTGCGTATGATCCTTGTAGATTGGAGGCAAGGTTCATGAGATTCGACAAATTCACCGTGAAGGCCCAGGAATCCGTCGTTCGCGCCCAGGAGCTGGCGCGGCGGCGCGATCATGCCGAATTGCTGCCCCTGCATCTGCTGGCGGCGCTGCTTGCCGAGACGGAGGGGGTCGTGCGTCCCCTGCTCCAGAAGCTGGGGGCGAATGTCTCGCGCATCGGCGAGGTCGTGACGCAGGAACTGGATCGCCTTCCCCACGCCACCGGCACGCAACTGGGCATGAATCGCGCGACGCAGGAGGTCTTCAATCAGGCCCAGAAGGAAGCGGATCGGCTCAAGGATGAATATGTTTCGACCGAGCATCTCATGCTCGCGTTGGCGCAGGTGAAAAGCGACGCCAGGGAGATTCTCACCACGCAGGCGGTCGATCACAACGCGATCCTCGCGGCGTTGAAGGATGTCCGCGGCGGGCAGCGCGTGACCGATCAGAACCCGGAGGAGAAATACCAGGCGCTGCAAAAATACGGCCGGGATCTCATTGAGATGGCCAGGCAAGGCCGGATCGATCCGGTGATCGGGCGCGACGAGGAGATTCGCCGCACCATGCAGGTGCTGTCGCGCCGCACGAAGAACAATCCCGTCCTCATCGGCGAGCCGGGCGTGGGCAAGACCGCGATCGTCGAAGGCCTCGCCATCCGCGTGCTCAACGGCGACGTGCCGGCGGTGTTGCAGAACAAGAAGATCATCGCGCTCGACATGGGCGCGCTGATCGCGGGCGCGAAGTATCGCGGCGAGTTCGAGGATCGGCTCAAGGCGGTCATCAAGGAAGTCACGCAAAGCGATGGACGGATCATCCTGTTCATTGATGAACTGCACACCGTCGTCGGCGCCGGCAAGGCCGAGGGCGCGATGGACGCGGGCAATC
>CAYUNS010000013.1:901-1120 GCA_964446155.1 uncultured Tepidisphaeraceae bacterium | reverse complement strand
GCAAGCACATCGAGAAGGACGCGGCGCTGGAGCGGCGCTTCCAGCCGATCCTGGTCGGCGAGCCGACCGTCGAGGACGCCATCGCCATTCTGCGCGGGCTGAAGTCGCGCTACGAGACGCATCATGGCGTGCGCATCACCGACAGTGCCATCGTCAGCGCGGCCGTGCTGAGCGATCGGTACATTCAGGACCGTTTCCTTCCCGACAAGGCGATCGACC
>CAYUNS010000013.1:0-891 GCA_964446155.1 uncultured Tepidisphaeraceae bacterium | reverse complement strand
CGAGGCCGCCTCGCGGCTGCGCATCGAGAACGACTCGATGCCCGCCGAGCTTGACGAGATTCGCCGCCGCATGATGCAGCTCCAGATCGAGCTGGAGGCCCTTCGGCGCGAGAAGGACGCCGCTTCCCGGCAACAGGTCGAGAAAGCCGAAAAGGAGCTGGCGGAGCTGCGGGAGAAAAACACGCGGCTCACCGCGCGATGGGAAACCGAAGTCGGCGCGCTGCGCGGCATCAAGCGGTTGCAGGAGGATCTGGACCGCAAGCAGATCGAGCTGGAGCAGGCGCGGCGGCAGGGTGACTGGGAGGTCGCCGCGCGGATTCAATACGGCGAGATGCGCGATCTGAAAGCCAGGCTCGACGAGGCCGAGAAAAAGTCGCACGAGCTGTCGCACGACGGGCAATCGCTGGTGAAGGACGAGGTGACGCCGGATGAGATCGCGGAAGTGGTGTCGCGCTGGACCGGCGTGCCGGTGTCGCGGATGCTGGAAGGCGA
Source organism: uncultured Tepidisphaeraceae bacterium (assembly GCA_964446155.1). GTDB lineage: Bacteria > Planctomycetota > Phycisphaerae > Tepidisphaerales > Tepidisphaeraceae > CAYUNS01. Next base: position 399 of record CAYUNS010000013.1, on the reverse strand, counting down.
GCGCGAAAAGCTGCTGAAGATGGAAGACCGGCTCGGTCTGCGGGTGATCGGGCAGGATGATGCGGTGCGCGCGGTTTCCGACGCGGTACGTCGCAACCGCGCCGGGCTGGGCGATCCCAATCGCCCGATCGGGTCGTTCCTGTTTCTCGGTCCGACGGGCGTGGGCAAGACGGAACTGTGCAAAGCGCTGGCGGAATTCCTGTTCGATGACGAGAACGCGATGGTGCGGATCGACATGAGCGAGTTCATGGAGCAGCATTCGGTCGCGCGGCTGATCGGCGCGCCGCCCGGTTACGTGGGATATGAGGAAGGCGGCCGGCTGACCGAGTCCGTCCGGCGGAAGCCTTATTCGGTCATCCTGTTCGATGAGATCGAGAAGGCGCATCGCGATGTTTTCAA
>CAYUNS010000012.1:34267-38323 GCA_964446155.1 uncultured Tepidisphaeraceae bacterium | reverse complement strand
CAACGTTGTCCCCGAAACGAGCCGTGGTATCATCGCCACGCCATGGCCAGGCCGAGTGCACGCTTCGACGGCAAGGTGATTGTGCCGGAGAAAGACCGGAAAGGCCGGCCGAAAGGAAACGCGAATGGAGCCGGTCCGTCCCCGTTTCATGCCTGTAATCCCAAGGATATCGGCTTTATCCCACAGCCCAATCCATTCCAATAAGGACACTAATGCGAAATTGGCATCGTTTAGGCAGGATGACCCTTGTGACCACTTGCATCGCTATCGTGATTTCTTTTGTAATATGGCAGTATCATCGCGTTGAAAAGCACAACAAACATGTCCGAGAAATGTGGCGGCAACTCGATAAAGTTACCGCAAAATTGACGACCTTGGGGATTGTTCAAGGGTGTGTCCCTTCGCCACCATTTGTCAATGCAATGCAGGAGCTTCTGAATGATCCCCAACTCCAAGCGGAGTTTGGCGGACTCCAATATCGTCAATTGGTCCAAGGCTTAGACCTGTGGGGGCAGCCGATAATTTACTACCAACACGGTGAATCAAAAATGATCCTGCAGAGTAATGGGCCAAATGGCGTTGATGAGAAAGGCAATGGTGATGACATCACCGTTACACTATTCGCTCAACCGTGTAATCCAACAGGCAAGGGGAGCTAAAGGTGACATCCAGAATGCCATTTGCTTAAGCGATTTTCGCTCAGAGGACCCCTGTTTTAACGCGGCCAATGCAGTTGAGCCAGCCATTTTGGAGCCTTAAGTAAATGGCATTCGGGACGCGAACCGATAATTGACGCCGTGGTGCTTTTCTATCGATCAAGCGAAATCATTTGGGTCGTAATCGTCGCCGGTGAATTGACGGTGACAATCACCGAGCGCTGTTTACCTGCTGCCGAGACATGGACGGCATGTTCACCCATGAAGACCTTTACGGTGGCCGTACCGTCGGCGCCGGTTGTGGTGGTGGCGTCGGTCCACCAGGTTTTGGTCAGGAGGGTCTCGAGCATTTTGGCGTTTGGTTTGGGCGACCAGTCGCGTCGCCAGAAAGCCGCATCGGGCAGCCAGTGGTCGCCTTCCCAGAAGCCCCACATGGTGAAGCCCGTGACGCGCGGGTGCGCGAAGCAGGCGGTGAGAAAATCGCGCGTGTATTCGGCTTGAGAAGATTCATCGCGGGTGTGCAGGTCGAACTCGGTGATCTGCAACTCCGCGTCGGTCGCATTCGCAAATCGGTCCAGGATCGCCCACACCTGTTCGGGCGAGGTCACCGCTTCGTTGAAGTGCGACTGGAAGCCGATCACATCCGGCGCGTGCCCCCTGGCTTTCAGGAACTGGTGCCAGTCGAGATACAGGTCTTGCTTGTTTCGCGCCACGCCGCCGATGGTGAGGATGGAGTTCTCGTTGTTTGCCAGCTTTGCGTCGGGCAGGTGCCTGCGGGCTTGGGCGAACCAGTCGGCCACCACGTCACGGCCGAGCAACTGGTGCAGGTCGACGCTGTCGCGCAGTTCATTGGTGACGTCATACTCGCGGAATCGAAACGGTTTGGTGGCTTCACTGATCTCGGCGATCTGCTGGAGGAGACGTTCTCGCATCTTCTGCGGATTGTCCTTCAACGCCACGACGTCTTTGGGCAGTATCTGGTATTTGGGGTAGATCATCACGTGGCCGCGGGTGATCATGCCGTGATCGGTCAGCCATTTGGCGGTCGCGAGGTATTGCTCGCGCTGGCGCGGCCAGCCCCAGTCGGCCCAGTAAATCGGGGTGGTGGCGCGATTGAAGAGCCGCTGAAAGATCTCGCGTGTTTTTTCACCGTCAGGGGTGTCGGCCAGCAGTGTTTCAGGCGTCGCGAAGCTGCCAATGCCGAACGCACGGGATTTCTGTTGAATGGTCACCTTCGCGCCGGCCACCGGGTTTCCATCGGCGTCGGTCACACGGATCGCCAGGTCACCCATGCGATAGCGTTCGATACGTTTTTGAGCTTCCGCCCGCCAGGGGGCATCGGGGCTGCGTCCGGGCCAGTTCAGCGTGTTGTATGGCAACGATTGCGCATCCACCCCTTGCCCGAGATTCAACACCGCACAAGGCCCCACCTCGATCACCTGAGGCTGGTGACCCACATGCACCACCATGTTCAGATCGCCGGCCTGAAAGTCTCGATCCGTCACGCCCGCGATGAACACGCGTCGCCACGTGCGGTCGATCGTGACATCGGTATTGGCCGGCGAAAACCATGGCTCGCGCGTCAGTTGCAGGCGAACCGTGACGACCCCGACCTCGACATCCTCTCCATCACCAAGCCGAAGCCAGCAACTGGCCAGAAGCGTGTCCCCTTTTGCGATGGCCTGATTCGTCTTGCCGCTGAATACCTGCACGTCATACGGCTGATCGTACGTCTGACCCACCCGAATCCGCCGAGCGGATATGAGCGAGGGTTCATCTTCCTTTTTCACATCAACCAGTTCCGATCGTGTCCCCGCAGGGGCATCACCCGAAAAGTGGGGTGGGCTTCCATCGGCCAGGAGAGATACCGCGGGCCGGTTCACGATCGCCTTCAACCGCTGAGCCTCCAGATCATCCGCCTGCGCGAAGGCCGCCATTCCAAGAATGACACTCGCAATTCCCCAGCCCAGCAGGCGCCTCCACAGGCGAATGAATTTGTCGTATTGTTTCATTGGATCGGATTATCCCACCGCCGGGTTGTAAAACCAAACAATGGCCAGGATTGGCGGGAGGAAAAATGGGACGGGGCTCCCCTCATTCCCGTTTTTTCGGCCTGCCCTCCGGGGGCAAAGGGGAGGCGCTGTGAATAACGGCCGGCACGGCGGATGGAAGCAGGCGGGTCGAGAATCTCTTTATGATCCCCTCCATGGGGCGCCCGGTTCCCCGGCGGAGCGCAAACCATACTCCCCGCCCGCGGCAACAGGGGGAAGGCGAAACAAAAGTTTGTCCACGCCGGGTTTCCGACTGGTGGAGGCCGCGTCATCGCCCGGAAGGGCGCCGTCGCGGGGCACAATCTCCGTCCTCGCGTCCGCAAAAGCCCGTCTTTTCTTTCCGTGCTTCACAATCGTTCCAGCGCCACCAGGTCCTCGAACGTCTCGCGTCGTCGGATGATCCTGTATTGATCGCCGTCCACCAGCACCTCGGGGAGCCTCGGGCGGTTGTTGTAGTTGCTGCTCATCGCGAATCCATACGCCCCGGCCGTGAAGACCGCCAGCAGATCGCCGCGCTTCGTGATCGGCAATGGGCGCGCCTGCGCGAGGTAATCCCCGGATTCGCAGATCGGCCCGACGACATCGACCACTTCGCCGTTCTTCGGCTGATAGGCGCGGTCGCGCTCCGCATTGAGGTTGGCCGCGTCCGGTTTCACCGGCCAGATGTGGTGATAGCTGTCGTAAAGCGTCGGACGAATCAGATCGTTCATTCCCGCATCGACAATGACGAACTTCTTTTCTCCGCCGGTCTTTCGATACAGCACCCGCGTCAGCAGGATGCCGGCGTTGCCGGCGATGTATCGTCCGGGCTCGAACGCGATTCGATACGGCTTGTCCCGCAACAGCGGGATCAGCGCCCGGGCGTGTTCGGTGACCGGGAACGCCTGTCCCGGCCGTTCGTAATTCACGCCGAATCCGCCGCCGACATCGAACCACTCGATCCGGTGTCCGCGCGCGGACAGGCGATCGATCAACGCGACGATCTTCGTCACCGCATCCACATAGGGCTGGATCTCGTAGACCGGCGAGCCGATGTGGATATGCACCCCGGCGATGCGCAGGTTTTTCAGGTTCCGGTATTGCTCGAAGACGCGCTCGGCCCGCTCGATGTCCACGCCGAATTTTGTTTCCTTCTTGCCCGTGGTCGTTTTCACATGCGTCCTGGGATCGACATCCGGGTTCACCCGGATCGCGCCCACGGCGGTTTTGCCGATCGCGCCGGCGACGCGATCGACGTTCTCGATCTCCTCCTCCGACTCGAGATTGAACGCCTCGATCCCCGCGTTGATCGCGTCGGCGATCTCCCGGTCGGTCTTGCCCACGCCGGCGTAGATCATCTTGCCCGGATC